>CAYWFM010000006.1:0-33165 GCA_964457915.1 uncultured Candidatus Saccharibacteria bacterium | reverse complement strand
AAGCACTGCGACAAAGGGAGAGGGTGTCGGCTGTGGAGCAAGCCTGAGCGCCCAATATCTTGCTTGGACTTTCACTGCTCTTGGCTTGAAGGAGATTTTTCTCCGGATGAGCGGCCAGATCGTACTAAGATTGTTGCTGAGATGCAAGAAGGCACTCTCGCAGGCACAGTGCTTTTGCTGTGGGAGCTGACGCCTGGTGCTTTGAAGAATAATTTTGCTGATAACCTCAAGCATAAGGTGTTGGCTGCGGGGTATCCTGTCTTACTGCTATCTTGCGAGGGAGTAAGAGTTTTGTACGTCCCAAGTAACGTGAAGGGACACATTGCGAGAGATGCAATTTTAGATCTTGGAATTAGGGTTGAAGATCATCAAATCATCGACGCTACATTTGCGAGAGATCTGGCTATGGGTAGGCAACCTAAGTGGGTGGTGTGATGCAAGACAGAGGGCGGCCTGCATATGCAGGCCGCCCGATTCTTTTTATGTAAGCTAGTTTTATTTATCGCGTCGCACAGTACGCACCAGGATTACCCAGCGCCGCCTCGTTGGCAAGTGGGGCACAGACGGTGTAGCGGCCGTTAGTATCCACTGCGATCGTATATTGCGTGTCCACAGCGGTGCCACCGGTTGGATCGGTCGGGATACTGCTGGGGATATAGGTTGGGGTGAGACACGAGAGGTCAACCAAACTCGCGCCGGTCCCGATATTGGTGGCAGTGGCTGGTACGGTGACCGAGCCGCAGGTAAACGTGCCTTTGTTTTCAACCATGTTTTGCCCAATGGCGTTGAGAATAGTCGTCACGTTGCTCTGGCGCTGTGAATTGCGCGCCTGGGCAAACTGCCGCGCTGGGTTGAGCGCAACAATAACCACCGCTGCCAAAATAGCGATGATCCCGATGACGATGAGAATTTCAATAAGTGTAAACCCCTGAGTACGCGCACAAGCATGAGACAAACGCCCCAAACGTGGATGCTGCATATATTCAAACTTATTGTATAAATCTGCCGCTAGAGTACCACCAGCTTTTTGGCGTGCAAGCAAAAATTTACGGCACCTCAATTCGATCGAGTACGTCAAGATTTGCGAGAGAAATACGTATTTGCCACCGGGTGTAGGAGTGGTGGTATGTGGTGGTGAGAGTGAATGGGCGCGGGTCACCACCCGCACTTTGCGAGATGGTGCACGCGAATCCGTGTAGGTCGACAGTCTCGTCCCCTTTGTAGGTGGCGGTATCGGCAAGTTTTTGTAGCACAGAGGAAACGCAGGATCGCATAATCTCTTCACTTTTTATTTTATATTCAAAACGCAGAATCGTTGTCCGTGCGAAGAAGCCATGTGCGCTCAGCGTTGCGCAAAACGCCAGCAGTATTGCTATTAGGATGATAACTGAAGTGAGTGCTATGTATCCTCTTTGCATATTAGGGTATGTAGGCGGTCGTGGTGTACGTTGTGGTGTTGAGTGTGAGGGAGAGGCGCGCGATGTGTCCCGAATCTATAAAAATATCGAAGTTCGATGCGTTAGTGAGGCTTCGTGTCAGTGGGGTGAACGCTGCATCATCGCAGGAGGGCGTCGGTCGGTACCCTTCATAGATACGCAGCTCGTGGTTGTAGACACACAGTGCTATGTAGCCATGCGGGGAGAGGAGAGACAACAGGTCGCTATGTGCCCTTGTGTTTGGTGAGAGCACGTGAGCTTGGTTTGGTGATTGTGAAAGCGCCCAAGCTATTTTTTGAAACACAAACACCGTTTCATCATAGGATTCTAGTTGCGTGGTGTCTGTATTCGCACTCTTGAGTAGTTGAAATGAGGTAGTGATGCTACCGGTAAGTAGTATGCTAAGCAGCGCGATATAGAGTACCGTTTCGATAAGAGTGGAGCCCTTCATGGTGTGGTAATGAATGAGAGTACGTCTTGGTTTTGTGGGCTTTTGGGTAGGGCGGCTATAAGAAATGAGTCCATGCAGGTTAGCGAGCTGCGGCGGCCGCTTGCTAGTGAACCAAAACTCGAAAGCGACAACAGATTGGTGAGAGTGTGCGTGTTTGTCTGTAGTTGGTACAGCTGCGCATTCGTAATAGCGAACACGGTATCTCCGGCGGGCAGTAGCGCATCAACTCCGTCAGGACTCCCGCTTGTACCAAGGTCATGCGTGTCTGTAGGATTGAACAGAGAGTCGAGTTGGTATAGCTCAGGCGCATTGCCAACATAGCTGCGCCCTAAAAGAAGTGAGTCGCGTATACGGGCGACGCTAAAACCATACCCGAAGTTTGCGGTGCCCGGTGGGTTAAAGATATCTACTAAGCGCGGATGGGTTTTGTCAGATATATCAAGCGCAATAATCTCGCGGTTGGTGTCGTCGGTTGCTAGATACGCGGTGTCGCCGCTTACTTCTATGGCGTTAATGGTTCGTCCGACGACAAACCCCCCGAGCCACACAGGGTTTGAGAATGAGCCTCTGTTTGCACCGACATCAAAAATAGTAAATTCAGGACCACTACTTGTTTTGGTTAGGCCAAGATATACATATCCGCCACGATACAGAATGGTTGATCCGGCGCCCTGACCGCTTGCGCCTGAAACGCCGGGTACTTTGCGGTTAGTGGTAAGAGTTGGGTGTGCGGGATCGTGAGTGTCAAATATTTGGAGCTGCGCACAGTTTGCTGCCTCGGCGCATGAGGTAAAATTGGCGCCATAGCCGCTCGCGGCATAAACATACTCGCCACGCACTGCAATGCTGGTGAGCCCCGCGCTCACGATACTCGGATTATTGTCTACACCGCCGAGATAGGTGGGTGGTGCCGTGGGAGTTGAGAGAGAAAAAATGTTGAGCGTGTTGTTGGTGGTGCTTGTGCGTGAGCTCATGTAAAGCAAGTTATTTTGTACCTGCATACCGGTAATTTCCATACCACTGCTTGTGCCTAGGGTTGCGGTGGGGTAGTCGTAATGCAGGGGGTGTGACCAGTCGCGACTCGCGAGTTGCTCACAGCCGTATTGTTGTGGTACTTGAGGAGGTAAGACAGATACGCGTAGCACCTGATCAATATCTTTTGCGGCGGCGCGTAGGGTATCTTGAGCACCAAAGAGCATGGCTGCCACCGCACCGAGAGCACTTGTCATGATCGCGCTCGCTACCAGGAGCTCAAGGGTGCTCATGCCACTAGTTGGTTTCAATACGTCCTGCATGGTTAATAAAAACTTTTTTTGTGTTGCCGGTATGGTGTGTATCTATCGTGGTGTCGATGGTGTTTCCTGAAAGTGGTGCAAATACTACGCCGCCCATTGAACACTCGATACCTGTTATGGTGCTGGTGTGTGAAAGTGTTTCTTCATGCGAGCGGGTGGCATACGAGTTGCCAGAAAAAAGAATGAGGCTGTCGTTGGTAGTGCACACGCCCCACGACACAGCATCGATATTGCTCTGGGCATGTGAGCGCGCTTTTTGCAGCAGCAGGGTAAGCATCTTCGTGTCGTCCTGAAGCGATAAACGTCCTATGCTCGTATAACTTACATAAAGCCCACTCGCTCCTAACAGGGAAAGGATTGCCAGGACAAAGAGTATTTCTATAAGCGAAAAACCTTTTATAGGTAGAGACATACTAGGTTGGTTGTAAGTGTTCAGTAATACTGTAAATGGGGGTAATGACGGATACGGCTATAAGACCGACCAGCGCCCCCATGGTGAGCATGAGTATCGGCTCAACCGCATTCGTAATATTTTTTGAGTACTCATCAACCTCTGCCTCATACAATATGGCGAGATACTGCAAGGTTTCTTCTATGTTGCCGGAGCTTTCGCCGATGGCCACGAGGTGTACGAATAGATCTGGAAACAATTTTGGCGAGCGCGCGAATTCAAGAGAGAGAGCCTTCCCCCGTGCCGCCTGTATGGCAACGGTGCTCAGTGCGCGAGCATAGAGGAAGTTACTTGAAGTGTGAGCACAGGTTTTTAATGATTCGAGTAGGGGTACGTGCGATTTTAGGAGTAGCGCCAAGGTGCGCGCGGTGGTGGCAGTGTGGTATCGGCGTGTCATGCCGCCCACAAGTGGTGTATAGAGTAGTAGTACGTCACTCGCTCGTCTTAATTGGGGTATGCGACGGTATGCGAATATTGCAGATGGTATACCCAGAGTGATGACAAGAAGAAGTGCCCACCACCATGCTTGTAGAAAGGAGGCGGTGTGTATAAGTGCACGCGTGGTCGGTGGTAGTTCAGTACCCATGCTGACAAAAATAGGCATGAGTTTTGGAAATATGTAGGTTATGAGTGCGCCAGTTATGCCGAGCGTTACTACGCTAATACACAGGGGATACCACAGTGCGCTTTGTACCTTGCGGCGCAGCTGTTGCTTTTTGTAGAGCTCATCAGCCAGGTAGGTAAGGTTAGCAGAAAGGTTTCCGCTTATTTCACCCACGTGTATGAGGTGGAGCGAGAAGTCACTTAGTAGGCGCTGCGTGTGCAGTGCTTCAGCAAGCGGTTTCCCTTCAGAGACTAACTGTGCAGCGGCCCATATTCTTTTTGCGTTACCCTTGCTGCGAGCTTGATTTTTAATACTGAGGAGGGCATCAACGAGGGGTATGTGTGCCTGGAGCAAAAAGGCGAGGCGTTTTAAAAATAATGTCTGCTCTTTCAGTGGCAAGGGTCTCATGGTTATGGATGCAAGACGCGTAGCACCTCCTCGAGTGTTGTCTGGCCAGCGCGGACTTTTGAAAGGCCGTCCTCGCGCATGGTGGTCATGCCATTTTGAACAGCGAGAGCTTCTAACTCTTTTGCAGAGGCCTTGCGCATAATTGCATCGCGCAGTGGGTCGGTGACAATTAAAATCTCGCTCATACACAGTCGGCCGCTATAACCGGAGCCACCACAGGTGTCACATCCACGCCCAAAGTGCACGGTGGTACTCCCTACCATCTTTGTTTCTAGTGCATGTGCTGCGCGTGTGTCTTTGCAGTGGGTACACACAGCACGCACAAGACGTTGGCCGATAGCCAGCGACATAGTGGAAGCGACGAGATATGCATCAACCCCCATATCCAAGAGGCGCGGAAGTGTGGTGGCTGCATTATTCGTGTGAAGGGTAGAAAGTAAAAGGTGGCCACTGAGCGCCGTGTTTACTGCTATGGATGCTGTTTCGGCATCGCGAATTTCGCCCACCATAATGATGTTTGGATCTTGGCGTAAAATCGATCGCAGACCGTTTGCAAACGTGAGCCCAGCGCGAGGGTTCACCTGAATTTGTTTCACCTCATCAATAGCGTACTCAATAGGGTCTTCAATGGTGACGATAGATACTTCACTCGTGTTACGCATCGAAAGTAGGGTATAGAGCGTGGTTGTTTTTCCTGAGCCGGTGGGGCCGGTTGAAAGTATCATGCCACTGGAGCGCTTTAGAGCATCATGGAGGGTCTCTTGGTCTTTGTTGCTGAAGCCAAGTGATGCTAGGGTGTGTACTTCTTTATGTTTTGTAAGTAGTCGAAGCACCACGTTTTCTCCATAAAATGTAGGAGCTATAGAAACACGCATGTCGAGGGTGTTTTGGGTAGTAGAAAAACGAAAGCGACCGTCTTGGGTCGCTTGGTGTTCGTCGGTGCGCAGGTGGGAGAGAATTTTGATGCGCGAGAGGATTTCAGAGTGGAGGTGTTTGGGGATGGTGTACTTTCGCTGGAGCACCCCATCGACCCGGAAGCGCACTTTGAGCTCGCTCAAGGAAGGATCTAAATGAATATCAGAAGCGCGCGCTTGGAGCGCCTCCTCGATGAGCCCGTCGACAATATCGACTACCGACTCCATATACGTGGCCCCACTCTACTGCTAGATAAATATTTGTCTACTCTAAAAACAGAAACCACCCAACCGAAGCCGGGGGCTCCTAGTGGGCGGTTATTCTGGAACTACAATGGTTCCCAGTTTCTTACGCACTTCCATTAGACCATCGAACGCCGCTTCACGGTTGTAACCGTTGAAAACAACGTCGTCAGATGATTTCGGCCACAGCTCGTTGCTACGAGCAAGCCGTAAGCCCAAGAGGCAGATCCTTTGAGGTGTTACGCTGAGGCGAGCTTCACGAGATACCCCAAAGGGAGCCCCCATAAATTGCTCGAAATGAGAAAGAAGATCAAATACCGCAACCTCTCCACGCACAGTTGATGGGAAAGTCATGTGGACCTCCGTTTGGAATATTACTAAAAACAAAATATCACAATAGTTTAAGTTTAGCAAGTTTGTGCGCCGGGTAGGATTCGCCTCTCGTTTGCGACTCGAGACCTTCGCCAACTTGTGGTCGGCTGCGGGTCGAAAACGTGCTCATTTTCGACACGATTTATACTTCATCTTCTACATGCGTCTGCGCGCATTTCTAAAGGATAAATCGCCCGCGGTTCGAATCCTTCTACCAAGAACACGAGAACGAAAAAGCCCGAGGCAGAAGCCTCAGGTTTTTCGTTTGTGCGCCGTATGGAACGAAATTCGAACGGTTTTTGAGTTTTGTATAGACGGAATCTATTAGCGGTGTGTTCGGAACCAGTCCCAAGCCTCTTTGTTTAATCATCCTTGTTGATTTTTCGGGTTAACCTCCATGTCGATGTTTTGCTCATACTGTAGCCTTTTCTTACTAGTGAAAAGGTGCGGGCGGGCTACACCACGGCCGCCATACGGGCCCGTATAAGATACGGTTATGCCAATTTTGGAGTCGCTTAAGACCCGCTAGGAGGCCGTGTTAGGTGCCGAGACAGAGCCTAATTTCTATCAAAATACCCATTTATATTGGGACCATACTTTTAAATTTGACAGAATATTAAATATGTTTTAATATATATTCAGCACAGGAGGGTTCGATGAAAAGCTACAAGACGCGTGAGGGTGCCCAGGCTTGGGTGGACACACTTGCTGACGGTAACGGAATGCCGGTCGACGAATACATACGCCCACTGGTTGCCGCCCTTGGCAGGCTCGGCGTACATACGACAATGTCGTGTCACGGCCATGAAGATTTAGAGGGCGCATGCCCTTGGGTCAACATCACAACGCGAGATCTTGAGTTTGTTGCTGGGCTCGTAGCAAAACAGAACAGACCCAATAAAGACGACGGTAAGCCAAACAAAAATTGGTGGGTTCTCTATCCAATGGGGGACAGGATCATGTTGTTGCCCTTCAATCGCCGACGGCACCTGGCTAAAATGCGTGTCGACGCATATGAATTTGCTGAGTTTCTGCACTCGCTTGCAGACAGAGGCTAATGTGACCCACCAGCGGAAACCCGCTTCGGTGGGTTTTCGTTTTATGCGCCCCGGGGCTCGCCGGATGGCAGAGAAATTCGAATCCTACTCGCAAGATATCTCATATCTTGCTCCGGCAGCACATAAACAAAAAATCGCTAGCCAGTGCTAGCGATTTTTTATTTGGTGCGCCGGGTAGGATTCGAACCTACGTAGCCGCAAGGGCGATTGATTTACAGTCAATTGCAATTGACCACTCTGCCACCGACGCGTGATTTATACGATACGGCATTTTGTGCATATTGTCGACCACCATTTTATTTCAATGGTAGGATTTAATTATGAAGCGTTTTTGCCGCACGGCGAGCGGTTTACTCATGGTAGTTGCCATTTTTACTCCCTCTTTTGCTCTTGCCCAAACCCTCCTCACTTGTGTCATCAAAGCCGCACCCTCCTCAGTCTTTGTAGGAAATACGGTAACGGTAAATTGGTCGAGTACTAATACAGAAGCTGGCACCATTACCCGCATAGGGGGTGTGGGCCCATCGGGACAATTAACCATACAACCATCTACTCCAGGAGAGCTGGTATTCGCCGGCACATTCATTGGCCCCGCGGGTACTGCGACCTGCCAAACCTCGGTAGTAGTAAACGCGGCCGCAACAGGCGGCACCGGTTCTGCTTCTGGAGGCTCTGGAGCAACGTACAACTCCTCATACACCACAGGTTCATACTCAACCGGCAATCCGTACCCACTGGACCCTTCTAAGTATCAGACACAACCTTCGAGCAACCAGTTTAGCGGCAACCAACAGACGGTGACAACAGGGTCGGGGGGTGGGGGAGGAGTATCAAGTTTTTTGGTGCCGTGTGGTTGGTCGTCCTCTGTTTCTCGAGATAACGGGCCTAATAATATTCCTGGAGATGCTGCGAGCTGTAATATATGTTATTTAGGTCAACTCATCCAAAACATCATCAACTTCCTCATCATCATCTCAATTCCGCTCTCGGCGGGCCTCTTCGCGTGGGCGGGCATCATGCTCTTTACCTCTACCTACAAACCTGAAGGAATCAAAAAAGCCAAAGGTATCTTCAAACATGTCGTCATCGGCCTTGTTATCGCTCTGTCCGGCTACCTCATCGTACAAACACTGGTAAACGCTCTTATGAACCCGAATTTCTTTACCAATGGCTGGAGTTGGAATTCGCTTAGTTGTACGGATGATCGGCCGCGCTCGAACAGTGTTGGTGCTATATTTACAAACTTGTTTTTACCAAACGGAACAACCATTACTCCTGCAGGGACGGCAACCACCCCAACAGGAGCCAAGGGGAGTCGTGGTACCACTATATGTACTACTTCAAATTGTAGTACTGAGACAATTGCCGCAGCAGCTCAACGAGCCGGCATTTCTAACCTCTCAGATGGCACGATCAAGGCACTTTCGTGCATCGCTCAGACGGAAAATTCTGGTTCAGCAGCGGGTTGTAGCAACCAAAACGCGTGCGGGGTATTCCAAATTACACAAGGAAATTGGAATTCTTACGCTCCAGCAAATTGTCGTGGCATTAGTAACCAAAGTAATGCTGAATGTAATGTCGCCACCGCGATGGTTCTTTTTCAGAAAAGTGGGTACCAGCCATGGACAGGTGTTTGCAGGAGCGCATCTGGATGTGGGAATGTGGGATATAACCAACAATGGAACCCTGCTGCAACCACGTGTGTTAACACATACGACCCGCAAACGTCTTATCGTGTATCTATAAAATACTAGTAAAAATATGAAAATAGCACTCGTTGGTGTGGGGATAGTGGTGAGTATTGTGGGGTTGTTGCTTGTGTTTATAAAGCAACCGAGTACACAGACAGACGTCACCGGTATCGTCCCATTCCCCACAAGTGGAAATACTCAGGGGAATACAACCAATACTACGCCCTCGGGCACTGCCGACACTGGAGGAGTGGGTTTAACTGTTGCAGCAAATGATGGTGGTACGATGATTGTGCGCGACTTTATGAAAGACAAAGATACGTACAAAGATCCGGCAAATGCTGGGCAACAGTATCTCGGGTATCACTTCAAGGAAGACCCTGAGGACCTTACTGCTACCGAAAATCCCCCATATGTTATCGATTATTTTACGCAAGGAGGATATTTTAATATCGTTCTATACCAGGAACCTCTTGGTGCAATCCGGCAGCAGGCACAGCAAGACCTTATGCAACGGGTGGGGCTAAGCCAGGCGCAAATGTGTAATTTAAAATACACCATAAGCGCTCCTAACTCTGTTAATCAAGCATATGCCGGTGTAAACCTCCTCTTTAGCTTCTGCCCGGGGGCGACGGTGCTGCCGTAGCTTGCGTCCTAAGTTTTTTTAGGGTATATTGTGGCGCATGTCACAGGACCGATTAATTAAGCTGCAGTGCAACAAGTGCAAGCGTATAAACTATTGGAGCTCCAAGAATAAAAAGCTGGTGGAGCGTAAAATCGAGCTCAAAAAGTTCTGCAAGTGGGACCGTGCCCAAACCGTGCACAAAGAGGCGCGTAAGTAATTTTTTAGGTATACTAAGCGCCACGGGCTAGTTTTTTTAGCCCCGTGGGCCTATAGTTCAATGGTAGAATAGCGGTCTCCAAAACCGTTGATCGAGGTTCGAATCCTCGTGGGCCCGCCTACATCCCGTTTGACGGGATTTCGGCGAGGTAAACCCGCCTTCGCCAGGACGAAGCTTTAGCGAAGTCTGGCAATACATACAAACGCGTTGCACTGCGGTAGAATACGCTCGTGACTCAAGACGACGCACTCACAATCCTCAAGACCGGTGCGAACGTCTTTTTAACCGGAGAGCCGGGGAGTGGTAAGTCACATACGGTAAACGCCTATGTGGCGTATTTGGCGTCCAAAGGTATTGAGGCGTCGGTCACCGCCTCCACGGGCATAGCAGCGACGCATATCGATGGTATGACGGTACACTCGTGGTGTGGTATTGGGGTCAAAGAATTTTTAACTGACTATGACCTCGATCTTATTACCCAAAAAGAGAAGGTGGTGCGTCGGGTAAAAAATGCCCACGTACTCATCATTGACGAGATCTCCATGCTCTCGGCCGCAACGCTTGATATGGTGGACCAGGTATGCCGGACCTTGCGGGGGAGTGAGCGAGCCTTTGGTGGGCTCCAAGTAATTTTTGTAGGCGACTTTTTTCAGCTTCCGCCGGTGGTGAAGTATAGACCTGTCATACAAGAGACGATGAGTATTGAGTATGATGAGCCGCGCTCGCCCTTTGCATTCACTGCCTATTCGTGGAAACGAGCCAACCCGCTCGTGTGCTATTTGCACGAGCAGCATCGTCAGGAGGACAAAGAGTTTTTGGCATTTTTGTCGGCACTGCGTCGTGGTGCTCCAGATAAAACACATCATACCTTGTTGCAGTCGCGTAATGTAGAACCCAAAAAAGGCGAAGAACCAACAAAACTGTTCCCCCATAATGCGAATGTCGACGCACTCAACGAGCGTGAGCTTGCTAAACTGCGCGGCACCTACCATGTATACGAAATGACATCGCGCGGCGCGCCAATGCTTATCGAAACGCTGAAGCGCAACTGTCTTTCGCCCGAGCGACTTCAATTGAAAGTGGGCGCCAAAGTGCTTTTTACGAAGAATGACCCTGAAGGCGACTACGTAAATGGTACGTTAGGCGAGGTGATGGACTTTGCCTCTAACAAACAGCCTATCGTACGAATTAAGGGTGGCCGACGGTTGCAGGTAGAGCCCGTAGAATGGGCGATACTCGATGGAAACAGGAAGTTGGCAGAGATTACACAACTACCACTGCGTCTCGCGTGGGCAATTACAGTGCATAAGAGCCAAGGCATGTCGCTTGATAGTGCGCTGATGGATCTCTCGGAGGCATTTGAATACGGTCAGGGCTACGTGGCACTCTCTCGCGTGCGCACGCTCTCAGGGCTCTATCTACGTGGGTTTAATGTGCGAGCACTCGAGGTGCACCCTGAGGTGTTAGAAAAAGACGAAGCGTTTCGCGAGCAGTCAGAGACTACCGAGGAGGTGTTTGCGAATATGTCGAAACCAGAGCTAGCAGAGTTGCACGAAGGGTTTATGCGCGCGTGCGGTGGCTCGGGCACCCCTAAGCCGAAAGAAACTCCTTCGCGAGTATCAAAGCGTCGTTGGGAGTAGTGACCCAGTGAATATCCCTATTGCGCTTAAACCAGGTGAGCTGGCGCTTGGCGTAGTGCACAATAGCGCGCTCGAGCCCTTCTTCAAATTCTTTGCGCTTAATTTTTACGCTAGCCCGAGGATCAAGTAGGTTTGCAAGGAAGCGATATTCAAGCCCTAGCTCGCGCATACGCTTGTATGAAACACCTTGCTCATGCAACTTTTTTGCTTCGGCTATCATGCCTTGGCGTATGCGCGCGAGCAGGCGAACATGGATGTTCTCACACAGCTTTTCTTCGGGGAGTTTGATACCGAGCCACAGCACGTCGTAGTGACCTTGGGCTGTGAGTTGGGGGCCACCCTTGGGCGATGCGCCCACCGCTTTTGCAATTTCAATAGCACGTACCAAACGCCGCTTATTTTTTGTATCAATTGTTTCAGCACGATCGGGGTCAATTTTTTGGAGTGTTGTAAATAGTTCTTCGGGAGATTTCTTTTCAAGCTCACCACGCAGTTTTTCATTGGGTGGCACATTGGGGAACACCATGCGCCCCAAAAGTGAGTCGACATACATACCGGTGCCACCCACAATTATTGGTAAGTTAACACCTTTAATTATTTTGTGAGCGCGTTTGGTAAAATCATCGACCGTGAATTGTTTTTTAGGAGAGACGACGCTAAGGAGATGGTGGGGGATGCCCGCCATTTCTTTTTTGCCCACCTTACCGGTGCCAATGTCGAGGCCGCGGTAGACTTGGCGGGAGTCAGCTGAAATAATCTCGGGCTTGTACCCGAGCTTCTTTAATTCCTTAGTCAGTGCAATACTGAGTGACGTTTTGCCCGACGCGGTGGGTCCTACAATAGCTATAACTTTTGGCTTCCCCAGCTGTGTCATAGTATGCAAACTACACCCTGGCTGGAGAAAAATAAAGTCGTGTTTTACTGTGCCGGGAGAGGGACTTGAACCCTCAAGCCTTGCGGCATGCGATTTTGAGTCGCACGTGTATGCCATTCCACCATCCCGGCTTGGATGAGGCCTCTTTTGTCATATCGAGGCGTGATGATAGAATAGCCGCAATGTCGCAGTTTTACAACAACGCTATTTTTTGGGTCGAGGTGGATAAAATCGAGCCCAACCCCTATCAGCCGCGCCGTGAGTTTGACCAAAGTAAACTCGATGACCTCGCGCGCTCTATCCGCCAGTACGGCGTCATCCAACCGCTGACCGTCACGCGCAATGAGTTTGAAAAGCCCGATGGTGGTATTGGTACGAAGTATGAGCTCATCGCCGGCGAGCGTCGCCTGCGCGCGGCAAAGATTGCTGGTGTCATCTCGGTGCCGGTCATTATCCGCGACGATTATGACGACGACAAAACGAAGCTTGAAGTTGCTATTATCGAGAACCTGCAGCGCGAAGACCTCAATCCTGTAGATCGTGCAGTCGCTTTTGCTCGCTTGGTAAATGAGTTTGGATTTAAGCACACCCAAATTGCCGAGAAGGTAGGCAAGAGTCGTGAATATGTGTCCAACACTATCCGTCTTCTCACTATGCCACAAGAGATGCAGCAGGCGCTCAGCGACGGCAAAATCACTGAGGGGCACACGAGACCGCTCCTCATGCTTATCGACCGCCCAGAGGAGCAAAATACGCTCTTCCGCGAGATTATGCTCAAGCGTCTCACGGTGCGTGACTCAGAGGCAATTGCGCGCCGCATAGCCTATGACCGGGTGCGCAAGAAGGAGTATATGTATGCGCCTGAAATTATCGAGATGGAGCGCGAGCTCTCGAGTTTGTTGGGTACGCGCGTTGCAATTGAAGCAAAAGAAAACGGTGGTAAACTCTCCATCGACTTTATGAGCGAAGACGATTTGCGCACGCTTTTTGCCCAATTGGCGAAGAAGATACAGGAGGTAAAGGAAACGAAGCAGCCTCTTAAGGAAGAGGCTGCGGAGGAATTTCCTGTTTTGCCCGAAGAACATCTCGACGACCGTACAAAAGACGAGCGTGAGCAGGATGAAAACACGTTTGACCCAAGTTCTTTTTCGATATGAAACGAATATACCTCGTGCGACACGGCGAGAGTGAAGCCAACGTGGCACGCAGCCACGCGGACCACACCACGCCCCTAACTGAAGCAGGTAAGGCTCAAGCTGCATTTATGGCAGAGCGAATCTCGCACCTTCCTATTCAAAAAGTTATCGCAAGCACTATGCTGCGTGCGCAGCAGACAGCCGAAATACTAGCTGCGCAGAGTAATCTATCAGTGCACACATCTGATCTCTTTGTCGAAACCCAAGGACCATCTGCGTTTGCAACGGCTCCGTACAATGATCCTGAGGCCGTAGAAGCATTCACGCTCTTGGGAGAAAATTATGGTAACCCAGAATTTCGTTTTGCTGATGCTGAGGTGTTTGAGGATCATACAAAACGAGCGCAAGCAGCTCTGGAGTTTTTAGCCCAACAGGAAGAAGAACATGTGTTAGTTGTAACGCACGGTATGTTTTTGCGTGTACTGGCAGCCCATATTGTTTTTGGGCCAACACCGAGTAGTTATGAATGCCAAAAATTTATGCGGCGACTGCAAGTTCAAAACACCGGACTTACCGTGTTCGACTATGGTGTTTCTGATTATATCGGGAGGCCGATCGAATTTCCGTGGCGACTTTGGATCTGGAATGACCACGCGCATTTGGCAGACTAGTTCTGCTGTTTTTCGAGTGCGGTGCGAATGTGGCGGCGGGCAAGGGTCGTCTTGGTGAAGTCGAGCCACTTTGCTTTTGGTGTTGCAGATTTTTTAGTTTGGATTTCAACAATATCGCCATTTTTGAGTGTCGTATCAAGGGGTACCATTTTACCGTTCACCTTTGCGCCAAAGACGTGATCGCCAATGTCTGAGTGAATCGCATACGCAAAGTCTATGGGGCTGGAGTTGATAGGGAGGTCGACGACGTCGCCGTTTGGGGTAAAGACGAATACACGATGTGAAAATATGTCCGTCTTGAGTGTCGTTTCAAACTCAGGATTATCCTCTTCTTCTTTTAGATCGGCGAGCCAGTCGGGTGTTCCGTTCAGGTTGTGGGGTAAGCGATGGGGAGCCATGGCATCGTCTTCAGTGGGTGCTTCAATTTTTTGAGAGAGATTTTTACGAAAGCCGGGGATGAGGCTCTTTATCCAATCAAAACTCGACTGGCGGCTGCTCGTGCCTTGCTGGTGGCTCTCACCGGTGGCACCCTCCTTGTACATCACGTGGGCCGCAATACCATACTGTGCTTCATGGTGCATCTCCCGTGTGCGGATTTGAATTTCAACAATACCACTTTGGTTTAGAGCACTCCGCATACCTGAAAAGACGGTCGTATGGAGTCCTTGGTAGCCGTTTGGTTTTGGGAAGGCAATGTAATCTTTAATTTTATTTGGCAGCGGTTGCCACAGTTTGTGGACGACACCAAGCACGCGGTAGCAATCGGCCACATCGGGCACAATGACGCGCAGTGCTGCAATGTCATACACGCTACCCACGTCGCCACCCTTACGCTTTACCTTTTGCCAAAAACTCCACAAACCCTTAGTGCGATGGTCGATATCAAATTCAGTAATGCCTTCTTTGGTTACCTCAACACCCAAGGTGCGCACCATTTCTTCAAGGTGGTCGGCCGACTCTTTGGCGGCTTCACCAAGCATTTTTTTTGCCTCAGCATATTCCTCGGGGTAGGCATACTGGAAGGCGAGATCTTCCAGCTCTTTACGCACGACACCCATACCGAGGCGATGTGCTATAGCGGCATAAATCTCGAGTGTTTCAAGCGCGATACGCTGACGCTTCTCTGGCGGGACAAACTCGATAGTGCGCATGTTGTGCAAGCGATCCATGAGCTTGATGATGAGTACCCGCGCATCTTGGCCGGTCGCGACCAAGAGCTTGCGGAGACTTTCGCGGTGTCGCTCGGCGCCACGATATTTAAAGTGGCCAAGCTTGGTGACCCCTTCGACCAAGAAGCGTACATCTTTACCAAATTCTTTTTCGATAGTCTCAGCGGAGATGCCTGCATCTTCTATCGAGTCATGCAAAAGCCCGGCAGCAATAGTCTTAGCCCCCATGCCGAGTTTGGCGAGGCCCTTAGCGGTCTCGACAAGATGCACAAGATACGGTTCGCCTGAAAAACGCTTGTGCTCTTTGTGCGCCTCGGCAGCGAATGTATAGGCTTTGCGTATGAACGCCTCGTCGCCAGGCTCGGGTGTGGGCATGAGTTTAAGTATCTCTGCAACCTCCATACTTGTAGTGTACTACTTCATGCAACAAAAAGAAGTATATAAAAAAACGCGAGCCCCGACGCCGGATGGCGTGGGGCCCTATAAGGTCACTTGAAATTCAAACGTGACGCAGAAAAATGGCGGTGCGAGGTACCATCTCTCCAAAAGAGAAGATAGTACCGTCCGGAAACCTAATAGAACCAAACCATTCCGGAACGAGAACTTGTACCGGAAAGATCAGCGGTGCTCGAAATGCCCCTGATGTGCATCCACTTGCGCCTCCTTCGACATGTACCGGGTTGTTTGTTTCGGCCATGGTAAAACCCCCTTCTAAGTATTTGCAGCCAGAATAATAAAACCCTAAATACTACAAAAAGTCAAGTGATTGCGAGAGGACCCTGTGGATACTAACCAACCTTCTTTTTTGCGAAGCCACGCTTTTTCTTTGGCTCGGCTAAAATTTCAAGTGCGCGGGGGAGCTCAATTTTGTACACATCGTCAGTTTTGAGTGAACGGAAGTCGGTATCGTGCACAATAAACGGCCCAAAGCGGCCGATGGACGCGGTAATAGGAAGCCCTGTTTTTGGGTGATCCCCCAGTACGCGAGGAAGTGAAAGATAGGTTACTGCTTCGTCGAGTGTGACACTCGTTGGATCCTTCCCTTTGGGGATTGAGGCGCGGCGTGGTTTTACCTTTGAACCTTTCTTTCCTTCGCCAAGTTGTACAAAGGGGCCGAAACGACCATTGAGAATATAAATAGATTCGCCGCTCTCAGGGTGGGTACCAATCGGCTTTTGCTCTTCATTTGTTATAACCTCGCCCACTTCGGTGCGCGCACCCGTGCAGGTGGGGAAGGTCGAACAGCTCATGAACTTACCTTGGCGCGAAAGTTTGTACACCATCGGCTTGCCACATATCGGACAGGGAAACTCTTCGGGAGCGGGTCCGAGGTCGGTCAACTTGCCCGCCTCTTTGTCACGCAACTTCACCTCTTTTTGAAACGGTGTATAGAAATCGCGCAGCGTTTTTACATAGTCACGCTTGCCTTGAGCTATGTCATCGAGTTCATCCTCCATTTCTGCGGTGAAGGTGTCGCCGATGTAGGTAGGGAAGTTCGCTTCAAGAAAAGTCGACACTACATCGCCTGTGTCGGTGGGGACGAGTGAGCGACCCTCTTTCACTACATAGCCGCGGTCGCCGAGCGTCTTCATGATGCTCGCATAGGTTGAGGGGCGACCGATGCCGCGCTTCTCGAGCTCTTTGATGAGACCTGCTTCTGTATAGCGCGGAGGTGGAGTTGTTTGTTTTTCTTGTGACGACACGTCTTCAACTTTTAGCACGTCACCCGAGGAGACGGCAGGGAGTTCGACATCCTCACCGCGTGCCGCAGGGTCGGCCTTGAGCCAGCCATCAAACACAACCTGTGAGCCGGTCGCGGTAAACTGCGGGACACTCGTATCGGTAGTTTCAGCGACAATTTTGGTGCGCAAAATCTTCGCATCAGCCATTTGCGATGCGACGGTGCGGCGCCAAATGAGCTCATAGAGCTTCTTTTGCTCGGGGGTGGTACCGAGTGACTCTTTAGCAAAGTTAGTAGGGCGGATAGCTTCGTGAGCTTCCTGTGCATTTTTAGTGGTTACTTTAAAGGTGTGTGGTGCGAGGTACTCTTTACCAAATTTTTTCTCAACAACACCCAAGATTGTTGCGCGGGCTGGGGCGGCAAGGTTGGTTGAGTCGGTGCGCATGTAGGTGATATGACCCGACTCATAGAGTTTTTGTGCGATACGCATCGTGTTGGCGGGTGAGAAGCCCAGACGCGAGGAGGCTGCCTGCTGGAGAGTTGAGGTGGTGAATGGTGCGCGGGTGGTGCGTTTTGCTTCGGTCTCACTCACATCCGCGACAGCAAGACCGCCCTTCTCAACTGATGCAATAATGTGATCAACTACTTTTTTATCGCGTGGCTCCTCAGCACAGGTAAGTACAAGTGCTGCTTTTTTGGGCGTCTTGGTGGTAGCGGTGATAACCCAGTAGGTCTCAGGTATGAAGGCGCGGATCTCGCGCTCGCGCTCCATGAGGATGCGCAGTGCTGGTGATTGCACACGGCCTGCTGAGAGCCCGTAGCGTACCTTCTTCCAGACCAAACCGGAGAGGTCATAGCCCACTAGACGGTCGAGTACACGGCGCGCTTCTTGGGCGAGACGCAAGTTGTCATCGATACGGCGTGGATGTTTGAGTGCTTCGGCTATCGCGTCCTTGGTGATTTCATGAAAGACGATTCGGTCTGGTTTACGCAAGCCGAGCTCTTCTTGAATATGCCAGGCAATGGCCTCACCCTCGCGGTCGGGGTCGGTCGCGAGCATGATCTCATCTGCTTTGTTTGCAAGTGCGCGCAAATCTTGGATGACCTGTACTTTATTGGGTACTACCTCATAGTGAGGGACAAAACCCGCAGGAATATCGATCGCTTTTTTGTTGCTCTTCGGCAAATCACGTACGTGGCCCACGGAGGCGCGCACGATAAATTTTCCTGACGGATCAATGTCGGAGAGATACTTTTCTATCGTCTTCGCCTTTGCGGGCGACTCTACTATGACGAGCTTCACAGTGCTTCTACTAATACAATGCAATTGCGAACCATGCAAGCGCTCGGCGCGAACAACGTGTGGTTAGTAGGTAGAAAGTGGCGGCACACCACTCTTCCAGGCGCGCTTGATAGGGTCTACAAAACGCCACTGCGCGGCTATCTCATCGCTGCTAATAAAGTGCTCGTGCTGACCGTGCAGGCAGGCGAGTATCAGGCGCTCATGCTCGCGCTCGTCTTTGTTATTTTCAATCGTGATTACGCTCACGTGGTCGTCGTAGTGAAAAGTAATTTCCTTCTTTTCTTCTTGCATATATTTACCTCCTTCAAAGGTTGTGGGGATGCCGCGCCACGAGGTCTCGATTTTGAAATACGTTTCAACTGTAGAGTTGGGCGCGACGCCAGGGATGCCCCGGTAGCCACTCCACTGTGAGCGAATAGTCTGAGTTGCTACCTGCTCGGGAGAAAGTAAAGAAAGATCACCAACGACCTGGGCGCGCTCGGTGGGACCAAGGGTGAGCGCAAACATCTCCATCATATGATTTTGGCCAACGTCGAGCAGCGCGCCCGTCGCCTCATAGAATAGAGCACGCTTCTCGACACCCTCTTTCTGTACAAAGGAGATGGTAATTTTTTCTAAACCATTCACTTCAATGGGGGTCGCATTCACGAGAGAGTCTTTGCCCAAGTAGTGGTCGACGCGATAGAGCTGCTCTTCAGTAAGTCCGCGGTACAAGATTTCATTGAGTTCATGAGCCATCTCGCCGTTGGTGCCAAAAGGCTTCTCGATACAAAGACGAATGTCTTCGTGGGGGAGGGTAGAAGCTATCAGATTAGTAAACGCCTGTTTGTAGAGCTGTGGGGAGAGGGCGATATACAAAACAGCAGAGTGTTCATCAACGAGAGGAACTAGTTTCTCAAACACATTGTCGGTGGTGTCTTCGACATCGCCTTGTACAAACGTGAAGCGCGCAAGATAGTCATCAATAGCCTCGCCCGTGTTTTTGTCAGCGAGGATTTCTCGCACGTATGTTTTTAAATCAGCATCACTCCACGCTTTTCTTGAAACTCCTATAATCTGAAACTGTTCAGGCAACTTTCCTTTCGTGTGCAAAATAAAAAGTTCGGGCAAAATCTTTTGCCGCATCAAATCTCCCGTCACTCCAAACGCTACAAATATGGTTGGCATGAGTACTAGTATATACGTTCAACCTTGCCGAGGCGCTCCGTGATGAGTCCGCGGATGAGGAGTGATGAAAGGGCAATGCTGGCGGCTTGAGCCGAGAGGCCTGTTTCCTCGATTATGTCATCGCGCTCACGGGGTTCGGTGAGTATTTCAAAAATCGCCAACTCTTCGGGAGTGAGGTCGCTGGGGAATGAAAGAGGTGCCTGTCCCGAGTTTGTCGGAGAAAAGCCAAGCGCTTCAAGAATATCATTTGCATCGCGCACTAAGGTGGCGCCTTGGTGTATGAGTGTGTTGCAGCCCACGCCATTCTCGCGCCCCAGCTCGTGGGGCACTACTAATACTTCGCGATTATAGTCGAGCGCGAGGCGGGCGGTGATGAGTGTGCCGCTTTTGTCGCCCGCCTCTACTATTAGGGTGGCCTTTGACATGCCAGCTGCGATGCGGTTTCGTTCAGGAAAGCTATGAATCATCGCCTTAAAGTCGTTTGGATTTTCTGAGATGAGCGCGCCACCACTTTTTAAAATGCGTTTGGCGAGCGAGCGGTTCATGCTCGGGTAGAGCACGTCATCATTGAGACCCGAGGGCAGCACCGCTACGGTGGGTAGCCCTATATCGAGCGCAGCTTTGTGCGCGTTCGCGTCGGTGCCCCATGCCAGGCCCGAAACTATGGCTACAGGATACCCCGCGAGCCCACTAACTAACTTGTGGAGGATACGTTCGCCATACTGGGTGGTGCGCCGAGAGCCCACGATACATATAAAGGTATAGTCGGGCGGCGGGAGCGTGCCGCGAATGTAGAGTTTTGAGGGCCGATCAGGAATCTCCCGCAGAAGGGGCGGGAAAGCGTTTTTCCGGAGTTCGCGGGGCGGGTACTCCATAGGGTTGCCGCTATCTTACCGAGTTTTTAAAAAAAGAAAAATGAGGGGCATAACCTTCTCAGTTTTTAGGAAGTGTTGTATGCTCTAAGCATGCTCGATATTACTTTTATACGGGAAAACCCGGACATTGTTCGCGCAGCGCTTAAAAATAAAAATCGTGAAGGAGTCGATCTTGACCGACTTTTGGTACTTGCTGATGAACGTAAAAAGCTTGCCGGTGAAGTAAGCGACCTTAACCGTAAGCGAAACGAAGCCCAAGCAAATCGCGATGCTGATGCGGGCCGGATACTGAAAGATCAAGCAAAGGAGCTTGAAGAAAAATACCAAACGGTAGAAAAAGAGCTCGTCTCTATTTTAATAAAAGTACCAAACATTCCTTCGGCCGATACTCCCATTGGCCCTGATGAGTCAGGTAACAAAGTGGTGTCACAGTGGGGTGATCCCTCGATCGACCACAAGACAGGCGCGCCGCGCACCTTTACGCCAAAAGCACACTGGGATTTAGGAAAAGATCTTGGCATCATTGATACCGAAAAAGCTGCCGAAGTCTCTGGTGCACGCTTTACGTATATAAAGGGAGATTTGGCGATGATGCAGTTTGCACTCCAACAGTTTGTGTTTGCAACTCTTATTTCAGAAGAAAAACTCAAAGAGGTAATCAAAGAGTTTAGCCTCTCGGTTGACCCTAAACCGTTCGTACCGGTGGTGCCACCCATTATGATGCGCGCACAGGTAATGAACCGTATGGCCCGCCTCGATCCTATCGAGGAGCGCTACTACTTTGAAAAAGATGATTTGGTGCTTGTTGGTTCGGCAGAACACACACTTGGGCCCCTACATATGGACGAGACTCTCCCGGAGGAGTCGCTGCCACTGCGCTATATAGCATGTACGCCCGCGTTTCGTCGTGAGGCGGGGGCTGCTGGTAAAGACACGCGTGGTATTTTGCGCCAACACCAATTTGATAAAGCAGAGATGGAGTCATTTGTGCGTCCTGAAGACGGTATGGCAGAGCAAGAATTTTTTGTCGCGCTGCAGCAGTACTTTATGCGCCGCCTCGGCATTCCACACCAGCTGGTGCTCATCTGCACGGGAGACATGGGTTTTCCTGATCATCGCCAGTTTGATGTCGAGTCATGGATGCCGGGTCAAAACACATACCGCGAAACACACACCTCAGACTATATGGGTGGCTTCCAGTCGCGACGACTCAACACGAAGCTCAAGCGCGCTGATGGCTCTACCGAGCCGGTCCATATGAACGATGCAACCGCTATCGCCATTGGCCGCGTGCTCATCGCAATCATCGAGAACTACCAAAACGAAGATGGCTCAATCACCATCCCTGAAGTCCTCCGCCCGTACATGGGAGAAAAGGAGAAGATAACGAAGTAGTATGCGCGAGGAGTATACAGTAGGAAATGCAAAGGTGCTCCTGGAAACTCCCGAGTTACATACCAATACAATAATTCTCTTTTTGCCGGGTATTAGTGGCGGTGCGCACTCTGAGCGTTTTCAGCCCTTAGTTGACGCTGTGCTAAAAAGCAGTTTTGCTATTGCGCGCGTCTCACTCTGGGAGGGGGAAGAGTCCCTTAAACAAACCTCACCAAAAGAATTAAGCGCTCAGATTGATGGCGCGGTACGCTCACTGCAAGAGAAAAATTACAAACATATTGCAGGGGTAGGAAAAAGTTTCGGTGGTGGCATGTTATTTGCTAATACAAACTCCGCCATTGCTTGCAAAGTTTTGTGGGCACCGTTTATACACTACGTTGATGTGGACAGTAATTTCGGTCACATCCATTTTAAAGACCTCGAGCACCTGAGTGACCTGACGGTTGACCACTCTCAACTCGAGTCATATACAGGCGCAATATACTTTATCCACGGGAGCGCTGATACGGTTATCCCTGTTTCAAATTCATATACATTAAAAAACGCAGTACGCGGTGGTGCTGATGTTTTAGTTATTGAAGGAGCCGATCATTCGTTTAAACAAAAAGAGCACGAAGAGGAGTTGATCAAAAAAACCATCACCTGCATCAAAAAAGTTTTTGGGTAGAGGATATAAAAAGAGAAACCGCCCGTGGGCGGCTCCCTGTTGGGGTTTACGTCGTGGGCGGTATAATCATACAATCTTTCCCATGGGAGGACTGGATGCTTGAGATACTTGCACAGACATCTTCGGTCCGACAATGTCTCGCACCAACGTCTCAATATCTCCCAACCTGTTACTCAGAACGCCTTCGTAAGAAAGCTCCCACAATTTTTCGAAGCTGAGCTCCTCAAACATTGTGGAAACAATTCGGACATGACAAGTCGGCCCCTCCACGATCAGCCTGTTGTCCACCACCCATTCACCGGGCAAAATATCAATCGTTGCCGGATCAATGGTGCCAACGAATAGCGTCAAAGCTTCGGCCACGGCTGGCAAAATTGTCTCGAACTTCTCAAGCGGGACGACGCTCGTTTCAGCAACGTCTTGGAACGCAACGAAAACGGTTGCAGTGTGTTGGGTCATGGGAACACCTCTGTTTGGGGGAACTAACTTCGTATAATACCACAGATTTATAAAATTGGAATAGGTGTAGAATTGGGGTAAAATTGGGGGCAATGGCACGGGTGGTTAGAGTAGAGTCGAAGTTACGGGTGCGTCGCCGGAGGCGCCGCGTAGTGTTTGTTGCGCTCGGTATTGGAGCGCTCATTATTTTTGCGGCAATTTTGTGCGGACTCTCATGGCTTCCATTTTTACGTATCAAGACCATAACCGTTGAAGGCGAGAAGACCGTCTCGCAAGAAACTATTGAGCGCACCGCACAGGAGCACATGGTTGGCGGATATCTCCACTTTTTTGCAAAGAGTAATGTGTTCCTGTATCCGCGTCGCACTATTGAGCACGATCTGGCAGAGCGGTATCCAACACTCGCGACCGTTAAAGTAAAGGCGGCAACCTTCACCTCGCTCGCTATTTCAGTGAGTGAGCGCTCACCCGCAGCGCTGTGGTGCGGCGCAACCGTCGCTTCGTCCACTGGTGCATGTTATCTCATCGACAAAGACGGGGTCATCTACGCGCCCGCGGTCGTCTATTCTGGGGATGTTTATCAGCGCTATTTTGGAGGGATGGGCGATATGCTGCCGCGCCAGTTTTTACCCGCTGAAACATTTCGCTCACTCTCGGTACTTTTGGTGACGATCGCGAAAAATCAGAGTTTGGCGCTCGATACTATTTATATAGATGAGGTGGGGGATGTGCACGCAACTTTCACAAACGGCTTTTCAATCTTATTTGCCTCAACAGACAAGGGCGGCGATGTGCTCAACCGGTTTTCACTTGCACTCTCAGCAGATGTTTTCAAAACACACGGACTAGCCGACCTAGAGTATCTGGACCTGCGTTTTGGCAATAAGCTGTACTACAAATTAAAAACCGCCACTCCATAAATATTGACTATATCTAGACATTGTGTTACAGTTTTTCCACGTCAACCCAACAGAGGAGGTGACCCATGTGTAGTCGATTATTAAGGTCGTAAGGCCTTGTGAACGCACCGATCTTTGATTTTTGACTCGACTTCGTCGAAAGGGATGGGTGCGCACTGCAACCCATTTTCCTGAAAACGAAGGAGAGTTCCGTGAACCACGAAAAGCCGCAACCGCGCCCGCTGCCTGCTACGATGCCTGAGTATGTCCTGGTTGAAATCTTGGAGTCAGAGTATCGGGGTGCTGTGCAGTGGAAAGCACACTACCAACTGTCAAACAAGGGTCGCGAGGGCGACTTCATCGACATGGTGGTGAATTTCAATCGCTACCAGCGACCCCGTGATGGGGAGCGTTGGTGGGTCAAGCCGACCACTATGGCGCCGCAGAAACGCCTCGTGTTTGCGAACGCAGACTGCCTACTCGATCGCCACGACAAGCCACTTACAGTGCGCACAGGTGACGAGCTCTTTCTCCCGTTCAACTACTCAACACAGATGGGTAAATACGTAAGTAGTTTGGATGGGTGGACTGTGTATACACGTTTTGCGCTTAATTCCCTTGAGGGTGAAAATTGGCGAGTACGTGTGAGTGAATTCTATCTGAATTGGGGAATGATTATTGTTCAGTCAATCGGCCCCGACCCAAGGAATGTCTATACACCGCCGAAGCAGGTTTGCTACATCGGCATCATGCCACTGGACGAACAGCGCGCTGCCCGAGAGGGTGACGTGCTAACGTACTGGGCAAATGACTTGACGAATGTACGAGGTGGCAGATTCTCTGTCGGGTTCGAGCAAGGTGGAGTCATCTATCAGTTCGAATGCTCAGAGCTTCGGCGCACCGGCGAGCGGATTATTGGCCTCGTCACCGAAACAAAAGGGCGTGGCGGCTATCTTGCCGAAATCGTACTTATCGAAGGCAAGCCGGTCTGTAAGCCGAGCAACTATTCCTACAGGGCTAGCCCTGTGGAAGCTCGGATTGTGGACCCTGATCCGGATTACGATGAGGAGGATATCTTCCAGACCATCATCGATGAGGAGAGGGCGAACGGTGAGCCGCCGGATCGCGGCGAATACTAGACTTTCTTTGGGCCTGAGCAGTCCCACAACAACCTGCTTCGCCTCGGACTCATAATCCGAGGCGCTTTTTTTGTATAACGACAAGCTGTACTACAAATTAAAAACACAGTAGGGTAGTGATATGAAGAGTTTTTGGGATGATCTCGAGCGGCCGTTTTTTGTGCTTGCACCACTTGCGAACGTTACCGACGCGGCGTTTCGACGTGTGATTGCAAAGTACTCAAAACCCCACGGACCACAGGTGATGTGGACCGAGTTTGTCTCGGCTGATGGTCTCTTGCGTGCAACTCCCGAAGGGAAGGCGAAGCTCATGCGCGACCTGGTGTATAGCGAAGAGGAGCGCCCCATAGTTGCACAATTTTTCACCAGCGACCCAGAGGCTATGGAGCACGCGGCATATCTCGCGGCCGAGCTTGGGTTTGATGGTGTCGACATTAACATGGGCTGCCCTGACCGTAGCGTGGAGGCACAGGGCGCGGGCGCGAAACTCATTTTGAATCCCGAGCGTGCGGTAGAGCTTGTTGCTGCTGCAAAGCGCGGCGCTCTGCGGTATGCAGAAAAAGTAGGCACGGAGCCTATCCCCGTGTCAGTGAAGACGCGCCTCGGCTACAACAAAGATATTTTGGAGGAGCCTGGCCGACCGGATGGTGGCTGGTTGGCAAAGATTTTATCAGCAGAGCCAGCAGCTCTTACGCTCCACGCACGCACACGCAAAGAGATGTCGAAGGTTGCTGCGCATTGGGAGCGCGTGAAGCGCGCGGTTGAAATTCGCGACGCGCTTGGACTTACCACGCCTATCATTGGTAATGGAGACGCGATCGACATGGCTGATGCACACAAAAAGGCTCTTGAGAGCGGCGCCGACGGTGTTATGCTCGGTCGCGCCATCTTCGGCAAGCCGTGGTTGTTTGCTGCTGCGGGAGAGGAAAAGTTGCAGCAAATAGTCTGGCCGAGCTCATCGACTGGCGAAGCAAAAAAAGAGATGAGCGAAGGAGACCCGAGGACTTTTGCGGAGGCTTTTCCTCTTGAAGCAGCAAAACTTCACGTGGCAGTTGAGCACACCAAGCTATTTGAAGAGCTGCTTGGTGATATTAAGTCGTTCGCCATTATGAAGAAGCACTTCAAAGCCTATGTTGAGGGTTTCTCTGGCGCTAAAGAATTGCGCATGCAGTTAATGGAGGCAACTAATGCACAGGAGGTAGAGAATCTTATCAAAGATTTTCTTGCAAGGCCGTATACTAAACACATATGAACGACATTCTCCACGCAAATATCTTTTTTATTATCACCTCGGTTGTAGTTGTGGTGCTTGCAGTGTTTTGGGCAATCATCTTGTGGTATGTCATAGGCATTGTGCGCGAGGTGCGCAGCATTGCGCGTCGGCTAAGCACAGCGAGCGAAAATATTGAAAAAGATTTTAATGATTTTCGCATGCAGGTGCGCGCGGGGGGCGACAGGGTTCGCTCACTTGGCCTAACCTTTTTTGAATTTATGGTGAGGAGGCTCACCGCGGGCTCTGCTCGCTCCAAGAAGAGACCTCCAAAAGTCGACGCAACACAGGACGATCTGGTACAATAAAGGCATGAAAAATGATACAGCAAGAAATGCCGGGATTGGTGTTGCAGCAGCAGCTGCGGCCGCCGCGGCTGCAGCGGGCGCCTACTGGTTTTATGGGTCAGTAGATGCAGCAAAACATCGCAAGCAGGTAAAGAGTTTTATGATCAAGGCACGCGCTGATGTGCTGAGTGCTGTGGAGCGTGTGAAAGATATTGATAAGGAGAAGTACTACGCTATTGTCGAGAAGGTTATTCAAAAGTACGCGAGTGTTGCGGGGGTTACGGCAGCTGAAGTGGCAGAGATGGGCCGCGACTTAAAGAACACCTGGACGCATATGCAGGCAGCACACAAGGCAAGCATGGGCGCACCGGTAAAAAAGACAGTAAAAAAGGTCGCCAAGAAAGCACCCGCCAAGAAAAAGACTTCCTAGTCGTTCGCTCGCGCAGTATACTTCATCCTATATGGTGAAAGTGAAAAGTGACTCTCCAGAGCGGCAAGGTCTTTCGCTGTACCGCAAGTATCGCCCCAATGTCTTTGACGAGGTGCGCGGCCAAGAGCACATCGTGAGCGTACTGCGCGCAGCAGTAGAGCAGGATAAGATTGCCCACGCCTACCTGTTTGCAGGTGGGCGGGGAACGGGCAAGACTTCGACCGCTCGTATTCTTGCCCGAGCGCTCGGTACCAGCGAGAGCGATCTGTATGAGATGGATGCCGCGAGCAATCGTGGTATCGACGAGATCCGTGAGTTGCGTGACGGTGTTGCGACGCTCCCATTTGAGTCAACGTATAAGTTTTATATTATCGATGAAGCCCATGCACTCACCCCGCAGGCCTGGCAGGCGCTTCTGAAGACGCTCGAGGAGCCGCCAGAGCATGTTATTTTTGTTCTCGCTACAACCGAGCTTGATCGTGTGCCTGAAACTATTCAGTCGCGTTGCCAAACGTTTACCTTCAAAAAACCTTCCCACGAGGTGCTCAAGTCGCTCGTGATTGATGTGGCGAAGCGCGAGGGCACCGTGCTGACCCCCGCAGGAGCAGAGCTCATAGCGCTGATGGGTGAGGGCTCGTTTCGTGATACGCTCGGTATTTTGCAAAAAGTACTCACCATCTCAAACGATAGTACGCTGAATGAAGAGGAGGTCGCCGCTGTTGTTGGTGCGCCTCGAGCACACACGGTGAACCATTTTCTTGAAGCGGTCGCACACAAAGATGTGGCAGCGGCGCTCGCCTGTTTTCATGAAGCCCTACAGGCTGGCGTTGAACCGCGCGTGTTTATACTCCTCGTGCTTGCAAAGGTGCGCGGGGTGCTTTTGCTGCGTTTCGCGCCATCGCTTTCAGATATGCTCGCACAACAATTTAGCGACACCGATCTGGTGGTCTTAACTACGCTCGCAGGTAAGGAGGGGGCGGTGATTAACTCGACCGTGCTTGCTGAGTTTGTCTCGGCACTTATAGAGACAACACGCGCCCCAGTGCCGCAGATACCGCTTGAACTTGCTCTCTATCGATTGCTGAGCGAGTAACCAAGCTTGTAGTATATTTTTTGCAAAAGGGCGAATGTTTGGCCTCCGCTTGGGCCTTCACCCACTATGCTGTGTTGCTGCTGAAGTGCGCGCAGTGCCATTTTAGTACAAGGACCAAAAATTCCGGTGTGAGGGCAGTCGTTAAAACTCTTTCCCTGTGGTGGATAAACTCCTGCCATCATGAGTGCGGTTTGCATCGCATAAATATCTTTTGGGTCACTGGTTGCGTCTTTGACCGGCGTATCCCAACGGTATACCTCGCTGGGGTTATAGCCGTTTGAGGGAGTGATGTCTGAGTTTTGAGAGAAAAAGTCTTGTAGGCCGACATGGGTTTGATAGGCAAGGTCGCGCAGGACGAGCGAGCGCAGCGCAGGGTCTTGGAACTGCGGCTCATAAATGTAGCCATACTCAAGGAGAATACTCGCAGCGTCGGCGGTGTTGTTTGCACCTGTCGCTATCAGTTCTGAGTCATCGATGATACCCAAAGACTCGTCTTCGTGATCAGTTACTGGATTATATTGTGCGAGTCGTGCAAACAAACTGTTCGCTATCGCTTTAGTGGTTGGGTTGTTCGCGTACTCTTCAGAGGGGATGTAGAGCACAAAGCCGCTGTAGATTCCTGCAGTACTCTTGCGACGAGGGTAGTCATTCAGGTGCAGGTGAAGCATTACATCTATGTTATTTTCATTGGCCCATTTGGTGATGCCATAGAGTCGAGTAGCAACTTCTGGGTCAGCACTCGCGTGGTAGATCTTGGGAGGGCGGCTTCCTACCACTGCGGTAAGATCCTCTGTTATTTTTTTTGCCTGATCGCGCCAGGCACTAATGTCTTGCCAATGTTGGTCAAAGTACTGTGCGAATGAATCTTCCCATGCGTCTGGTGTGCGGGTAAGGCGGGTCTCAATCTGTTGGTCCTGGGCTAGATATGCTTGCAGATCTAAACCAAGCTCTGCCACGAGGTCGCGCTCGTACACACCCTTAAACGCGGTGCCACCATTTGCGGGTTCATGCCCAGGAACAATGAGAACGTGCAATTTTTTTTGAGGCTCCGTTGGTGAGGGGGTGTAGTCGTGCCAAATTTTACTCAGTGTCACGGGCGTGTTGCCAAAGGCGTCAGTAAGCGCAGCGCCAGCCCCAAGCACGCCGCGCGTAATGGAGCGCCACTCTTCTGTGTTCGAAAGGATTACCGAGCCTGCGCCAAGTAACAAAACAAAAAGCACCAACAGACTTGGTTTCATCGGCGAATGCATGCCCATCTATTGTACCGTCTTGTGCCGCAGGAGTGCTAGTGTAAACACGGCGAGCATAATGATCTGGCAGAGGATGCAGACGGGGCATATGACATGTAGGAGAAAGATTTCTTGGTAGGCTATCCACAAGCAAAAGGCGAGGCCACCCGCCGCCACGGCCAGCAAGAGACCTTTCTGGCGAAAGTATGCCGCGAGAAAAATGACAATGTATCCAAAGAGACCATAGAGAGGTGTTGGGAGGCCGAGCGTGGTTGAGACGGGGCCTGAAATAATAGCGTCGCAATTAATGGTTGCATTAATACTACACACCGAGGGGAGTTGGGTAATTTGTTCCCAGAGCAAGTACACCGCTAAGGCGATTCCCGCACAAGAAAGCACTTCTACATAGTTGTATATGTCTCGCTTCATGCCTGTAGTATACTCCTGCCACACACGCGAGCGGAGGTTATGCACCAGGGGTATACTAAGGCGGTATGCACCTGCGCCTTCGGCCACCAAAACATATTCGTCGGAGCACGATGCTCATTCTGTTGGAAATCTTTTTCCTCTGCGTGAGCCCTATTGCGATCCTCTATTTTGGCGCTATTGATATTCATGATCGGCTCTGGATCTTGGCCGCGTATACATCGTTTGTCGGGCTCATCGTATTGCGCAGCCACTTCTCGATGAAGACGCTCGGCATGCGCGCTGATACTATAAAAAAATATTTTCTTCCCTACGCACTCTTCACGCTCGTGGGAGTGGTGGGTCTCTTGCTGTATGCGCGTTTTCTTGAACAACAACACATCGTCTGGCCCCAAACTGCGCAGCTCTTTTTGCTATTTCTTCCGGTGAGTTTCGCCCAGGAGTTTCTCTTTCGCTCCTACCTCATGCATCGGCTGCGCCAACTCTTTAAATCAATACTCATGGTCATTTTAGTGAACGCAGTACTGTTTACGTTTTTACATGCGATGTATGCCGATGGGCTCATTAATCTCCCGCTCGCGTTTGTGGCGGGGGTTGCGTTTGCGCTCATGTACTACAAATATCCCAATCTGTGGCTTATCGCACTCTCCCACGGGATACTCAACTTTGTTGCGGTGTACTATAGTTTTTTTGCGATGAAGTGATGCGTGTCGTATCAAATGGGTTGTGTTTTAGCCAATAAAACAATATAGTTGGCAGGACTAGTCAAGCAGCATCGCTGCGCCGGACTATGCTATGGCAAAACAAGAAACTATCCTTCGGTTTGAAAAAGTATCGTTTTCATACGGTATCAAACGCCCTATCCTTAAAGAGGGCGATATTGTGGTGCGCCGTGGCGCCAAGCTCACCATCATGGGCCAAAACGGTGCGGGTAAAAGCACGCTCTTTTCACTCATTACTGGCGAGCGCGAGCCAGACTCTGGAATAATCAACAAAGCACACGGGCTGACCGTCGCTATTGCGCGCCAGGTGATACCGCGCGACGAGATGGAGCTCTCGGTGCGCGACTTCTTTCAAAAAGCATTTCAAAAAAAGGTCTACGACATCGACCCACGCATAGACAAAGTGCTTGAGGTAGTAAACCTCCATGCCGACCACGACAAAAAGATAGGCACCTTCTCGGGTGGGCAGCAGGCACGTTTGTTGCTCGCGTTCGCACTCATCCAAGACCCAGACCTGCTGCTTCTTGATGAACCGACCAACAACCTCGACAAAGCGGGTATCGCGCACCTCACCAAATTTTTGGTGGAGTACAAAAAGACCTGCATTGTTATTTCGCACGATGCGGACTTCCTTAACGCATTTACGCATGGCGTCCTCTATCTCGACGCGCGCACCCAGGTGATAGAGCAGTATGTTGGCGACTACTTTGACGTGATGAAGGACATCGAAGCGCGTATTGAAAAAGAAAATCGCAAGAATGCGCTTCTCGCCAAAGAGATCCAAGCGAACAAAGACAAGGCAAACTTTTTTGCCAACAAGGGAGGTCAGATGCGCATGGTCGCCAAGCGTATGCGCGAAAAAGCTGAAGAGCTTGAAGAGGAGAAGGTTGAGGTGCGCAAAGAAGACAAAACCATTCGCGCTTTTACTATCCCTGCACAAGAGGGGCTCGTGGGAGAGGTGCTTGGGCTCACTAGCTACACGACGATAAAGAATCACAAGGCAGTTGAGCGCACAACCAAAATTTCTTTGCGCAAAAATATGCACCTGCTCTTGCAGGGTCCCAATGGGATAGGGAAGTCGACGCTCCTGCAAAAGCTCGCTGTCGGTGAGGCGAAGGGAGCCACTATTGCGAAGGATGTGGTGGTTGGCTACTATCGCCAAGATTTCTCCAACCTCGACTTTGACAAGACTGTGTACGATGAGCTCGCCTCGGCGATGGATAGGCCCCAAGAGCAGACACTGCGCTCAGTTGCAGCGAGCTTCCTCATTACAGGAGAACTCTTCACGACTAAAATTGGGCATCTCTCTGAGGGACAAAAAGGGTTGGTCGCCTTTGCGCGGCTCGTATTGCTTAGGCCTGGACTCCTTATACTCGACGAGCCAACCAACCATATTAACTTTCGTCACCTCCCCGTTATCGCCGAAGCACTCAACACTTACCAAGGCGCTATGATCCTCGTGAGCCACGTGCCCGACTTTGTTGCCAAAATCCGCATCGACGAAGTCTTAGATTTGGAGAAGTAGAAAAAAGATAGATGTTCCCATATATTATACTATGGGAACAATTTATTTAGTTTGGAGTAACGCCAACTTCTTTGCTCGGGACAAACGTTTCAGTTCGGCCTCGCGCGCACGGGCCTCGCCAAGAGTGGGGAATGTCTCGGTATACTTCAGCACGACTGGTCGGCGGATTTTGGTGTAGTGAGCGCCCTGTTTGGACTCGTTATGTTGCACCAAGCGGCGCTCCAAATTGTTGGTGCAACCAACATAGAGTGACGTGTCAGCACACTCTAAAATATAGGTGAAATACATGGGTATAGTGTATATCTGAAACGCAGTACCAGAAACTCTAGAAGAGGTGTAAGCTACCGCACATGAAAAAGGATTTTTGGAGGTGGCATACGAAAAAGGTGCAGATTAACGAAACTGAAGGAAGAGCCCTGTTTCAAGAGCGCGAGGTCTGGTGGTGTGCTCTTGGTACAAATATCGGCTTTGAGCAGGATGGCAGTAGCGAGCAGTTTACACGCCCTGTTATTGTCCTGTCTAAATTCAATCTTGATACGTGTTTGGTTGTACCTCTCACTGCCCGACCAAAGAAAGGCAAATACTATTTTTCTGTAGGTGCTGTCTCGGGGCGCGAAGCGGTTGCTGTGCTCTCTCAAATTCGTTTCGTTGATCGCAAGCGTTTGGTTGTAAAAATTGCCACCATGGAGCAAGGTGCCTTTAGAGCACTCACAAGAGAAGTTGTTGCTGTGTGTTTCCCAAACCTCACTCTGTAAATGTTTTCTCCCCGCCCTTTTGGGGCGGGGAGCAGGCCGAGGCCGTTTATGCACATAGTATATCCCAGCACTGGAACGAGTGCAAATGAGATCTGAATGAAAGATCGTGTGCCCTACATGGGGCGGGTCTCCATCACTTCGATGGTGGCGCCAGGGATGCTGAGGTGTGGGTGGCCTTTGAAGATGTCCGCGACCGCCTCGAGCGACTCGCCTTGGGCGTAGGAGGAGATCATCATATCGTTTTTAATATCCTCAACACCAGAAGAGCTCACGCGCTTTGTCTTACCGAGCGCGATAGTGTTGAGGACCGTATCCTTATGGGCGAGTATCCACGCGTCCCAATCTGCTTTCATCTTTTCTTCGACACTCTTGCGTTCTTCTTCGGGCTTCTGCATCCACTCTGCTATAGTCGACGCCGGTGCCATGTATATCACGGTAAAGTTTTTCATATGCTCACAGTATAGCATTTCCTTTTTTTAACACTCGTTTTCCTTTAACACAGTTGGAATCTTGCCCAAAAGCGTTGTAAAATGGCAAGCATGATACCTAAAAACACCATTTGTCTCTGGTTTGATAAGGATGCGGAAA
>CAYWFM010000005.1:0-37833 GCA_964457915.1 uncultured Candidatus Saccharibacteria bacterium | reverse complement strand
CAAAAGCCAACGCGGGATGGTTTTGGTGTGGCGCTCATGGAGCTTGCACAGAAGCGCCCTGAGGTAGTGGTGGTGTGTGCGGACTTAAGTGAATCCACTCGTGTGCTGGAGTTTAAAGAGAAATATCCAGAGCGTTTTGTTGAGGTGGGGGTTGCTGAGCAAAACTTAGCTACGATTGCCTCAGGGTTGGCTGCCTGCGGTAAAATCCCATTCATCACCTCATACGCGACCTTTTCACCGGGTCGCAATAATGAACAGATCCGCACCACCATTTCGCTCAATAGGATGCCGGTAAAAATTGGCGGCATGCATGCGGGCGTGTCGGTGGGCCCTGATGGTGCAACACACCAAGCACTCGAAGACATAGCGCTCATGCGGGTACAGCCTAACATGACCGTTATTTCTCCCTGTGATGCTGAAGAAGCTCAAAAGGCGACGCTTGCTGCCGCGGCGCACCCGGGGCCCGTGTATCTGCGTTTTTCTCGTGAGAAAACGCCTCTCATAACTACTGCTCAAACTCCCTTTGAACTCGGGAGAATGCAGGTTATGTGGTTGTCTGAGAAGCCTCGTGTTGTGGTATTTGCAACGGGACCTTTGCTCTACAATGCGTTGCGTGCAGCGCACGAGTTGGAGGAGGAAGTGCCCACCTCAGTTATTAATGTACACACCATAAAGCCGCTCGATAGAAAAGCCGTGGTAGAGGCGGCCAAGAGTGCTGGTGCGGTCGTGGTGGTTGAAGAGCACCAAGTTGCGGGCGGTTTGGGGAGCGCTGTAGCCGAAGTCCTCGCAGAGGAGTGGCCAGTACCCATGCAGTTTGTTGGGGTGCGAGACCAATTTGGTCAGTCAGGGGAGCCCAAAGAGCTTATCGAACACTACGGTCTTGGTGTCAGTCACATCAAATCAGCTATCCGCGCAGCACATAAACGCGCTCATATATAAATCATGTTTAATAGTGAAAGCAGAGAAGTTTCTATCGTGCACCAAAACATTAACTCACTGGTTGCGTTGGTGTTTGTTGCGTCGTTCGCGACAGGGGTCGGATTAATTATTTGGCACGCATGCATAGGGAACAACCCCATTGCTGACTTTCTAGTACAGACCAGCACTACGCGCCAAGCACTCCAGTATTAAAGTTCGCGCAGGGTGTATTCGGCGGGTTTCTTCGCGAGATAGTCTTCAAGTTTTTCGCGAGAAAGAAGACCTTCTTGCGCACCCACCTTCATCACGACCGACATTGCATTTATAGGCCCCCACAGGAGCGCCTCTTCAAGTGATTTACCAAGGGCAAGTGCAGCGGTGACGCTCGAAGCAAAAGCATCGCCGGCCCCGGTGCGCTCAAACGGTTCAGGTTGGTCCGGGTACATGGGGACGTGGTAGTATTTCCCTTCGGCACTTTTCGCATATGCACCACGACGGTCGTCGGTAATGATGACTTGCTTCGGACCAAGATGCATAAGCTGGTCGAGTAGCGCTTTTATATCATCGGTAGGCTCTTTGTCCAAAATACGCTCAGCTTCTTCTTTGTTAACCACAAACAGGTCGGTACGCTCGTAGATGCCCTTTAGTTTTTCTACACCAAGTTTCATTTGAAAGGTGCCCGGCTGGAAGGCAAGTTTTGTTTGGGGGAAGTGCTCGATCCATGCGGTGAGCTGCTCGTGGTAGGGTGCCGAATTTGCAGCAAGGGAGGAGAGGTATACCCACTTTGGACCCTCGGCAAGTTCAGGTACCGTATAGGTAAACTCTTCGTGTTTTACCAGGATTGTGCGCTCGGTCTCATACCAGAGCACATAGTGGTGATTCGTCTTTTTGCCTGCCTCGGTCGCCATGAGTGAAGTATCAACGTGCTCCTGTGTTAGTTTTTCTAAACACTTCTTGCCTGGCTCATCATCGCCAATGTATGCACGCAGCGCACTGCTAAGCCCCAGGCGCGCAGCGGCAACGGCAGCGTTGGCGGAATTGCCGACCGCGTACATGGGCACATCGTACTCATAGGGGATTTTATCGCCCCAGCGCATGCAGATTTCGCAATTTTCGTTGTTGATTTTGCAGTGTACGGATGCTTCGTGTAGACGGATAAACGGCTCGGTCACAATGTCGCCAATGGCGAGAAAATCTATGCTCATAATTTGTAGTATATACTAAGCGGAACTATGCAAACACTAGCTGAGGTTATTGCAGATTATAAGAAGGCAGGGAAGGCACTGGGGCACTTTAATATCTCAGACTCAAACCAGCTGCACGCTATCGCTGCGGCGGCACGACAAACAGCACTACCCGTGGTGGTGGGGCTCTCAGAGGGCGAGCGCGAATTTTTCCCGCTGCGCGAGGTGCGAATGCTCATCAATCTATATCAAAAGGATGGGGTAGCGATGTACCTGAATGCCGATCACACCTATTCGTATGAAAAAGCGGTTGAGGCGATTGATAGTGGTGTTGACTCCATAGTGGTTGATGGGGCGAAGCTCCCCTTTGCAGAAAATGTGCAGCTGCTTGAGCGTGTTGCAGTGTATGCAAAACATAAGCGGCGCTTTTGGGGCACGCACACGCTTGTGGAGGGTGAGGTTGGCTACATTGGTCAATCTTCGAGTGTTATGGACAAACTTCCTGAAGGCGCTGCCATTACCGAGGACATGATGACCACCCCAGAAGAATTGAAGAAATTGGTCGAAGAGACCGGAATTGATCTGGTAGCGCCAGCGGTGGGGAATATTCACGGCATCATTACGTCGGGTCAACCAAAACTTTCTATACACCGCATTGAAGCATTGTCACAAGCGGTCGCAACGCCACTGGTGCTCCATGGAGGCTCGGGTTCAGATGATGCGGAGTTCTCTGAGGCGGTCAAAGCGGGTATGGCTATGGTGCACATTAATACGGACATACGAGTCATCTACCGCGATGAGGTGAAAAAGGCCCTCGAAGAGGGAAAGGAGGTGGCCCCGTATAAATTCTTGGCCCCCGCTATGCAAAAGACGACCGTCTACGTGGCACAAAAGCTGCAGCTGTTCGCTCGGGCCTAAAAAGGTTGCAAAATTGGTAAAAATCTATATAGTAAGACCTCATGGAATTAGCGGTAGAAAAACGAGACAAAACAACCAATGTGAAGGAGCTGCGACGCACCGGTAAGGTGCCTGCGGTTGTATATGGCCGTAGCGAGGCGTCGACCCCTATCACGATTGATCGAAAGGTGTTTGAAAAACTCTTTCACGAGGCGGGGGAGTCTACTGTTATTACGCTCAAGGGTCTTGGTGCAATAAAAGAAGCCCTTATTAACGAGGTGGCTCTCCATCCGGTTTCAGGTGCTCCGCTGCATGTTGATTTTTATGCTATTGAAAAAGGTCAGATGGTGACCGTGTCGGTGCCGCTCGAATTTGAAGGCGTCTCACCCGCAGTGAAGGACCTTGGCGGTGTGTTGGTTAAGGTAATGCACGAGCTTGAGATCGAGTGCGAGCCAAAAGACCTCCCGCAGCACATCATCGTTGATATTTCAAAACTCAAGACATTTGATGATCAAATTTTGGTAAAAGATCTTGCACTCCCTGCAAGCGCAAAGCTCGATATTGATCCAGATGAAGTTGTTGCCCTGGTGAACACTGTTTCCGATGAAGTAGAGTCAGCCCCCCTGGACATCTCTCAAATTGGTAGCTCAGTTGAGCGCGGCAAGAAAGAAGAGGAAGCAGCAGAGTCAGAAGAGTAACGCAAAACACCCCTTGGGGGTGTTTTTGGTATAGAATAGGGAGATGGGTAAACCGACGTGGTGGGTGGCTTTGGGTTTTCTTTTTGCGCTCTGTGTTGGGAATGCGGTGGTTTTTGCACAAACAGACTCCTCTGGTTCCGCGCAAACAGATGCCTACCGGGCACAACTCCAAGCGCAGCTTGCAGATCTTGAAAGACAAATAGCAGGGCAGCAGGCGATACTCGACCAGGCGAAGACACAGGATGTCTCGCTCTCACGAGATATTAAAATCCTTAACGCACAAATCGCACAGGCGCAACTTGAAATTAAGGCGCGCACCATCGCGATGGCGCAGTTACAAACAGGTATTACGCAAAAACAGCAGACTATCTCAACGCTCAATTCTAAATTAGGAGATGAGATGGAGTCTCTCGCTGCCCTGCTGCGAGAAAAAAATAGACTCGACACCACCTCCCCCGCTGTTGCTATTTTATCAGCACAGAGTCTGTCGGACTTTTTCGTCGATCTCGACACCTTTGACCAGATCAATGAGAAGCTGCAAGACTCCTTTACGAAGATCACCGACACCAAAAACCTTACACAAAAGCAACAAGATACCCTCCAGTCGCAGCTCGATGAAGAAACAAAGCTGCGCCAAGTGCAGCAGCTTCAAAAAGAGCAGATAGCGCAGCAGCAAGGCCAAAAGCAGAAGATACTAGCTGAAACGAAGGGGCAAGAAAAAGCATACCAAACACTCATAACAAAAAATCAGCAGTCTGCCGCGCAGATCCGCGCAGCACTCTTCCAGCTCAATGGCTCAGCGGCTATCTCGTTTGGTAAAGCGCTCGACTATGCCAACGAGGCTTCGAAGGCAACGGGCATCAGGCCGGCATTCTTGCTCGCGATCATCCGTGAAGAATCCAACCTTGGTTCTAATGTTGGTAAGGGTACATATGCTGAAGATATGCACCCCACGCGCGACGTGCCGGTTTTTATGGCTATCGCTTCGAGCCTTGGACTTAATCCGACTTCCCTGCCGGTTTCTAAAAAACAGTGGTACGGCTGGGGTGGCGCTATGGGCCCGGCACAGTTTATCCCGTCCACCTGGGCTGGCTATGCGGGGTATGTGAAGCCCGATTATCACTATGACGCAAGTAAAGATCGTGTCGGCAAGCTCACCGGCAACCAGCCGCCAAACCCGTGGAATCCTGAAGATGCATTCATGGCCTCTGCCATATACCTGACCGACAGTGGCGCTGCGGCTCAAACCTCTGCGGCCGAGTTTAAAGCCGCCATGTGTTATTTGGCGGGTTGTGGTAATGCAAATAAGGCCGACTTGCAGTTTTATGGCCAGCAGGTAGCCCAATTTGCCACCCAGTACCAGTGTCAGATCGATATTCTCAACGGTAAGGGCGGGAATTGCTCGCTCTAGGTTGCTTTTTTGCCCGTTGCGTGCTATCTTTTATGCCATGAAAACGGATACCCACCCGACATATTTCCCGGAGGCAAAAGTTGTTTGCGTATGCGGCAACACCTTTACTATTGGTTCAACCAAGAAGGAGCTTGCTGTTGAAATCTGCAGCGCATGCCACCCCTTCTACACCGGTAATGACAAGCTCATGGATGTTGCTGGTCGTGTTGAGAAATTCAAGGCGCGCACCGCCTTCGCCAAGGCTTCGTCGGTCAAGCGAGCTGCTGCCCCAAAGAAAGATAAATAACGCACTCAAGAAAGGCATCAAAGGAATTTGAGAAGCAAAGGTCTGGCCGAGTTCGACTGTAGACCGAAGGTCGAAATACGGAGAACGAGGAGATCCGAGGACTTTTGCGGAAAAAATTCCTGAGATGCCTTTTCTCTTACCGCAACCGCTATGGAAATAGACTTACCAAAATTCAAAGAGAATCCTAAAACTGCCTACTTTGCGGTGGAGCTCGAGCGCTTGCTTGCTGAGGAGGCCGAGGTCAAAGAGCTTGCTCAAGGTGAGCTAGGTGATTTAGCAGGTGATGATTTGGCTCGTATTGAGGAGCAAAAGCAGGCACTACTCAATGAAATTAAAAAGATCTTGGACAGCGAGAAGGCTGAAGAAGAGTTTCCGAATGAGGCGGTGCTCGAAATTCGCGCTGGCGTGGGCGGTGAAGAAGCGGCGCTCTTTGCCGAAGAACTTGCGAACATGTACCGAGCATACAGTGAAGGTCAGGGCTGGCAGGTGCGGGTACTCGCTGAGTCAAAGACGGACCTTGGTGGATATAAAGAGGTTTCAATAGAGCTGCGTGGTATTGGTGTATACAAAAAGCTTCGGTATGAGACGGGCGTGCATCGCATCCAGCGCATCCCTGCGACGGAGAAATCGGGGCGCATCCACACCTCGACCGCTTCGGTGGCGATTTTGCCGATACGAAAAAAGCACACCTTTGAAATAAATCTGGGTGACTTAGAGGTGGAGACTTCGCGCGCAGGCGGCGCAGGCGGCCAGAACGTCAACAAGGTGGAGACGGCCGTGCGTATCATCCATAAGCCAACTGGTATTGATGCACGCTCTCAGGTTGAGCGCTCTCAGAACGCCAACCGTGAGCGCGCCATGGCGGTGCTTTTGGCTAAGCTCGAACAGATGCAAGAAGAGAAAGAAAATGCGAAATATGCGGCTGAACGCGCTTCACAAATAGGCACCGCTGATCGCTCAGAGAAGATCCGCACCTATAACATCCTCCAAGACCGCATCACCGACCACCGGCTCAAGGAGAGTTGGCACAATCTCCCCAGTATTTTTGCCGGTAATCTTGAACCCATTATCGAGGCACTTCAAAATTTTACCCCGGGTCAAGAGGGCTCGGCCGTGGGTGAGGATGAGGAATAAGGTTGCATTTCAGGCTCTGGCATGGTACTCTCGAGCCTACATATATGGATAAACAGGCACTTATAGACAAGCTTTTTTCAGTTGGCGCACACTTTGGGTATGCGCCGTCACGCCGTCACCCTTCCGTGGCGCCCTTTATTTTTGGTGCTAAGGGGGGCACTGAGATTATCGATCTCGAGGCAACCTCTGCCAAGCTTATGGAAGCTCTTGAGGTGGTGAAGACATTCGCTCAGGGTCGCAAGACCATGCTCTTTGTTGGAAGCAAGGCCGAGGCTCGCGAGGCACTCAAGCGCGCTGCAGACCGTCTCGCTCAACCATACGTTGCCTCACGCTGGATAGGAGGCACTCTCTCAAACTTTAGTGAAATCAAGAAGCGTGTAAATCGTCTCCAAGAGCTCTCAACATTGCGCGAGAAGGGCGAGCTCGCAAAGTTTACCAAGCACGAGCGACTCCTTATTGACCGTGAAATCACCGAGCTCGATGATATGTTTGGTGGTTTGCGCAGTATGTCAAAGTTGCCCGATGCACTCATCATCGTAGATCCGAGACACCAAAATGGTGCCGTAAAGGAAGCCGCTCTTCTTAATATTCCAGTTATTGCTATACTCAACACTGACTGCGACAAAGCGGGTATTCTGTATCCAATTCCTGCAAATGACGCTTCGGCACAAACTATCGCCTTCCTTTTGGGTGAAATTGCTAGCACCTATGAGCAACATCTTGGTGCTGTACAAAAAGAAGCAGAGGGAGCACCCACTAGTAACTAAACAATAAGAACTATGGCCATTACTGCAGAAGCGGTGAAAGAACTTCGTGACGCCACAGGCGTTTCGGTTATGGAGTGTAAAAAAGCACTCGAAGAGGCTGCCGGTGATATGGAGAAAGCACGGGCGATTCTGCAAGAACGCTCTGCTGCGGTGGTCGCAAAAAAGAGCGACCGCGAGCTTGGTGCTGGCATGGTCGCCTCATATATTCATAGCAACGGCCAGGTAGGTGCGCTCGTGCTCCTCTTGTGTGAGACTGACTTTGTTTCAAAAAATGAAGCTTTCGGAACTCTTGCTCGCGACATCGCGATGCACGTCACCGCAATGCGCCCCACCACTAAGGAAGACCTTATGTCACAGGCGTTTATTAAGGATCCAAGCAAGACCATTGCTGACCTCCTGTCTGCTGCGACACAGAAGTTTGGTGAGCGCACCGAGCTCTCGACGTTTACCTGTTATACGGTCGTCGAATAAGGTACACTATATCTATGGTGCTATTCTTCATATCGACGCTCTGCGTCTCCCTTCTTGGTCTCTCAGGATTACTCTATGCAAAACACTGGGAGCTGACGACCGGCAAGGTTCTTTTTGCTGATCATCGACCACGGTTGGCAGATTTCTTTCACACGATACTCTTTTGGGTGGAGCGCGTACTGCCCACACTTGCGCATGACTATGCACTTTTGGTGTGGCAGGTGACTCTTCGCTCGGCGCACGCTACTGTCGCATATCTTGTGCTCAAAGTGGAGCATCTACTGGAGCGCATACTGCACACACTTCGACATACAACCGAGGTTGATCGTGGTGTGGGCCAGGCATCGGACTTCTTGCAACAGGTAGCAGAGCACAAAAAAAAGCTCAAGCATCGCGAGCCGTAAAAGCTTGAGTAAGAGCCCTAGGTTCGCTATAGTGAAAATATACGCCGCCTTAGCTCAGCCCCGACGAGCGTAGCGGGTATATTAGAATGACGCCAAGATAGTTGTGCGCAGGTGCCGCCTTAGCTCAGTTGGCAGAGCAACACTTTTGTAAAGTGAAGGTCCCCAGTTCGAGCCTGGGAGGCGGCTCACAAGAACTCAGCTTTAATACCCACTCGTTGAGGTTGCGGTAGTGGTTGCGAGTGTTTTTAACTCAGGCATGAGTTTTTGCATATCGTCGAGATTTTTAAAACCATAGACTGGGTCGCGGTTGTTGATGATGAGTGCCGGGAGAGGTCCCGTAACCTTATTGAGCGTAACGAGTGTGCGCAGTGCGGAGAGGTTGAGGTTATAGTCAAACGAGTAGACGCGCAGCCCTGGATATTTATTGCGCAAATAGGTGAGCACGTCGCCCTCCTGGGCACACTGCGGGCAGTCGCCCGAGTTAGAGTAGAAGTAGAGGATGTATACCGGCTTGGTCTTACACTTGGTCGCTATCTGCTGCAGGAGGAGATAGTCTTTGATCTCTAAAATAGAATACTGCTCTTTCAGTTGAATAACTTGAGGGTTGGTGATGCCAAGGTTGTTTTCTGCGACTGAGAGTTGGCTCGCGAGTGAGTTTAGCTCGGTTGAGAGAATAGGATTTTCACTGATGGTTTTGCAGCTGAGGTTTCCTAACAGTTCGTACTGTGTTTCTGAAGAGAGAATGTCAATAGAAATATTTTGCTCAGCAGCTTGGATCTCGGCGATGCGCTTTTGGTCAAGTTTATTTTCGACATAAAAAGCAGTGCCAAAGATCGCTGCGGTAATAAAAAAGACTAAAATGTATTTTTGCATAATATAGTTATTTGTGTGATGAGTCCCAGACGCTTTCCTGTGCGCGCAATGCACCCCAGGCGGCGCGTGCGAGCCACATCGGTGCTATGAAGCCATAGAGCATAACGTAAGAGAGGATAGTGAGTGTGCCAAAATCAGCGCCAGCAATTTTGCGTCCAATCAGTATGGCTACAATGGTCATGCTAACAGTGGTGAGAATGAGGAAGGTGAGCATGCTGGTGTTGAGGTAAAACCAAGAAAAGTGTGTGAGATCAAACCGCGGGTATACGCCAGTGACCACAATGTCGTTGATACGTCGCGCAACCATTGAGGTTGTTTCAAACAAGAGATATGCGGTTGAGTAGAGCGCGCCCATAAACAGAACAAGTCCAAACGGCAAGACGAGCATACCAAAATTGCCAAAACGCGGATTAAAGTACATGTGCCAGTAGTCTTGAGAGTTTTGCAAAAATCCCTGTGCCCAGCGGGTACGCTGCTTGAGTAGTTTGCGTAGGGTTGGGGGTACATTGGTGTACACAACGGCGGTGTGTGCGTTGGCAATTTTGAGGTGGTTTTGGTGCATGCGGAACGCCATCTCCATGTCCTCGGTGTTGTGTGCATGACGGAAAAGCCCCACCTTCTCAAACACGCTACGGCGATACATTGAAAAGGGCCCCGGCAAGACGGATATTGCTGAGAGGTTGTCGAATGTCTTTTTTACAAAAATACCGAAGGTGTACTCAGCCGACTGCATAAGCTCGAGTAGATTTTTTGGATGGCGCACCCGCATAGCAGGCACAACCGCACCAATTTCAGCATCTGACTCAAACTTCTTAATAATTTCTGTGAGGGCATCATGCGCAACAAACGAGTCTGCGTCCAAGCAGCCGATGTATTCACCGCGTGAGTGTTCAATACCAAAATTAACCGCAGTCCATTTGCCACCGTTTGGCTTGCTGAAAAAGTGAACGTTAGAGTGTTCTTTGGCGAGATTTTCACCAATTGCTTCTGTGGTATCTTTTGAGCCGTCGTTGACGATGAGAATCTCGAGCTTGTCTTGCGGGTAGCTGAGCGCCAATAATGACTCGACGGTGCTCTTCAGTGTACGCTCTTCGTTAAAGCAGGGCACGATAACTGAGACTAACGGGTAGCGCGGGGGGTGTTCAGAAGTTTTGCCTCGGGGGAGTTTTTCAAAAAAAGAGACAAACAAAAACACCTCAAAATAGAGGCCCAAAAAGAGCACGGCATAAATACCGTACACAGCGACGTCCATGGCACAAGTATAGCATTTTTTGCTATTTCGGGCCATACTATCCACCGTATGGCAACAGGCCCAAACGAAACCTCACCAAAAGGTCATATACACCCCATCTCGAGCCTTATTCGGGAGGCGAACCAGATTTTTTCCCGTATGGGCTTTACTTTGGCGGAGGGTCCGCTTGTTGAGAGTCAGCACTATAACTTTGATTCTCTTAATGTGCCTAAAGATCACCCTGCCCGCGATATGCAGGATACCTTTTTCATGAAAGATGCAATAGGTGAGGATGGTATGCCTAAAGTACTACGCACGCAGACCTCGCCGGTGCAGGTGCGCTACATGGAGGCGCAAATGAAAAAGGGTATTGAGCCGCCCTATCGCATCATCGTGCCCGGCAAAGTGTTTCGTAACGAAGCGACTGACATGACACATGAAGCCGAGTTCTTTCAACTTGAAGGTCTTGCGGTGAGTGAGGATGTTACCCTTGCGTCGCTGAAGGGCACACTTGATCGATTTTATACAGAGCTCTTCAAGGGTGCTGAGGTAGAGGTGCGTTTTCGCCCGAGCTTCTTCCCCTTTGTTGAGCCAGGAGTTGAGGTGGATGCGCGCATCAATGGTGAGCATGTGCCCGAGAAACTTCGTGGACGCTGGATAGAGATGATGGGCGCTGGCATGGTGCACCCCCAAGTGCTTAAAAACGCAGGTGTCGACCCTGAGAAGTATCGAGGGTTTGCCTTTGGTATGGGACTCGATAGGCTCGCTATGTTGCGCTGGGGTATAGACGATATCCGCCTCATGCACTCGGCCGACTTGCGCTTCATCAATCAATTTTAAATTTTTATGTTTATCTCACGTAACTGGCTTCAAACATTTTTCGAGACAGAGCTTCCTTTAGCTGAGGAACTTGAAAAGGCTCTGACGTTCCATGCGTTTGAGATTGATGGTGTTGAGGCAAAAGGGGATGATCATGTTTTGGATGTAAAAGTGACTCCAAATCGTGGTCATGATTGTTTGTCTCATCGAGGTATCGCAAAAGAACTTTCCGCAATCCTTAAGATCCCAATGAGTCGTGACCCTTTGGTCTTTGGCAAAAGTGTGAGTGAGCTCTTGTCGAAGACTTCAGTGGTTGGGGTTTCAATCGATACACCACTATGCTCACGCTATATCGCTGGCTATCTTAAAGGCGTGAAAGTGGGGCCTTCACCCGAGTGGCTCAAAAATCGTCTTGAGGCGCTTGGCCAGCGATCGATAAACAATGTGGTCGACGCTACCAACTACGTCATGTTTGAATTGGGCCAGCCGCTACATGCGTTTGATGCGAGTAAACTCGCACAGAAGGATGGGAAGTACCACATCTCAGTGCGACCTGCACATGATGGCGAAAAACTCCTCGCGCTTGATGAAAAAGAATATCAGCTTGACTCGTCGATGTTGGTTATTACTGACTCAAACAAGGGTGAGGCAATTGGTGTTGCAGGAGTGAAGGGTGGTATGCCGGCCGGCATTAGTGAAGCCACGACCGACATTATCCTCGAGTCTGCTAATTTTGATGGGGTGAGTGTGCGCAAGACTGCGCAAAAACTAAAGTTGCGCACCGATGCATCGGCCCGCTTTGAACAAGTCATCTCGCCTAACTTGGCAGCGTACGCCATGCGTGAAGTCTCTGATCTTATCGTAAAAATAGCAGGAGGTGAGGTCGTGGAGTTTGTGGATGTGTATCCAAACCCACAGTCCGAGGCCAAAGCGAGCGTGACCGTTGAGAAGGTAAACCAGGTGCTCGGTATTACTCTTACTGGTGCTGAGGTTGCGGATGCATTCCAGCGTTTAGATTTTGCCTACAAAGAGGAGAATGGTTTATTTGAAGTGGTAGCTCCGTTTGAGCGACTCGACATTGCTATTGCTGAAGACTTAATTGAGGAGGTTGGCCGCATCATCGGCTATGACCGCGTGCCAGGCAAAGAGTTGCCCCCATTCACCAAGTCACCCGAAGTAAACAAAAACTTTTATTGGGCCGAGAAGATCCGAGAATATTTAACCTCACAAGGCTTCAGTGAAGTGTATACGAGCGTCTTTGCTGACAAGGGTGAACGCGTCGTGCTTAATAAAGTTGATGGAGTGCGACCGTATGTGCGCACAAATCTTACTGATGGTCTCGCTGAAGCGTTGGAGCGAAATATTCGTAATAAAGAGCTTTTAAATATCAAGCAAGTAAAGCTTTTTGAAATCGGCTCAGTTTGGCATAACAACAAGGAAGAGATTGTCGTAAACATCGCAGTAGAGAAAGCGAAGAAAGAAAAACCCCAAGAAGAGTATCAAAAAGAACTCGATACGTTTATTGCATCTATCCCACAAAACCCTGCACAGTACGACAATTTGCCAATCTCTAACACGGAGCGCTATCAGGCGTTTTCTAAATTCCCCTACATGGTGCGTGATGTTGCTGTTTGGGTACCAAACAGTACTGAGTCTGTCGAAGTGCTACAGCTCATTGAGCAAGCTGCCGGGGAGCTGTGCACCAAAGTGACCCTGTTTGATCGCTTCGAAAAGCCCGCCTCGCCAGAAGGTGGGGAGGGTAAGGTGTCGCTCGCATACCGCCTGATCTTCCAGTCATTTGACCGTACGCTCACCGATGATGAGGCAAACGCTGCGATGGAGAAGGTGTATGCGGCGCTTAAAGTAAAAGGTTTTGAAATACGCTAGCATGAGGGCATAAAATCCCTATTTTGACCTTTCTTTTGCAGGTAAAATTTGGTAGTATAAAGGGGTAGCCCGAAAGGGTAATTTTGTTGCCATGGCTAAAGAAAAAGAAACGAAAAAGGGGAGTTACAGCGCGGCGGATATCACTGTTCTTGAAGGACTTGAGGCGGTGCGTCGCCGTCCTGGCATGTACATCGGTACCACCGGGAGTGATGGTCTCCACCATCTGGTGTGGGAAATTTTTGATAACTCACGCGACGAAGCGATGGGTGGCTTCGCTGATGATATTGAAGTGGTGCTTCTCCCAGGCCCCACAACACCTCTAGGGCAATCTACTATTGTGCGCGTCACGGACAATGGTCGTGGTATCCCGGTTGATATCCACAAGGCCACCAAAGTCTCAGCACTTGAAACTATTATGACCACGCTGCACGCCGGCGGTAAGTTCGGTGGTGAGGGGTATAAAGTTTCTGGAGGTCTCCACGGAGTGGGTGCTTCAGTGGTGAACGCACTCTCAACCTTTATGCGCGCCGAGGTGCATCGCGATGGCGCATCCCACGTACAAGAGTACGCAAAGGGTAAGAAGAAGGCCGCGGTGAAGAAGATTGGCTCATCCAAAATCCACGGCTCAGTAATCTCCTTTACTCCTGACCCAGAGATTTTCACCACCACTATTGAATTCGATTTCGACAAAGTCGTGAATCATTTGCGCGAGCAGGCCTACTTGGTCAAAGCGCTGCGCATCACCATCATCGATGCGCGCAAGAGTGCCGCAAAGTTGCCTGAAGCGGGCAAGGTGTTTTATATGCGCGAGCAACTTTCAGATTGTCCATCGCAAACCTTTTATTTTGAAGGAGGGCTCCGCTCGTTTATTTCCTTCCAAAATCGTTATCAAAAACCGGTGCACAAGAATATATTTTATATTGAGAAGGAATACACGAACCCTAGTGGCGGCCCCAACGACACTATTGATGTAGAAATTGCACTTCAGTATGTCGACGATATTTCGTCGCGCATCTTCCCCTTTGCAAACAATATCTACAATCTCGAGCAGGGTACCCACATCACCGGCTTTCGCACCGCGCTCACCCGCACCCTAAATGCCTATGGTCGCAAAAGTGGCGCGCTCAAAGAGAGCGAGGAGAATTTGACTGGTGATGATGTGCTCGAAGGGCTCACCGCTATTGTCTCAGTAAAGTTGCGTGAAATTCAATTTGAGGGTCAGACGAAGGCAAAGCTCGGGAGCGTTGAAGCTCGTGGTGCAGTTGAGACGGTCTTTAGTGAAGCATTCTCGATGTTCCTTGAGGAGAATCCTGACGATGCGCGCCTCATTGTCGGTAAATCTATTTTGGCACTCAAGGCACGCAAGGCAGCAAAAGCGGCAAAGGACTCGGTGCTGCGCAAGGGCGCACTTGAGGGGTTTGGTTTGCCGGGGAAGCTGGCCGATTGTCAGAGTAAAGATCCGGAGGACTCAGAAGTGTTCATTGTGGAGGGAGACTCGGCAGGTGGCTCTGCCAAGCAGGGTCGTGATCGTCGTACACAGGCGATACTCCCGCTGCGCGGTAAAATTCTCAATGTTGAGCGTGCACGTCTCGACAAGATGCTCGCCAGTCAAGAAATCAAACACCTCATTCTCGCGATGGGTACTGCTATTGGTGATATTTTCGATATTTCAAAACTCCGCTATCACAAGATAATCATCGCGACCGACGCCGACGTCGACGGAGCACACATTCGCACACTACTGCTCACGCTTTTCTTCCGTCACTTCAAGCCAGTGATCGAGGGGGGATTTCTCTATATTGCACAACCACCACTCTACAAAATTAAGCGTGGGAAAGAAGTGTTGTATGCCTACTCTGATGAAGAGAAAAAGAAACTCCTTGGTAAGGATGCTGACTCGGCAATAGAAGGTGAAGGTGAGGAAGGCGGAGAGCCTTCTGATTCTGAAGCCGTGGAAGGCGAGGAAGCTGCCTCCGCCAAGGCTGCGGCGAGCCAAGCGAAAATACGCATCCAGCGCTATAAAGGTCTTGGAGAAATGAACCCAGAAGAGCTCTGGGAGACAACCATGAATCCAACCAACCGCGTGCTCAAGCAGGTGTCCATCGAAGATGCTGCCGATGCCGATCGTGTCTTCGACATTCTTATGGGTGAGGATGTGACCTCACGCAAATCGTTCATCCAGTCGAACGCCAAACTGGCGAACCTCGATATTTAAATAAAAAACTCCCCGCTCGAGCGGGGAGTTTTTTTACTAGTCTTTAGATCGACACGCTCGCGGTGTTGTTAGAGCGGTTCGCGTCATTAATAAGGCCTTGCGGGTCGGCGGTGATGCTGAAGGTATTGTTGTAATAGTAATTGTAAGTTGGTGCATCAAAGCCAATGGTGTAGACAATCTTGTCGCCAGGGTAGAGCTTTTGCTGTGGGTGTGAGGAGAATGTGTATGACGGGGTGAGCGGTAGGTTGGCAGTAAACTCCCAACCATACGGTGTCACGTTGGTGCCAACATTGCTGATCTCGAACTGGACCGAATATCGATCGCCTACTGGACGTGCTGAAATAATGCGAGCAACGAGGTCAGGGTTGCCGTACAAGTTGGTCGTGCGGCCTGAAGCGGTGTAGCGACTTGTCGCACCTGAGGTTGCTGAGGAGGTGGAGCGATTTTGATTCGTGTTTGAGGCAGCTGGCGCACTCTTAGCGGGCAAAACGGTGAGTGTGCTTGAAGCGCTCGTGGTGATCGTGTCGTCTGAGAGTCGTGTGGCCTTCACGATGAGTATTGTTTGTGCCTGTTTGGTTGCGTTGGTAGGGAGAAGCGCGATGAGATCAACGGCTTGCGTCGCGTTCGTGTAATTAAAAGAGGTGTTGCAGGGTACCTGTTGGTATTTGCCGGCAGGAGTCGGTGCTGCAAAGACAACACTACTGGTGCACGCGTAGCTAAATGAGTAGCTCACCGGAGCACTGCCGCCTCTGCGCTCCCAGGCAAGGGTAAATGGTTGGCCAGAGGTTACAACAGAAGGTGCGGTGATGAGGATCTGCTCGCTGCTTGAGGTGGTGGGTGGGGGAGTGGCGCCACTACTAAAACGCTCAAAAAAGCTGGGGAGACCCATAACAATTTGAATAATGCCCCAGGCGCCCAAGACAAGGATGGCCACAAGGCCGATGGTGGCAATTGCACGCAAGAGCGCGTCGCGAACAGGGGATGCTGAGTGGCCGTGGGTATCGTGTGACATAGATGATGAAATCGTAGCATAAAGCAGAGCTATTGTCAATGTATAGCTGCCTATGGTACGGTAAGGATATTGTAGATTGCGTGAAGCGCGGCCATGGCACACAAAGGCATCATCAGAGAAATGTACGAACATGGTTGGGCGTTTACGCTCACGTTCTTCTTTTTGTTTGGCGTAACGTTCGGCTTTCTTGCGCTCGTGGGTGCCACCCCTGACCCCATACCACCCGCCTCGCACACATCTGGTGGAGATGAGCAAAATCCACCAGTGGGGCAATTTACACCTGAAGAGCCGGTGCGTATTGTCGCAAAAAAAATTAATCTTGATGCGACGATCGTGAACCCTACCTCAACCGATGTAGTGGTGCTCGACCAAGAACTCACGCGCGGCGCGGTGCACTACCCAACCTCAGCACTGCTAGGAGAGAATGGCACGGTACTCTTGTTTGGTCATTCAAGCTACTTGCCCATTGTGTACCACCAGTACTACAAGACGTTTAACGGTATTCAAAATTTAAAGACGGGTGATGTGGTGAGTGTCTATTCAGCGGGTAAGGAGTATCGCTATAGCGTCACTGGTGTGCGCGTGGCGGATGCGAGTGATGCAAACGAAAGCGTCATTGAGCTTCCAAACGATGCACCGCACCTGACGCTGGTCACCTGTGACTCGTTTGCAACCAAATCGAATCGCTTTGTCGTCACTGCAGACTTTGTTGGGTCGTACGCTACAGAGTAGGAGCCCTTGTTAAGTTGACATTTTTTGTTTAGAGTGTTTCCAGTAGTAACAGGGAGAGTGTGATGGATTTTGGAGAGCGTCTGCGTGCGGACTTGATCCCGTCTTGGTTGGACGTGATTTCGCACAAGAAGGAAGAGGAACCAGGCTCAGAATTGGGTCTGGAAACAGATTCGGGGCCAGTACTCACCCCAGAACAAGAAGCTTCGGAGTTGCCTTTGGTGAGGAGAACGTCGGCAGTCTCTAGTGTTGCCGAGGAAGATTCTTTTCTGCTGGATAACTCCGCAGAAGTGGGTGTGGTGTCAGAGCCGAAACCCGCACCTGTCGGAGATGAAGGAGCTCTTGGTGTTGATGCCGATGCGACGGCACCTTCTGGTGGTATCGGCACAGAAGCAACGACACTTCCTGGTGTTGCCGAGGAAGAGCCTTTGGGTCTAGGTCCCTATGCTGTCGAGCATAAGGGAGAAGGTTTTGCGTGGTTCTTTGAATCTGTGCGGCGGGGCGGTAGGGTGGCCGTAGAGGGGTTGGGGCGGATATATACTGCAGAAATCCCTTCCTGGGTAGCTTATTCAGGAATTGCGGGAGTTCTGGTGTTGCTGGGTGTCTTGGGCGCAGTCAAGCTTAGTCTCTTCGACCAGCGCACTCACGAGGCGGCACCTGTGGCGGCGATGGCAGTTCCAGCTGGGAGTGCTGGTGAATGGGCTCAAACACTTGACCACATTGTCGGTACACTTGCTGTAGAACTGGATAAGCTCAAGGCCCGTGTAGATATTCATGGGCGAGTCATAGACACTCAGGGTGGCAGGATCGAAGCTCTGAGTGGGAGGGTAGACGAAGTGGCGGCCGGAGTCCGTGCGACGACCCCTGTTAAACCGGGGGATGTTCTCGAGGCATTTCGAAAATTGCAAAAGCAAAAAGAATTGCAAGGTCAAAAACCTTCATCGTGAAAGACTGTGCTCGAGTCGTTGGCAGCAGGGGAGACCCTGCTGTTCTTTTTATATAATCTCGCACGTTTGTGCTTTTGAATCACTGCAAGATATTGACAAAAGTAATATTTTAATACAATCTACTTTCAGTCGATGCGCCATTTGGCGCTTCAGTTTTCCGGAAGGACAAACCGATGTTCCGTATGATTCTTCTTGCTGTGTTGATCTTGGCCGCGATGCCAACATACGCTGCTGAAACTCCCGCGACGTCTTCGCCAGCTGAGCCCTCTACTGCTGCAGAGTGGGCAGTTGTGGCAGAAGAAGTGGCGAAAGGGGTGATAAAGCCAACCGATGAAAGACTCGCGAGATTGGCAGAACAGGTTGGCACTCTGGATGTCAGAAACCGGAGTTTCTGGGCGGCTCTTTCCGAACTCCAGGTTCGTGATAAGGCGCGCGAGCAGGCGGTTGACGCCCTACGGGCTGAAGTTGCCGAACTAAAGAAGCAACTGGAGGGAATGCAAAGACCCGCCGCTGCCCAATCCGCAATCCAACCCGCCGCCGCTGCAGTACCGTCCACTGCCGCCCAACCCGCAACCAAACCCACCGCAGCTCAACGGGCAACTCAACCCGCTGCTGTCCGTCAAGCGGTGCGCACACCTTCTCGCACGGTGGCTGTCCCAAGACAACCACCAGCTGAGAGTGGGATGGGGGTGTACGCGGGGGGCGGCGTGGTGGTGGGTCAGGGGCGACAAGCGCCGCTTACTGAACTTGATATTCAGCGCCAAATCGGGGGACAGCAAGCCCAGAGACTTGGGCTTGCGATTCAGGCGCAAAGACCGCAAAACTAAGTGCTAAATTTGGCACAATAACGGCAGGAAGGTCCCCGAGACCCCCTGCCGTTTTACTTGACAAAATAATATTTTAGTATATAATATGATGTAAAGCTCATTTATAGGAAATTGGAGGCAAAAATGCGTAACTTGGCAGTATTTGTCGGTTTGTTGCTTTTGGCTGCCTGCGGCCCCCGTGGAGTGGATTTACGTCAGGCAGACCTTCAGGCTTTAGGACCGGCACCGCCGGGCACGCCCCTAGCGGTTGCCACTCGCGCCGACGCACCACCGCTGGCGGTCGAAGGCGCAAAAGTAGTTAAGCGCGGCAAGGCGCCGGGAGTACCTGGGATCTTCCAGCGATGGGAAATCCCAGGTGCACCACCCAAAGACCTCTTCTCAGATCACTGAAATCGGATGGGGCAGCTCTAACCCAGCTGTCCCACCCAAAACTATAAGTGCGGATGTGTGTACGTATTTAATGAAAGTACGCAGACATGTCTTCGCTTATGAAAAGTGAAGCAGATGTTCATCAACAACTCCCGCATTGCGGGACAACATGAGGTAAGACAATGCGTAATTCTCTTGCGACTTGCCTACTGGTGCTCCTCGCCGCGTGCGGGGCGCAGCAGCCACCAGCTCCTGCAGCTATGCAGGGGCCGCCAGAGTTCGTCTGCATGTCAGGCGAACATGTGCCGGATCCAAACGTGTTGAGAGACACGGTTCGGATTTCCTACTTCGTCGTTATGCAGAGCCTCGCGGTTCTGCCATACGTCGACAATGGTGCCATTGTTGGCGACTATGCAATACCGCTCTTCAAAGCGGCACGGCAAGGCCGGGTAGAGTTTTCGCACAGGCGGGGTAACCTGCGTGTTGCGATTCACTACCCTGGCGAAATGCCAAGGCGTGTGGCTTTGGTAGGTACCGGGAATAGCTGTATCGGCATGGTGCCGATTGTGCAGGTTGCTCCGGCAATCTATGCGGTCGACATTCCGATCACCGAGTTTGCCGCGCTGGTGTTTTACCGGCAGGCGCTCAATACCCAGAACCATCGAGCGTGGGCGTGCGCACAGGCCGACTTTCCAGTCGCGTATGTGCCAACGCTCACCGCGGGCCCCTACCAGGGTAAGCCGCGCATGCTGTGTGGTCTCGGCGGTGCACAACCCGGAACAACCGTTCTTGGTGCTGTCGCTGTTGAAGGCCCGGGCACGCTCACTCCCTTCATTGCTCAAAACGGGGGATGACATGAAAAGACGAAATTTCCTCCAAATCGTTGGAGGAGGAATCTGCTTGGGTGTGGGTGCAAGCCCTGCCCAAGCAGAAGCATCGGACTTTCTCTGGCGCCGGCCAGGGGCAGACCCGTTGCGCGGCGTTTCCGACGCAGAGGCTTTGCGGAAACTAGCATCGGGGAATCTGGTGCCAAAATTGGCGCATCAAGCTCTTCTGAGTAAGGTGCAGAGCGGCCAAGGGTTCCCCGATGAGATTCCTGTCATGGACGGCGGCTTCCGCTTCACAAGGATGCTGTTCGGTCGAGGAGTTTTGGTACCCAACGTGATCGCGCTGACGGCCGAATGGCCGAATGAGGCATCGCGTAGGGTGCGCCACTACGAATATCGAGACACAGACGGCCTCGTCTACGTTTTGATCCGGCCCGAGATCTGCGGCAATTGGTCACTCCGCATTGTTCAAACACAAGGACAGTGTGTACGCGACAATGCACTGTGTGGGCCAGAATGCGATTCTCTCCGGAGAAACCAGATCTGACCTCATGTGCACGAAAGGTTGGGAGGGGTACTATACAACCCTCTCCCACCTCTTTTTGAGAGCCGATGCTAATCGATTTTCAAAAAGGGGAGACCCTTGACATTAATTATTAGAAATGTTATTAACTAGATGTTTATGAATAATATGAAGCCATATATGAATACCTTTAAATCCACTGTTTTCGGCCTTTTTGCTGTTGCTTTTTTGGTGATTGCAGCACCAGTCGCACATGCTCAGTGGGATAGCACCGACGGGTTTGTTGGTGATGGCGGCGGCTGCTGCAGCTATGACTCAAGCCCTTCATATATTGATACCTACACGCCAGACTATGGTTCTTCATATAATTCATCTCCATCTTCTTACTCTCCATACTCCACCCCAACCTACTACGGTGGTTCTAGCGGCTACTCTACTCCGGGTTTCTACGGAGGTGTGTCGGCTGGCTACTCGACTCCGGGTTTTTATGGCACGACGCCAAGTTTCTATGGTGGTTCAACGCCATCCAACACCTACGCCCCTACTAACACTTGGGACAACGGTAATACCTATACGTACGCGCCATCAAACATGTGGGACAACGGCAACACCACTTCATGTACCACACCAAACTCGTGCAGCACCTACGACAACGGCAATACCTCTAACAGCTACAATACAACGTCAAACACCTGTATCTATCCTGGTAGCTGTAGTGTTGATGACCACTCAGTGGTGAACGCAAATACTACTATCAGCTCACCGACCAACATTACGGTGACAAATCCACCGGCAAGCCAGACGCAAATTGTCTATAACAATCCTGCACCTGTATACACTAATCCGGTGTACCAAACGCCAACCTATTACTCAAATCCAACACCGGTCTATCAGCCAACCTATCAGCAGCCGGTATATCGCAACCCAAGCACGCCGTACATCACCCTCTCACAGGTGCCATACACCGGTCTTGAGTTGGGTCCCATTGGCCGCGTAGTGTACTGGAGCTTCCTCGCCCTCTTCAGCCTCTTTGGCGCATACCTTATTGTCGTGAAGCGCGCACATGTTGCCGCAGCACGAGGACTTAAGAGCGCACTCTTTGGTGAGGCAGATGAGCACACCACCGCAGCGCACAAAGTTGTCGAGCAGCATGCAGTAGAAACTCCTGCAGAAGTGAAGGCGCCAGCGACACAGGATCACACTGACGAATTTATTCTCTCGCAAATTAATCGCGCTCGCGCATAATAGTTTCTCTCAAAACAAAAAACCTCCCCGATTAAAGCGGGGAGGTTTTTTGTTTGTACCTATACGCGGCGTTCAATTTCGTCGGCGAGTTTGATGATGATCTCGTCGATAGAAAGTTGGCCTAGTTTGCCAGAGCGGCCTTCGAGCGTTGCGGTGCGGCTGTCTACCTCTTGGTCGCCAATGACGAGCGTGTAGGGGATCTTTGCGGTCTTTGCGTCACGGATTTTTTTACCAAGCGTCTCATTACTGTCGTCGAACTCAGCACGGATATTCGCTTTTTTAAGAAGTTCAAAAACCTCTTTTGCGTAGGTGGTATGTGCCTCTGCGATTGGTAAAACGCGCACCTGCACCGGCGAGAGCCAGAGCGGGAATGCGCCTGCGTAGTGTTCAATGAGGAATGCCATGATGCGCTCAATGGCGCCAATTGATGAGCGGTGTACCACAAATGCGCGGTGTTCCTTGCCGTCTTCGCCAACAAAGTTAAGGTCGAAGCGGTCAGGCATGCAGAAGTCATATTGCACAGTGAAGGCGGTGTCTTCTTTGCCGTTCACGTTTTTCATCTGGATGTCTATCTTTGGGCCATAAAATGCTGCTTCATCTTTTGCCTCAACAAAGTCGCAGCCGCGCTCGGTCATGAGTTTGCGCAGCAAGTCCTCGCTTTTTTCCCACGCAGCATCATTCTTGTAATATTTTTCAGTATTTGTACGATCTCCGAGAGATAGGCGATAGCGATAATCTTCGCCAAGCTTTAAACCAAAAACACTCGTCATGTATTCAATGAGGTCGAGCGCTCGGCCAATTTCTTCAACCGCCTGTTCTTCGCTTGAGCAAATAATATGAGCATCAGCAAGACAGAAGGTGCGTACGCGCTGCAGACCCATAAGTTCACCCGATTGCTCATAACGGTAGAGTTGTGCTAACTCGGCAATACGCATCGGCGACTCACGGTAGGAGTGTGGGCGCGAGAGAAACATCTGGAAGTGATGTGGACAGGTCATGGGGCGCAGCATGAACTGCTCATCGTCTATGACGATGGGTGCGTACATGGAGTCCTTGTAGTGCGGATAGTGACCAGACTTTTCGTACAGCTCGAGTTTGGCGAGGTCGGGAGTGTGTACATGGAGGTATCCACGCTTCGTTTCCTCTTCAATAACAAAGTTTTCAAGCTCGCGCTTAATGAGCGCTCCTTTTGGTAAAAACATCGGTAGTCCTTTGCCGACGGTTTGGTCGATATAAAATAACTCCAATTCAGGGCCCAACTTTTTATGATCTCGCTCTTCCATATATACAATAGAGATTACAGCGCTTTAAGGGCATCTGCAACGAGGGAAAGTTCGCCGTTGCGGGAAGAAAGTTTTCCCTTCAGCGCGATACAACTCTCTGGTTTCAAGATATCTTTGTGCTCGGCAAAACTTTTTGGGAAGACGACCGCCTCTATCGAGCCGTCATAGTCGGCAAGTTTGATGAATGCCATTTGGTCGCCACCTTTCGTGAGTATGACGCGTATGTCTTCGATCATGCCGCCGGTCACGGTGACCACGCCGGGCTTCACCTGGCGCAGTTGGCTGAGCGTCATGCGACGCTTTGAGAGACGCTCTTTATATTTGTCCAGCGGATGGCCCGAGACATAGAGCCCGAGCAACTCTTTTTCCCACAATAGGCGCTGGTCCATGGTAGCTTCGGGTGCTGGCGGCAGCTTTAACTCTGCGGGGCCGCTACCCATCATTGCAAAAAGTGAATCTTGCGAAGTGTCGCGCGTTGCATCGCGATGGTACTGCAAGAGGAGTTCGAGTGCTGCGAGCATTTGGCCGCGGCCATTGTCGCCTTGAGTTGAATCGCTCAGTGAGTCGAGCGCTCCGCATTCGATGAGTGACTCGAGCCCTTTTTTGTTGAGGCTTTGGTCGGTAACACGCGAGAGAAAGTCGGCAAGCGAGGTGAACTTTCCATTTTTTTTGCGCTCGGCGATTATCGAGTCAGCAATACCGCGTCCAAAGTTTTTGATTGAGTAGAGACCAAAGCGAATTCCTTGCGTGTGCTGCACTGAAACTCCCGGCTGCGCAGAAACTTCCTTCCGAAAAGGTCCTCGGTTCTCCTCGTCCGCCTTCTGGCGGACTTCGGCCAGACCATTTTCTTCAGAAAGTTTCTGCTGCGCTTCAAGGGATACGACAGTAAAGTCGCCGAAACTTTCATTCACATCTGGTGCGAGTACGGGAATGTGCATACGCTTGCACTCCGCGACCATGATGGCGATGGTGTCGACGTCGCCCGACTCAGCGGTGAGTACCGCTGACATGTACTCAACCGGATAGTTTGCCTTCAGATACGCTGTTTGGTATGCGACGCGCCCATAGCTCGCAGAGTGTGCTTTGTTGAAACCGTAGGCAGCAAAGGGCTCGATCCATGCCCACACCTCCTGTGCTTTTTTCAGTGGCCACTTGGAGTGCTCCATACAGCCTTTAATAAATTTTTCTTTCTGGGCGGCCATCTCTTCAGGAATCTTCTTACCGACCGCTTTGCGGAACTTGTCGACCTCGCCCCATGAGTAGCCAGCAAAGACGTTAGCCATGATAAGAAGGTCATCTTGGTACACGAGCACCCCGTAGGTTTGTTTGAGGATGGGCTCCATCGCGGGGTCGAGATAGGTGATGAGGAAGGAATTCTGCTTGCGTTTAATGTAGTCGGGGATGAACTGCATTGGCCCTGGGCGGTAGAGTGCCACCATAGCGTTGATGTCGTGGATGGTCGTGGGCCGCAGCTCAACGAGCCACTTAGTCATACCTGCACCGTTCAATTGAAAGGTTCCTTCAGTCTCGCCGCGCGCGAGCATGGCGAACGTGCGCCTATCATCAAGAGGGATGTTTTCCATGTCGACTTCAATGCCCCGCGTTTTTTCAACGAGCTTCACCGCGCTCGCCAAAATGGTGAGGTTGCGGATACCGAGAAAGTCGAATTTGGTGAGTCCGGCGCCGTCTTCACCGACTGAGTACATATCATATTGGGTGATTATCTTGCCGCCCTTCGGGTCTTTTTGGAGCGGTGCGTACTCGATGAGTGGGCGAGGTGAGATAACAACGCCAGCGGCGTGCACACCAACGTGGCGTGCGCAACCCTCGATTTTTTTACCGAGGTCGATAATCTCACGAGTCTCATCCTCTTCGTCATACATTTTTTTAAGCTCGGGATTTTCCTCAAGCGCCCTATCGAGCGTCATGGGGAATCCTTGCGAGCCAAAGGGGATTTCTTTGGCGATACGATCGCCTAGGCCGTAGGGGTGGCGCAGCGCACGCGCAACATCGCGCACGACGCCGCGCGCGAGCATGGTCCCAAACGTACCAATTTGGGCGACGTGGGTATCGCCATATTTTGCGCGTGCATAGTTAATGACCTCTTCGCGCCTATCGTCGGCGAAGTCCATGTCGATATCGGGGGCCGAGGGGCGCTCGGGATTTAAGAAGCGCTCAAAAGGGATTTTGTATTCCAGCGGATCAATTTTGGTGATTTGCAAAAGATACGTTGTCATCGAGCCAGCGACCGAACCGCGGATGTTAGTAAAAATATTACTTTCACGCGCAAAGCGGATGAGATCTTCCACCACCAAGAAGTACATCGCATAGCCTTTAAATGCGATGATGCCCAGCTCATAGTTCAGACGCTCGAGCACCTCTGGCTTACCCTCAAGCCCGCGGGCGCGCATGCCAGTCATACACAGCTCACGCAGCCGCTCGTCGGCAGTGACGCCTTGGGGTAGGTCAAAAGAGGGGAAGACAAACTTACCAAGCGTGAGGTCGAGGTTGCAGCGCTCGGCAATTTTTAGTGTGTTTGCGAGTGCCTCAGGCGCATCCTCAAAGAGTGTGGTCATCTCTTCTGTTCCACGAAACGAGTAGTCCTCCTCGAGCTCAGACTCTTCGCCGGTCCGGCCTGCAGCGTTTTCAATTTTACGCAGCGTCTCCCAAGCACGCCTATCTTCACGTTCAAGATAATACGCTTCTTGAGCGGCCACGAGAGAGAGCTCGTGTTTTTTAGTAAAATTTTTCAGTGAGTTGGTGAAGACGTCGTGCCCGTCACGGTCTTCATATACTGAAAGTTCTATATACAGATTCTCTTTACCGAACATGGTTTGGTAGTCTGCGAGCGCACGCTCAGCCTTGCCTTGGTCGCCCGAGGCGAGCGCCATGGTCACTTCGCCACGCAGGTTAGGGATGATGGCTATGAGCCCCTCGGTGCGACCTTTTAGCATCTCACGGGTGAAGTACGGCCCACCCTCATTTTTAGTGTAAGCATCGGTCACCAGAGACAAAAGATTTTTGTAGCCGGCATCATCTTTCACATATAAGAGGAGTCGCGCATCGTCGGGCAAATAGGCTTCAATACCAATGATAGGTTTGATACCTTTTTTGCGACACTCCATGACAAACTCAATGGCGCCGTAGAGATTGCAGAGGTCGGTCAGTGCGAGCGCCTCACAGCCTTCAGCTTTTGCGCGTTTGATGAGGTCGGGGAGTTTGGGGAGCGCTTTGAGGAGCGAGTAGTGAGAATGGACATGCAGCGGTACAAACGTAGCAGACATAGGCTCAGTATACTCTCGCGGGCCCACCTTCAGCCACATGAAATGGCGTGGTGTAGTACACTGGGGTCATGAAATTTCTGATAGGCGTGGATGAGGCGGGGCGCGGACCCTTGGCCGGGCCGGTAGCGGTAGGACTCGTTATCGCACCCGACTTTCTTTCAATAGCTGAAAACTTCCCGGGGGTCGCGGACTCAAAGGCTCTGAGTGAAGAAAAACGCGAAGCGTTATTCACGATGCTCGAAAAGTACCACGAGTATGGGGTGGTGAAGTATGTGGTCGAGTTTGCCTCCGCTAAGATGATAGACGAAAAAGGTCTCAGCTATGCTATCCGCAGTTGCGTATATAAAGGAGTGCGAGCGCTTGCACCTGATCCTGAGGACCACACGATTCTTCTAGATGGGCTGCTTAAGGCGCCAGCTGAGTATGCACAAAAAACAATCGTTGGAGGTGACGCGAGTGAACCTATCATCAGCCTCGCTTCGATTGCCGCTAAGGTGAAGCGTGACCGCTTGATGTACCGGTTGGCTAAACAGTATCCGGGTTATGGGTTTGATGAGCATAAGGGGTATGGTACTCAAAAACATTTGCAAGCCATAAAAACGCTCGGCTTTTCACCTATCCACCGTAAAACTTTTCACGTTGGAAGGCTCAAGAAAAGTGTGGTATAAAGAGCTTTGTTGTGCGCTGTTCTTATTTTATGATCGTGCACAGCAGGGTTCGAAAAACAATTTTGTTGAGGGGTAAACCAAAGTGCTTGAAGGTGATGAGTATGATCCAGAGAGCGACCCGACATTGGCCGGTCACTCACCAGAGTTTCTAGTGTTGCAGGCGGCTGCGCAAGCGCAGGGAGAAAAGGGGTTGTGTATTGTCTGTATCCGCGCGTGCAAGACAGAAAGACCGCCGCCAGACTGCGAGGACTTCATGATTCTGGACTTTGAGAAGAAAGTCGCCGCGCTAAGACAGCAGCAAAAGGGTTTTCACTATCAACCCCTTGCGGCCTGAAAGCCAGCACCCGGTTTCCACCGCTATTCCACGGCGGCGGAGCCGGGGGCTTTTCTTTTTAAGCATATTCTGGTATACATAGGGCATGGTAGTCCGCATGAGACACAACCGAAGCCAGCGGGGTCATGACCGCTCGCACAAGTCGCTGAAAGCGAAGTCACTCGCCACCTGCGAGTGTGGCGCTGTGCGCTTGTCACATCGTGCGTGTCCACAGTGTGGGCGCTACCGTGGACGTGTTGTCGTCGACTTGGCCAAGAAGGTCCAGGCGAAGGTTACCAAGAAGGCAAAGCGCGAGGCGTCTAAAACCCGCTAGGGGGGTTAGACCTTGGTTCTTGATCTTCTGTTTTGGTACGAGGGCGACGGGCGATCTTTTAAACAATGGCAAATAGGCATCTATCGCGGTCGGTAGTCTTGCAGACACTCTTTGAGTGGGATTTTCGAAACTACTCTCTCCAGGATGCGCAGCAGATTCTTGCTCGTAATATTGAAGAGTTTTCGCCCAACACTTCTGACGCGCCCTTTATGGAAGAAATTCTGAGGGGGACAATAGAGCGCACGAAAGATCTCGACCAGGTGATCGAAAAAGCTGCTCCAGAGTGGCCGCTTTCGCGCATCGCACCCATTGACCGCAATGTGTTGCGCCTTGGGCTCTATGAGCTTTTGTTTGCGGATCGTGAAAAGGTGCCCGCCAAAGTGGCGATTAACGAGGCTATTGAGCTCGCAAAATCGTTTGGTGGTGAAAATTCTGGACGCTTTGTTAACGGTGTTCTCGGTGCTGTCTACAAAGAGTTGGGCGAGCCGGGCAAAGACGAGGTCTCAAAAAAGAAAAAAGCGGTCCCTTTTGACCAGATGCCCCAGGAGCGGCTCGTGGGTGCAATCGTTTACTGCCGCGATGGAGCTCACATCAATCTTGCTCTGGTACATGACATCTTTGGTCACTGGACGCTCTCTAAAGGCAAACTCACCCCCGAGGAGACACCTGAAGATGGGGTAGTGCGAAAAATTAAAGAAGAGATAGGGCTCGAAGTAAAGCCCATTGCGCGTATCGGTGAGAACGAGTATGTTGCCTCTGACCCCGAAGTGGGCAAGAAGCGCAAGCACGTCATATACTTTCTCGCAGAATCAAGTGATGTTCCCATTACGCTTGCACAGAAAGGAGGGCTCGATGACGCAAAATGGTTCCCGCTTGATGAGGCGATGGAATTAAATTTTTATGACGACATGCGCCCTATCGTTGAAAAAGCAGTTACAACCTTAACAAATAGAACCCATGAGCCAAACGGCTAATAATTTTTCAGAGTTCGAAGCAAAAATTCAGATCACGTTTACTGATAAAGAACTCCTGCGCCAAGCGTTCACGCACCGCTCGTACCTTAATGAGCATCGCGGCGAAGTGGCGGGGCACAATGAACGCCTCGAGTTTTTGGGTGACGCAGTCTTAGAGCTTGTTGCGACACACTTTTTGTACGAAAAATTCCCCGAGCATGATGAGGGAGATTTAACAGCGTACCGTGCTGCACTCGTCAACGCGGTCACCTGCGCTGAGGTGGCAAACGCTCTTGGCATGAATGAGTACCTCTTGCTGTCCAAAGGTGAGGCGAAAGATCAAGGCCGCGCACGCGGCGTACTTTTAGCAAATGCGTTTGAAGCGCTCATTGGTGCTCTCTACATCGACCAAGGATATGACACCGCACAGGCGTTCATTGCTCGCCACCTGCTGCCGAAGATTGATGAAATAATTAAAAAGAGGCTCTGGCAGGATGCGAAGTCGACACTGCAAGAGAAGGTGCAGGAGTTTCAGGGTGTGACGCCCTCATATGCCGTGCTGAAAGAAACTGGCCCCGATCACGACAAGCACTTTGTGGTTGGTGTGTATGCCAAGCAAGAACTGTTGGCGCAGGGTGAAGGAAAGTCCAAGCAAGAGGCTGAGCAATCTGCCGCAAGTAGGGCTCTTGAAGCCCGCGGGTGGTAGTATAGACAAAACCCTTTCGATATTGTATTTTACTTATTGGACAGGAGTGTTGTCCTGCGCTCGTTTCGTTGTATTGGAGAGTCCGAATGAAGGTGTGTTTGTACGAGAAAGGTCCATTGAACCTTAGGTTTAAACAGCGGCTGGACCCGTGGGGTGAATATGTCCCGAAGGAATGGGACTGGACCCTTCAGGGTATCGGATTTCGCGATCCAGACAAAGACGCTGTCGATTCTCAACTCGCGAGTCTTTACCTGCTTCGAAGACCGAACCTTGAGGCACATGTGGTTATTGGTGCCCCTGACGAAGACCAGAAAACCATCACGATTCCCCCGGAAGGGTTTGTGGTCTCGATCATTATCCCTCGGCTTTCGTCGCCACTATTCAAGCAAAACGTTGTTGTTTTTGAGTACCAGGGCGGACAGTTGTTTCCTTATGGCCGCACTTTGGAGGACGTACTAAATGAACAGGTAGCCGCAATACAAAAAGAAATAGAAGACTTGACGAGGATTAAGACAATCCTTACAAGTACGGAAATGTTGTAGGGAGGTTATTGTGCTCGGCGGCGGTGGGGAAACCCGACCGCCGTTTTCTTTTGTATAATAGAGAGCAATGCGTTTAAAATCGATAGAGCTGTCGGGGTTTAAGTCGTTTGCCAAAAAGACCGAGCTGCAGTTTGCCTCGGCGGTTACCTCTATTGTTGGGCCCAATGGCTCAGGCAAGTCAAACGTTGCCGAGTCGTTTCGCTTTGTCTTGGGTGAGCAGTCGATGAAGTCGATGCGCGGTAGGCGTGGTGAGGACATGATTTGGAATGGTTCGACAAGCTCACCACGGGCGGGTCGGGCATCGGTGAAACTCGTGTTTGATAACTCAGACCGCGCGCTCCCGCTCGATTTTGATGAAGTGTCTATCGAACGCGTGGTGAACCGCGATGGATCTAATGAATATGTACTCAACGGCTCGACCGTGCGCTTGCGCGACATTAGCGAGCTTTTGGCACAGGCCAACATCGGGGCTTCGGGCCATCATATTATCTCGCAGGGCGAGGCTGATCGCATCCTCTCCTCAAGCCCGCGTGAGCGCCGCGAGATGCTTGAAGATGCGCTCGGGCTTACCGCCTATTTATATAAACGCGAGGAGGCGGGGAAGAAGTTAGAGAAGACTGCTGAAAATATGCGCGAGGTTGAAGGGCTGCGTCGCGAACTTGCACCGCATTTAAAATTCTTGCAGTCACAGGTGCGCAAAATTGAAGAGTCGCAAAAACTACGCGACGACTTAGCACAAAAATATTTAGAATATTTAAAACGCGAAACAGTGTATGTGCGGGTGCGCGAAGAGGGGTTGCACGCTGAGCGCGAGCTGCCCCAGCGCGAGCATCACGACTTACAAAATCGCGTTGCAGCATTGCGTGCAGCGCTTGAAGCAAAAAAGGATGACGCGGGCGCGAGCAAACTTGTGCATCTTGAAGAGGATGCGCGACGCGCGAGCGCTCGGCACGACGCCCTTGGTCGCGAGCTTGGACGCATCGAGGGAGAGCTGGTAGCTGCAGAGCGGCTCTCACATGTGGTCAAAGAAACAGTACCCGCCTCGCAAGCACGCGAGTTTGCCGCAAAGGTTGAGGAAGAGCTTGAGGAGGCAGTACGCAGCGAGGTAGACATGCGCCAACGAGTGGCCGGCCTTATTATCCTTGTGAAAGATTTTTTACGTCGCATCACTGAGGGAGAAGCGAGCGAGCCGGGCCACAGTAAAGATGAGTTGGTAGCGCGCAGAGCACAGCTTGAAGGTGAGTTAGCTACCAGTGCACAGGAAGAGTCGCGCATTACGGGAGAGATTGCGGCGCTGCGCACGTCACTTGAGAGCGAGAAGGATGCGTCACGCGAGGCTGAACGCGAACTGTTTGCTGCTATGTCACGGCGCTCCGAACTCGAGCTCATCCTTGCACGCCTGCGCGCACAAGCGGAGACGCTCGAGCGCGAGAGTAACGCACTCAAACAGGAATTGGGTGAAGCTGGAGCTTTTATTGGTCGCTTGGTATATGACTACGAGGTGTTCGAGGTGCGAAGTCAAAATGGCGCACCACTCGCTGATGAGGAGATCGCAAACGAGCCACGCTCCCACCAAGAAGAAAGGCGAAAGAAAATCGAGCGTCTAAAGATTCGGCTCGAAGAGTCGGGGTTGGGGAATGCACATGAAATTTTAAAAGAGCACCAAGAAACGCTGGAGCGCGACGAGTTTTTGGCGCGTGAGCTCACTGACCTTGAAACCTCCCGCGAGCATCTGCTCACACTCATCGACGATTTGACCAAAACGCTCGCTACGCGCTTTGGTGAGGGTATCGAAAAAATAAATTTTGAATTTAATAACTTTTTCATGCTCATGTTTGGGGGTGGCTCAGCGGCGCTCACACTCACGAAAGATGATCAAGAAGACGATAGTGAAGAGGCTGAGCCGGCCTCCGCCAAGGCTACGGCGGCCAATGAGGGAGTGGATATTTCAATCAGCTTGCCGCACAAGCGGGTGAAAGGCCTCCACATGCTCTCGGGTGGCGAGCGCGCGCTCACCTCCATTGCGCTTATCTTTGCCATGTCGCAGGTGAACCCGCCGCCGTTCCTTATCCTCGACGAAACCGACGCCGCACTCGACGAGGCGAATGCCCGGCGCTATGGCGATATGCTCGCCGCACTCGCGAAGCGCTCGCAGCTTATCGTCATCACCCACAATCGTGAGACGATGAGTCGAGCAGGAATTCTCTATGGTATAACCATGGGGAGTGATGGGGTATCAAAACTCCTCTCGGTACGCTTTGAGGATGCCCTCGCTGTGGCGAAATAGCAGCGCGCCCTATGCCCCACAAAAACATCATTTCCTACATCTTAGACCACTACTACTCACTCGTAAGGTTTAACCCGGCGTTTGTACATCCGACCGTGGTGCGTGGTTATTTTGCAAAAAGTGAGAAGGGGTACTTACAGCAATTGTTTTTTGAAGAGTTGGTTCGTTTAGGGTTTGAGCGCACGGTGTGGCAGTTGGTGTTGCCGGGCCAAACGGCGGGGTTGGTATGCAAAGTACAAAATCCTGATAGTAACTCGCTATACCAATTTCATGTGCGCTTTTATGACGACGGCAGCATCGACTGTGAGTATGAGCCGCACAATTTTAGCCTGCACCACCTCTCGGGCCACCGCGTAGTTGATGCAGAGCTCCTTAACCAATTTCTTGAGCAATCTATCTTGCGTGAAGATTTGCGCCGCTCGCTCGCAGCGCTGTTTGAAACAAAAGAGCACAACTGGTCCGCCATCCGTGCGTACAAAGAGAAGACTATTCAATAATTCGTAATCCACAGTTGCGTCGCTACCTAATATGTGGTTTGTTTAATTTTGGTTGCACATTGCTTTTTTGGGGGATCAGCAATGCAGGGGCTTATCGAAAAACTCCCGATAGGGGGATTGTATAGAAGCAGGAGGCGTGAGGCTGAATTTCGATGCGCTCGACCAATGTTAGTGGCGTATGGTAGCGAGTATCGCACTATTATCGTTCTTGTCTTTTGTGAAAACAGAGGGCGTACAACGAAAGACTGGCGTCTGCCGAGATTGTCAGATCGCGATCTGGCAAGAGCCATGCTTGCATCAGTAGGCATAATTCTTGAAAGCAATTACCTTCTTGTGCGTGAGGGGGATAACAAGTTCACGCTGCAGCAAGCGGTCGATAGAATCCCAGATATTTGGGTATGTCGACTAGAGCCATTACACTTGTCTCGATAGCGCAAAGTGGCCAGGAAAACTATCAGTAAGAAGGAGGGTACATGATGGGTACAGAAAACAATCCGGTTGGCGGTCAGGCTATGAGCGATATCCCAGCGCTTTACGACCGACTGCCGGGTGAGTTTAATCTCGTGGATGATCCGCGAGGTTATCAGACGCATGGTCCGTTGACGCGAGTCTTTGTCTGGGACGGTGAAAGGATGAGGCCCGAAAATCAAACCAATTCGTAGTCGAGGGTGCGGGCCGCAAGGTCCGCCGCTACCAACTTAACGTTCACCTTGTCGCCCAAGGTGAACTTTTTCTTTGTGCGCTCACCTACGAGCGCGTATGCTTTGGCATTGTAATTGTAGTAATCGTCGCCAATGGTGCGCACGCGCACGAGGCCCTCGGCAGCACATTCTTTTTCTTCGACATACAGCCCCCAGTCGGTGACACCCGAGATAACGCCTTCAAACGTTTGGCCAACCTTGCCCGCCATATACTCCACCTGCTTGTAGCGGATAGAATCGCGCTCGGCGTCGACGGCCTTTGCTTCTTGGAGAGAGGCGTTGATGCAGAGGCGCTCCAACTGTTGGTATTCATACCGGGTGATAGGTTTAGGCTCCTGCACACCATCAGAGCTTCGGTGGGCTGAATCACTAAGATGATTCGCCAAAATGCGGTGCACTAGCATGTCAGGGTAGCGGCGAATAGGTGAGGTAAAGTGCGTGTAGTATTCAAACGCCAAGCCAAAGTGCCCAATATTTTTTGTTGAATAAATCGCCTTTGCCATCGAGCGCAGGGTGGCGGTGCGGATAAGGTGCTCCTCGGGCGTGCCTGCAATTTGTTTTAAAAGGCTCGAAATATCTTTTGCTGCGTACTTTGTTTTTTTGCTCTTGCTAAAGTCATAGCCCACTGCGCGCACAAACGTGGAGAGCTCCTCGATGCGGTCGGCCTTAGGCTCATCGTGGATACGATAGAGAAATACTAAATTCTTTTCAGGTACTTTTGCGGCGAGCGTGGAGACATGGTGCGCTACCTCGCGGTTGGCCAAGAGCATGAACTCCTCAATGAGGAGATTGGTCTCGATGCGTTCCTTGCGTACGACACGCAGTGGGCGGCCCTCGTCGTCGAGCTCAAATTTTACTTCGTTGTCGCCAAAATCTATTGCCCCTTCTTTTTCACGCTGTTTACGCAAGATGCGAGCAAGGTCACGCAAAATAACCAACTCGTGTTCAAAGGGATGGGTAGAAACACTTCCAAGAGTGTCGAGAATGTGTTGAGCCTCCTCGTAGGTAAATCGCTTGTTGGAGTTGATGACGGTGCGCTCGAAGCGTCGCTCGAGCACGTCGCCGCGGCTATTCATGCGAAAGATAGTAGCAAAGGCGAGTCTGTCCTCACCTTCTTTGAGCGAGCAGACGTTACCTGAGAGCTCGTGGGGGAGCATGGGGATAGTTGCGTCGACCAGGTACACGCTGGTGCCGCGGCTCTGTGCCTCCTCCTCAAGCTTGCTCCCGGGGCGTACAAAAAAGGTGACGTCTGCGATATGGACGCCGATTTCATACTCACCATTCCCCAACTCGCGAACTGAAAGTGCGTCGTCAAAGTCTTTTGCGGTGAGTGGGTCGATGGTAAAGGTAGTGGTGTTGCGGAAGTCGTTGCGATTCTTGAGCTCTTGCTCAATAGTCTCTGCATGTCTCACTTCAATCTCTTTTGCCTCGCGCGCGACCTCAGGGGGAAACTCGGTGCGAAAACCGTGCTCGAGCACGATAGCGTTCATCTCGGTGCGGTGCTCGCCTGCGGCACCAATAATTTCGACTATGTCGCCCTGTGGGTCACCAACACCATCCCATGCGTGCATCTTGATGAGCACCTTGGTGCCCGTTTGGAGTGCAGCAAAGTCCTTGAGAGTTTTTTGCGAAAGGGTAATAGGTCGATAGAGGCGCATATCGTCGGCGATGGCGACCCATTGGTCCTTTAGTGACTTCACGGTCGCTACAAACTCACTGCGAGCGCGTTCATCGACTGAAACCACCTTGCCGCTTGGGCGGGGAAAGAGACCAGAGAGCTCGACGGAGACCACGTCGCCGTTAAGCGCGCCGCGCAGATGCTCAGGCGCGATTTCAATATCGCCCGATTTAGGGACATTGGGTTTGGCCAAGGCGTCGCAGGGAAGGTATCCCACACCTTTGCGCGTGATTTGGATGACGCCAGAGACTAATTTTTTCTCTGGTTTTGGAGACTGGGCACTTCTGCGAGGAGTCATTAGCGTCACCAATATACCACAAATCCACAGATGCGCAATTGCCAAAACCATGCTATTGTGGCGTTCGGCACATTTGTTGGGAAGGGGACACCCATGTCTGAGTCTGAAACCACAACTGTAGATAAAGACCTCTATGCTGGCTATCTTACCGGCTGTGAACGTGTTTTTCATGAATGGGAGCTAAATTGCACGCAGTTGGAAATATCACTACCTGATCTGCCGCTCATTTCGTCGCAGGTTTGGGAGGAGGAACTGCTGATTGCCGCAATCAGCGGCATGATCGAAGGTGTTGTTGCAAAAATCTGTGGAGGCAGACTTCCTAATGCAAGCAGCCCTCCCAAAAACCGTTTGATAATAAGTTGGTCACGTGAGGGGGCTGTGTCTGTTTGGTGGTACGGGACGCCAACAGACAGATTACTCGATCTTCGCGCGATACTCCTCGAGTGTGCGCAGACGACGTTTGGTCAAAGGTGTGAAGCTGCGCTTATGCAACTGCGAGATACTATCCTCGGCTTGGTGCTGAGGGGTCAGTTTGATCTATATCCTCTGGAGAGACAACCAGAGTCATCGGGGCCCTGTATCCACTATGTCCTCCCGCCTGACACTCCACTTTGCTGAAAGACGCTACTGACCACACCCACCCACGGGCCCTCAAGGGCTTGTGGGTGGTGTTTTGTTTGACCAACGGGCGCTCATCTGCTAGAGTATTGGCACCTCTACAGAGGGGTCCGCCCATCGGCGGATTTTACAATACACACAATGATAAACATCCGACTCCAACGCCGCGGCCGCAAGAATGACCCGTCTTTTCGCGTGATCGTTGTAGACTCTAAAAAGAAGCCCAAGACTGGTAACTACCTTGAAATGGTGGGTTCATACGACCCGCGCACTGACCGCGTCGAGCTTAAGGGCGAGCGCATTCTCGCATGGATGAAGGATGGTGCACAGGTTTCAGGCACGGTCCACAACCTTCTCGTTTCAAATAAAATAATTACCGGCAAGAAGATCAACGTTTTGCCAAAGAAGACCCTACCTACGCCTCCGGCTTCGGAAGTGCAAGCTGTTCCAGTAGCTGCCGCATCGGTAGCGGCGCCAGAGGCTCCAGCCGCTGAGGCCGCTCCAGCGGAAGTATCCACGCCGGACACCGAAACTCCCGTTGCACAAGAAGACCCCACAGCTTAAACTTAAGCTGTTAGTTTTACTAATCTATATATACAGCTATGGCCGAAAGAGATCAGGAATTTTTGGAGTTTGTCATTAAAGGGCTTGTTGATCATCCTGAGGAGGTGAAGATTGGCCGCACGGTAGATGAGATGGGTGTATTACTCACTCTCGACCTCAACCCTGAGGACATGGGCAAAGTTATTGGCCGCTCGGGTAACACCGCCAAGGCTATCCGCACCCTGCTTCGCGTTGTTGGCATGAAGCACAATGCGCGCGTTAATCTCAAAATTAACGAGCCAGCAGGCGGCCGTGTCGCAAGCTCAGAGACCGGATGGGACGGCAGCCACGAAGCTCCCGCCACCCCCGCGATGAAGTCCATCGACGAAGCAATGGGCGAGCTCGACCTCTAATTTCCTACAGACTTTTCCCAAAATCCGCGCTACACTACTAGCGCGGATTTTATTTTTTATGATTTCTCAACTACTGCAAGAGCTCCAGGGTTTTGAGGGGAGGGAGGAAGGGTTGCGGGGGATTATGCGGTATTCGCTGTATGCGCCTGTGTACTACCGCTCCTCTGACTTTTTACATAGTAAGCGCGTTGCGTGGTTGGTTGAGAGTGTAGAGCCAATCATTACAGAAGGGTTGCCCAATTTTGATATAGCGCGCGCGGTTGCAACCGCGCTGGTGCATGATGATGCTGAGCTGCTCGTAGGCGACATCCAAGCGGGGAATAAGGGCAAGATGAGTAAGGAGGAGCTACAAGCAATTGATGATGCGGAGCGCAAGGCGATTGATGCACTCGCTGAGAAATTCCCCAAGACATTAGGTGGCTATAATTACAAGCAGATGCTCGAAGATGTGCTCGACTTCACCACTCCCGAGGCACAGGTGGTGAAATATCTCGACCGTTTTGATGCGCTCGGTGAGGCGCTCCACGAGCTGTACGCAGGAAACGTGGCAATGAACACACCTGTAGTGAACGAGTATGGTACTATCCCAACCCCGTTTGAGTACTACTACGCCAAGCTGCCGCAGATGATGGAGCAGTACCCGGTGCTTGGTGTGCTAAAAAATACCCATCCATTTTTTGAAATTCCAGAAGTGAAGAATTGGGCGCGTGTGGTAGCAGATGGTAGGCCACACACAAAAGAGACGTTTGCCACTCCTGCCGGCCACAAACAGTACAATATTTGGAAAAAGGTTTTGCTCGAAAATGCTGACGAAGAGACTATCAATGACCTCTTACTACAAAAAGAGTTTACTAATTGACCAAAAATAGTTTTTGTGGTAATAAGTATGTTGGCAACAGTAACTGAAAAAGGAGCCGAAGATGGCCACAAAGGGATTTGCATCGCCGCAAGTGGAAACCTTCCTTCTGTTTGCTGCGGATCCGAGCAAATGGCAGATTGATGATGCTTGGTCCGTGTTCGTGGACCCGTACAGGAATCCAT
>CAYWFM010000004.1:0-45731 GCA_964457915.1 uncultured Candidatus Saccharibacteria bacterium | reverse complement strand
CACCCAAGAGGAATTTTTACCCCGTCAGTCTCTGGCATACTAAACTGTGGCATATTTGGGTAGCGCTCACGCAGCGCCTGTGCCTCCTCTTTTGAAACAATGGGGTTTTTAAAAAATGAACCAGCGCTTCCCTCTTTGAGTAAATCGGGGAATTTCCCTGTACGAATATGGAGCACCGCTTCGCGTATCGCCTCGATGGTTGGTTCCTTCTTAATAGCAAGATCTGTGCTAAATATTTTTTGCAAATCTGCATACGTGGTGTCTGGCTGCGCCGTGTGCGCAAGCCGATATGCAGCGCGCACTACTATATACGCCCCTGATGTGCGACTAAATACGCTTTCGCGGTACCCAAAAGCACACTGGGTGTTATCAAACCGCTCCAAAGAGCCAGTGGTCGTATTAAGTGCTTCTACCCACACAAGTGTTTGGCTCTGCACCTGACCATATGCGCCAATATTCCCCACCACCGCCCCACCAACGGTGCCCGGTATGCCCGAGAGATTTTCGACTCCCCATAATCCTTTTTCTACTACCTCTGACACTAATCCATCCCAAGACTCTCCCGCGCACACCACAACGGTAGTGTGCGAACCTTCTATGAGATACTCAATACCCTCTAGCCCTACTTGTATAACCAAACCATTAAAACCTTTATCATCGAAAAGTGTGTTTGAACCCCCACCAAGAATGAAAATAGGGAGTTGCTTATTGTGTGCAAAATCCCATGCTTCTTTGAGGTCTTCGATAGAATTTGCCCGCAAAAAATAGCGCGCCGAGCCACCAATAGCGAAGGTGGTGAGGGGTGCGAGCGGTATCTGCTCTTCTATATGCATACTGAGAGTATACGTCTACACGCCAAAACAAAAAACTCCGCATGAGGCGGAGTTTTTTGTAAGCAATTATTCTGGGTACGTTGTGTACCGAGAATATTTAGAACATCGTGACTTTTGTAGTACTCACCGCAGAGGTAGCGCTTGAGCCGGCAATAGGTGCGCAGCGCAATTCAAACGTGGTTGCCTGCGTAATGTTGTTTACCGTGAGATACGTAATACCAGAGTATGGTGATACGTTCGCAGAAGCAGTATCCAGCAAGGTCGACCCGGCAGCAGTAGTTGCTTTAACCGTACAGCCTGACGTGGTCTTCGCTAACCAAGTCAGCACCGTTAGATCTCCCGGATCAAGAGTTGTTGGTGAAGAGTAGAAGAAGCTTATCGTGGGGGCTGCACCAGTGGTTTGAGTAGGTGTAGGTGTAGGCGTTGGTGTTGGTGTCGGCGTAGGCGTTGTCACCGGAGCTTGGTAATTAACCGTTACCGTGCGTGTTGCAGCGCCACCCGTAGCACCTGCAAGCGGAGTACAGGTGAGCTGGTAGGTTGTTGACTGTGTGATAGCTGGTGTAGTAGCAGAAGCAGAGCTGGTGTAGGTCACCGCACGCATATCACCTGAGATTGGTGAGATGGTGCATGATGCAGTATTGCTTGCTGACCATGCGAGAGCTGCTGCGTTTCCTCCAACGACAGTTGTTGGTGATGCGGTGAGTGAGCTGATAGTTGGGTTAGGAACGGTTGGGGTCGGGGTTTGGGTTGGATTCTGAGTCGGTGCTGGATTCTGCGTCGGTGCTGGGTTTTGGGTAGGTGCTGGTGTTTCTGTAGTAGGTTGCTGTGGTGTACAAGCGATAGCAGCACGGGTCTTCGGACCAAGAATACCGTATGCAGAATCGCTCGCAGAAGATACGAGACCGAGGGCTACTTGGAGCTTCCCTACCGCTTGTGCAGTAAGAGGGCCAAAGTATCCTGTAGCATTACCCGCGGCTAAGTAGCCGTTCGCGATCAGATATGCTTGGAGATTGGTCACATCTGAACCCTGTGCGTCCATGCTGAGTGTTCGGGTGACATCAACACACGCTACTGCTGTTGGTGGCGTGACGCTCTGACCACCCAAGATCTGACTTACTTGGTTGATGGTTGCGGTATCAACACCAAACGAACGCAGCATGCCAATAATCCCGGAGACTTGATCTGGGGTGAGCCCTGCGGCATGCACACTAAACGCACCGCCCATGAGTGCTACTCCGACGGCAACACCGAGGAACAAACGGGTAAAAGAATATCGCATAGAGAAAACGGGTTAGAAAAAATGATTAATGAGTACCAATTACACAATACCACCCCCTGGAGAGCCAGGGGGTGGTAGTTGTTGATAAGGGGTGGGGGTAACTATTTAGCGCAGCTCAATTGTTACTGGAGTCGCCGTTGCGTATGGAGCAAGAGACCACTCAGCCTGGGTATTGTTCATACAGCCTGCAGGATTACACTTACGTAACTCTGCGTTAATGATGTACGTACCTGGCACATCTGCGAATGGGATAATTCCTGTCGCGAAAGTGGAGGCTGAGTTTGTGCCGTTAGCACTCGGGAGCTGCTGTGTGGTATACGAGTTGGATGGTTTCTTTGTGGTGGTTATACTTGGCTTCAAAAGATCAAAGCGGACATACGCTTGTGACGGGAACGTCGCGTTGGTGTAATCAATCACCGCAGTCACAAATGACCCCATTGTATACACCGTATTTGGCGCAGGTTTGCTGATTGTTATCGTTGCTGCCCCCTGGGTAGGTGTCGGCGTAGGCGTTGTCACCGGAGCTTGGTAATTAACCGTTACCGTGCGTGTTGCAGCGCCACCCGTAGCACCTGCAAGCGGAGTACAGGTGAGCTGGTAGGTTGTTGACTGTGTGATAGCTGGTGTAGTAGCAGAAGCAGAGCTGGTGTAGGTCACCGCACGCATATCACCTGAGATTGGTGAGATGGTGCATGATGCAGTATTGCTTGCTGACCATGCGAGAGCTGCTGCGTTTCCTCCAACGACAGTTGTTGGTGATGCGGTGAGTGAGCTGATAGTTGGGTTAGGAACGGTTGGGGTCGGGGTTTGGGTGGTTGGGGTTGGGGTTGGAGTGGTTGGGGTTTGGTAATTTACCGTGACACTACGAGACACTGGGCCGCTCGTAGAGCCTGCAAATGCCTGGCACGTAAGCTGGTAGGTAGTTGTTTGCGTGATAGCTGGGGTGACCGCAGAAGCGCCTACTCCCGTGTAGGTCACTGGGCGCATATCACCCGAGGTTGGGGTTACCGTGCAGGCAATTGCGTTACTTACTGACCATGCGAGAGCCGAGGTGCTTCCACCAGTAACCGTAGCGGGCGAAGCGGTAAACGAGTTGATGGCTGGATTCGGTATGGGCGCATACGTTGAATCAGTAACCGTAACACCGGCCGTACTCGTTACGGTGACGCCTGCTGGAGAGACACAACTGAGCTGGTAGGTACCTGTTTGACCAAGTCTGCCCGTTGGCACTGAGTACATGCCCGTACCAGCGTTATAGGTCACCTGTGTCATGTCGATATTGTAATTATCCCCGGTCTGACGAGTGACCGTGCAGCTACTCGTATTAGTCGATGCCCACGAAATAGTCGCGGTTGCCCACTTTGTAACCGATGACGGTGAAACACTAAACTGTGTGATAGTTGGTGCACCGCTACCCGCAGTTGTTGGTGCGGTGATTGGTGCAAACGACGGAACCGGATTCTGCGTCGGTGCTGGGTTTTGGGTAGGCGTTGGTGTTTCTGTAGGAGGTTGTTGTGGTGTACAAGCGATAGCAGCACGGGTCTTCGGACCAAGAATGCCGTATGCAGAATCGCTCGCAGAGGTGATAAGACCCAGAGCTAGCTGGAGCTTCCCTACCGCCTGTGCAGTAAGCGGACCATAAAAGCCAGTTGCATTACCTGCAGCCAAATAACCCTTCGCAATGAGATACGCTTGGAGGTTTGTTACATCTGAACCTTGTGAGTCGACAGTGAGGGTACGTGTGATGTCGACACAGGAGACAGAACTTGATGGAGTGGTAGTTTGACCTCCTAGTGCCTGGCTCACCTGGGTGATAGTTGCAGCATCAGCACCAAAAGAGCGTAGTAAGCCAATAATAGAAGAGATCTGGTCTGTGGTGAGCGAAGCAGCGTGGACACTAAACGCTCCACCCATCAGTGCAACACCTACAGCCACACTGAGCACAAGACGAGTAAAAGAATGACGCATAAAGAAAACGGTTTGAAATAAATGATTAATACGTAAGTACCAATTACACAATACCACCCCCTGGAGGGCCAGGGGGTGGTAGGTGTTGATAAGGGGTGAAGTTGGGGAAATTACGGTTTAATGGCTCCACTTTGGAGCTGCTGGATGATTGGTTGCCACTGCGCAGCAAGATTCGGATCAACCGCAATAGCCTGCTGCAGGGCTGCGATAGTGTTAGGCACATCCTTTAAGACCGTGTAGTACGCCGTAGCTAGACCAATAGAGAGCTGCGCGTCCTTTGGATTTTTTGCCACACGATCTTTCCATATAGCAATAATACGATCATTCATTTTGAGATTGGCATACACCTGCATAAGGCGTTGATCGTACATATATACCGTACCAAAACCCTGACTCTTGGGCCCGGTGAGCAACAGTGCGTCGCCTTCTTGTAGTCGGCCCGCGTAGTAGAGCCCTATGGCATAGAAGATGCGCGCATCAGATGAGTTTTGCTCTTCATCGTACGCTTTCTTAAACTGGGCCAGTGCGGTTTGCATATCCCCTGCGTTAAGCGCGTAGATGCCCGTTTGGAACATAATCTGTTGCTTTTGTGGTGAATGTGATAGTGCTTGATCTAACCACTTTTTAGCATCTGGATATTGACCGTGGGTACCATAGAGCACACCCATAAAGAGCTCGAGACGGGCGTCATTTTTGCGCTCTTGATTCATAAACACTCCCTGTGCAACCGCAAAGTCAAAGGTGTCTTTTGCCACTGAGGGGTCGATGCTTGAGGAGCCAGCCTGTCCAGAAGAAAATTGCATAAGCTGCTCGATCACCTCTTGAGTACCAAGCGAGGTGCCCGGCCACACCATAGGCCCCACGACAACCTTAAAATCATCAAGATTTTTTTGTGGATCTTTGGGTGCACCGGTAATGTTCCCCGTACCATCCCTGACCGGCACGACGGTGGTAATAGCGGTAATAAGATTTTTTGCTTTAGCGACACCAGGAGCATTGAGTGCCCACATACCAACACCCACAAGCACGATGACAATGGGTGCCGCAATAGCGACCCCGTGTTCGCTCATGGGTTTTGATAAGAAGATACGAGCATGCACCTCTCTGCGCGAAAGACCATACGCAAGCGCCAAGAGGGTGAAGAACCACACCGAGCTCATGAGGTCATCGAACACAAAGAGGTTATTAAACGCATACCCCGCCAAAAGCCCAATGAGTACCGCCTGCTCAGGCACCTCTAAGTCAGAGCGCACCACCGCAGCCACAAGGAACAAGAAGAAGCACACGTACAGCGCGAACGCTGGTGCCCCACCAGCAATGAGCCAATCGAGGAACTGATTGTGTGCGCGATCAAACCACTGCTCTTGGTCATACATCTGCGGTATGTAGTACTTGTTGAAGACATAGCTAAAGTTCTCCTGTCCCCATCCAACAACCGCCGTCTTTGGACTATCAACGAAGCCCTGCCACGCCATATGCCAAATGTAGAAACGCGATATGGTTGTGCGATCTGAAAGCGATATGTTTGCAACACGACTGAGTGTCTCCGATTTTTGCACGAACGCCGTGTGGCGAAAGGCGAGAAATGCGACGATAAGAATTGCCACTGCCCCCAGCCCCCAGAAGGAGACCGTGCGCAGCATCTTCCACTGCCTTTCTCGAGCGCGCCACGCCACAAACAGAGCCGCGACAACAAGTCCACCCACAAGACCCAACAGCGCACCGCGGGTTTGGGTAAAGAAGAGTGACGAGCTACACAGCACAAGCGCTATGCCATAAAGCGCTTGTGCCACGGCGGAACGTCGCTGGCGCACCAGCATGAAGAGAATAATGAACACCAAAAATAGCATGTAGACGCCCAAGTAGGCCGCGTTACCAAACGTACCGTCCAGGCGCGCACCAGACTGCGAGGAAGGCTTAAGGCCAAAGAGGTGGAGCAACTGGCACAGTGAGTACACAGCTTGCCACACACCAGCAGCTATAGCAATTTGGAAAAAACGGTCCCACCAACGCTCAGTAGTAACAACCACGCCAGCCATTACGAAGTACGCGCCGAGGTGTAAGAGTGTGATATATCCCTCCATGCGCTCAAAGTTGCTCCAAAAGCTCTTAACAGGATCAACCGCAAGGAGCGTTGCGATACCCAGCCACGCAACAAACACCCCAACGGCCCAAAGCATGTTTGAAGCTGTTGGACGATATTTTGGTTCACGCAATGCCAGGAGCACGTACACACCAAAAAGCGCTTCTATGAGCAACCGAAATGCGAAGTTCTTTCCAGTAATGTACGGGAAGAAGAGATTCGGGAACAATCCTTGCCCATCAGCGATAATAAAAGGGATAAAAAAGACGAGGCTAAGACCCCCAAGAAGGATCCAGCGCAAAACCTTGGTGTATGCCATACGCAGGGTACTATACCACAGCAAGCGAGGTGTGGTACCGTACAGGAATAATGCGACAACGTCTCAAAGATATAGCTCGCTGGAGCGAGCGATACACCAAGACGGACATGCTGTACCTTGTGTATAGCGGTTTTTGGAGCAACTTAAATGCAATTATCATCTCCGCCCTCTCGCTCGCACTGTACGTTGCATACGCCCACTTCCTTACCAAAGAAGCCTACGGCACCTACCAGTACCTCCTTTCGTTTTTCTCTATAGCAACCGCGTTTACCCTCACAGGCATGAATGTGGCAGTAACTCGCGCCGTAGCACAAGGCAGCGAGGGCACGCTCCGAGCGTCGGTCCGTGCTCAACTCCTCTGGGGGCTCATTCCATTTTTTGGCTCACTTGCTGCGGCACTCTATTATCTTTGGCAAGGCAATACGCTCATAGCTGGCGGCTTGGTTTTTATTGCTATAGGCACACCACTGTTGTATGCATATAACACCTACGGCGCGCTCTTTGCTGGTAGAAAAAATTTTAAAGGTCTCACGCTCTACAACAGTGCGTCTAACATCATCTACTACGCAGCGCTCATCGCAGCGGCAGTGTGGTCTCACTCGCCACTTATTATTTTGGCAGCCAACATGCTGGTGCAAAGTGTGCTCGCTTTTGTGTTTTACCGCCTCACACTTGCGCGACAAAAGCCAAACGGTGCCGTAGACCAGAGCGCACTCTCCTACGGAGTCCATCTAAGTTTTATGAACGTCTTTGGCTCGGTGGCTGGTCAATTAGGCAATATATTTATATTCCACTTCTTGGGTGCGCCCGCACTCGCACTGTATAGCTTTGCGAGCGCGATGCCAGAGCGCATCGGGAACATCTGTTTTAAATTTTTAGGAAGCGCGCTGTTACCAAAATTTTCAGAGCGGACGCTCGCTGAGATTCGCCGAGAACTCCCCCGAAAAATAGTGTTTGCCACAGCAACCGGAGCCCTCGTTGCCGGCGGCTATATGATTGTAGCGGCTCCTCTTTTCTATCTCTTTTTCCCCACTTATACCGAAGCAATCCCCTACTCACTAGCAATAGCACTCGGCCTCATTATTGGCGCAGCAGTATACCTGCCCGTTACGGCGCTCACTGCTCTCAAAAAAACACGGTCACTATATATACTCAACACTCTCAACCCCATAGCTCAAATAGCGTTCCCCCTCATCGGCATTTACTTTGGAGGCCTGTGGGGCTACCTTATTGCCAATTTATGCACAACACTTTTTGGACTGAGTGCCGCAACCATACTGGTATACACCTCACGCGATTAACCTATGGCAAGAGTGCAGCGCTGGTGCCGCTTTTTATGTGCCCTGAGAGGGACTGCACATCAATATACACGCCCAGCGCGTGGTCGTGTGTAGCAAGATAAATACTGAGGCGTGCGTATAGTTTATCTGAACCATGGCCGCCATCGGTATATTCATACTCTCCGCCATCAATGATTGAGCTGTCGGTGAAATTATAAAAACCATACCCCTGCGCTGAAAACTCCTGCTCAAGCTCTTTGGGTAATGTTTGTATGGTGTGGCGATAGGCGTCGTCTGTATCCATCATTGCCGTATACAGAGGGCGCGGGAAGGGCGGCAAAAAACCAACCATATATACCCCATGAGCTTTGCAGACAGCAAGAAGGTTAGCGAGTTTTTTAAGTGCCTCTGGGGAGGTACTGCGTCCAAAATGAAGCGTACGCTCTGTATGTATTTTCTCTACCAACTCAGTAATTTGCTGCTCAATATTTGCATCATGGTGCGGGTCGCTGAGTATGTGGTTGTATCGATAGCTTCCGTCAAATCGCATACCATCACCATGCACAAGCGCGGGCAGTCCCACATCTTTACTGCTTCGTGATGTCGCATACAGTCCACTAAGAGTGTACTCTCCTTGCAGCCACTCACGATACATATCCTTCCAGCCGGTGCGATACCACGCCAAAGTGTTATCAGAAGATTCGGGCTGGTGCGTAAACGTGGGGTCAAAATCTTCAGGGTCGAGCGATAGAATGATGACTTTAATATGATTTGGTTTACTGAGGATGGTAGTGAGCGATTCTGCAACCTCGTCTAAACTTGCTCCCGGCAATCCAGCATTGGTGAAAGTGCTTGGATCGGTAAAAAAGAAGTCACGAAATGGCAGCGCGCGCGACGCGCCAGCGGCTATGATCGTTGGCTGACGCTCGAGCACAAGGGCTTCCTTGTATGGAGCGTACGAGGAGGCAAACCGCATGCTATAGAGTGCTTGGGGATTCTCTGTTTGGACTGCCACCCCAGCGACGGGTGTGTAGTACTCACGGGCAAGCACCATAACAAGCGTCGGCACAGCAAACAAAAGCGCGACTGGGATAAAAAACAGGACAAGCTGAAAAAGAAATTTATACATACTAGAATTTAAAATAAATGAACCCTTCTGCGCCAAAATAGCCAAAACACAACACCGCAACAACAAGCGCGTAGTACCACCCGAGACGAATCCAACTCGGCTCAGTATCGAACAGATACTGGGTGTTTGCTCGCACCTGATAGTACTGCACCAACTCCATCACCACCACACACAGAAAGACGACGAGCCCGAGCCCGTTGTTCCATACCCCAAGACCGGTAAATAGCTCGTAGCGAACATAGTGATAGCTCAAGAGATTACCCAGACCAGTCGTGAGATGCGTAACAATGTACCAGGCCTGTGCAACCGAGGTGGCGCGAAAAAAGATAAAACTCAACGTCACCAACAGAAAGACGACTCCCACCTGCCACGCTTTTCTCAGTCGTGGCACTTTTACAAATCCTATAGCTTGCGCGAACCGCTGACGCCATTTTTCAGTTATAGAGCCCACTACCAAATAGGTGCCGTGCATGGCACCCATCACCACAAATGTCCAGTTGGCTCCATGCCAGAGCCCGATGAGTACAAAAGTTATAAAAAGACTTGCATACAGTTTTACTTTGGACACCTTCCCCCATCCAAGCGCGAGTGGGTAGTATAAATACTCTTTCAGCCAGTTTGATAAAGAAATGTGCCAGCGGCGCCAAAACTCAGCAACGCTCACGGCAGCAAATGGTCTATTAAAGTTTTCCGTAAGTTCAAACCCGAGCACCATAGCAGAGCCAACGGCAATATCAGCGTAGCCCGAGAAGTCGCAGTAGAGCTGATACGTAAACGCGACTACCATAAAGATAAGCACGGGGCCTTCAGAAGAAGGGTTTGCAAACAGTGGGTTAATTATCTGTGCAATCTGGTCAGCTATTACTAACTTCTTAAAAAATCCCCAGAGCATACGCTCAAGACCGCGACGGGTACGCGTCGCATCAAACGAGTGCGTGAGATGCAGCTGCGGCAGCAAATGTTGCGGCCGCTCAATAGGGCCCGCCACCAGCTGGGGGAAGAACATAACATAGAGAGCATACGTTAGGTAGCTTTTCTCTGCCCGGTAGCGACCTCTGTACACCTCTATGACATAGCTAAGGCTTTGAAACACATGGAAGGAGAGCCCGAGCGGGAGCGCGATGGAAAGGAGCGCGGGTGTGTAGTTGAAATGGAAAAACTGTGCGAGTGCTGCAACATTTTCGGTAAAGAAATTACAATATTTAAAGAAAAAGAGTACGCCGATATTGGCACAGATACTGAGCACAAGGCATACCAGCCGCTTGCGACCCTGCTGCCCCTCTATTGCCTGCCCCAAAAAGAAATCGAGTGTTATGAGCCCAAACAAAATAAGCACAAAGACAGGCACAAAAGCCATGTAAAAATAACAACTTGCCAGAAGAAGCCACAACACCCGCAGCCGCGGAGGCAAGAGCCAGTAGATAATGGCGACGAGTGGAAAAAAGAGGAGAAACGAAAATGAGTTAAACAGCATGCTACAGATCGCTCAACCCTCCCCCTGGCACGCGCACTGACTTGCCACTGGCTACAATCTCTCCCTGGAGAATACCGAGCAGAGCTCCTGCCACCTCCTCAGGAGTTGTCACGTCTTCAGGGGCACTTTTTTTGGTGAGTAGTTCAATAACCACTTGCGGCATGTCGCCATTGAGTCCACCCGGCATAAACGCCGGTGCGAGCGCACTGACACTAACTGAGCGCTCACCGAGCTCAAAGGAAAGGGTGCGCAGCATGCCGCGCAGCGCTTCTTTCGCAGCGACATATACGCCACTTGGGGCATACTTCGCTCCCGGTTCTATCGCGGTAGTAGTAATCCCCAGTACATACCCACCGTCGCACACGAGTGGTACAAAAATTTTAAAAAACTGAAACGCTCCCATCGTCTGAGGGGTGAATTGGGCTTCTGCGTCTTCGGGTTGCAGCGACAAGAGGGGCTTGCGTACTAAAGGTGCCGCAGCGGCATGTATAAGTGCCGCGACCATCCCATACTGGGCACGCACCGTATCTGCTGCGCGCATGAGTGCCTGCATGTCAGTAAGATCTGCAGTGATATAGTGCACACCCTCTTCAGGAGATTGAGTGCTTGTACTACGTGTCAGCACAACCGGCACATACCCTGCTTGGTAGAGTGCGTGCACTATGCTACTGCCCAAATACCCAGTGCCACCCGTTATAACCACAACCTTTTTAGCTTCTTCACTCATGGCAACACTCTAACTAATACTTCGCCTTCGGCAAGTACCTCATCTTTTCGGATAATAGTTATCGCCATAGTAATGAGTTGTAGAGCCTCGCTTTTATGCACAACTTCACCCGCCACCACGACCGTGTCACCAATAAAGGCTGGCTCTTTAAACGTCAGCGACTCGCGCACCAACAGCGCTTTAGTACCCGGTAGCTCCATGCCTACCAATCGTGAGACCAGTGCACCGAGATACATGCCGTGCACTACCCGCCTACCAAACAAGGTTTGTGCCGCATACGACTCGTCAACATGTAGTGGGTTTTCGTCACCACTCAGTTTTGCAAATGAGGTAACAGCCTCTTGTGTAAGCACCACCTCAAAAGAAGCAACGTCACCAACTACAATGGCAGCAAACGGTAGTGTCTTGCTCATACCGCCACCCCTTTGGCGCGCAGCGCTTCACGCAGAGAACCAAGAGTTGAAGCGCCTAAAACTTCATCCATACTAAACGAAACGTTATACTCCTTCTCAACATCAGCGATAAACAAGAGATAATTCATCGAGTCCCAGTCTGGGATATCTTTGGACGACAATTCATCTCGCACCTCTGCCGCGGGAATACTAAATTTTTCACTCACTAGTTGTTCAAATGTTTTCATAGAGTTGTATCCACTCAGGAGTAGTAATTTCTTCTGTTAGATCACGTACATTATTCACAAAAAACTCACTCACAAATGCGCGGGCGGGCGCATTCTTGGGTGTTTCTTCTATCTCTACCCGCAAGCGCTTCGCCCCTGCATCTTGCGCCTGTTTAGCTATGGCACCCACAAATGCGTGTTCGACGCCGCGCCCGAACACACGGCAGCTCATCAAAAGTGACTCAATGTTCCACTCTTCTCGCCCGGTATGTACCAGCGCATAGGCAATGACGCCATAGTCACCAAACTGATCTTCAAGCCGGCTGTAGTATACGCGATAGGTTGGATCTGCCATATAGGAGCGCATTTCCTCCTCGCTCGTTGGGCGCTTCAGCGTATTAAACTGATTTGTTTTTTCGGTGAGTTGGGAGAGGCGTGACACACACGAATCATCATCGACGAACATATAGAGTGCGAGCCCGAGGCTCTGTAAAAACTCTTCTTTGGTGGCGTGACGTTTTTCTTCTTCGCGACGCAGCCGCTCGGTGACATACAGATTGCCTCGCATCTTATCTTCATCGGTGATAACCGCCACATCAAAATAATCGAGGGCGTGGAGAAAACGCGTGTACTCTTTTGGGTCAAGGGGGAGCTCAGGCACCGCCACCTCAGGCAATACTGCACGCACCAGCGCACGGTTTGTTGGATCATCGTCCAGAAACACCATAGCATCGAGCCCAATATTTAACTCCTGCGCCAACTCTCGAAGATTCTCAGCCTTGTCCTGCCAATTAATGCGGTGCGCCGCAAAATGCTGTTCTTTGAGAATCATGTTGGGGTGCGAGCGTATTACCGCCCAGGCATCCTCGGGATTATTGCGACTATTAATTGCGAGAATAATGCCACGATCATAATGGTCGAGTATGGCCTGCTGAAATGCGATAAAACTATTACCCGGCGACTCGAGCGACAGGGCAATACCATCCATACCATCCTCGCCCACAATACCGCCCCACAGGGTGTTGTCTAAATCGAGCACGAGGCACTTTTTCATACCCCCATACTAACGAGAAGTGCCCACAACAGCAACGGCCGCAGCAAGGGTTTTCGTGTGTGTGATAGAAACGCTCACGGGGAGCTTTTTCTTCCCTTGCCAGGCCTCGGGCTTTCCCATTTTCGTGCGTCTAATTTCAATCTCAGCGAACGGATATTTCTCGACACCGAGCGCCTTGCTTATTGCCTCTTTTGCAGCGAACGTGCCCGCCAGATGCGTGGCTCGCTCTTTAAATTGGTAGCAGTAGGCGACTTCAGCAGCAGTAAATACTTTTTGTAAAAACGGATGCTGCGCATTTTTTGTCATAGGTTTGAAGCGCGCAACTTCGACCATATCAATACCTACCGCAAGATTTTTAGCCATTATCTTTTTCGTCTATTTTGCCGGCAAAACCTACAACCGTACGGTCAGAGTTTTGCATTGCAAGCGCAATCGAGCTGAGGATGAGCGTGTCACTAATGTCGACCAAACAGCGACGATACGCTACCCCGTCTTCAACTACGAGACAGTCGCCCGTGGTCCAACAGGTGCAGCGGGTGCTATTAAGTAGTACACGCGCGTTTGGGTTATACAGTGGCATCCACATAGGGTCAGCACTGTGACTGAGGATAATACTTTTTTGCTGTAACACGCCCGCAAGGTGGGTGATGCCGGTGTCGACTCCCACATAGAGCGCCGCGTGCTCAATGATGTAGCCAACTTCAAGCAAAGACTTATCCATACAAAGTTCAATGTCGGGCACCGCTTTTTTAAGATCCTCAGCAGCAGCTGTATCCTCGCGCGAACCAGTGAGCACGAGTGTATACGTTGGATACAGGCGACGCAGCTCTTTGAGTAGCCCAACCATGCGGCGCGGCGGCAAACGGCGAATGACCCGGCTCCCAAAAAAATGAATAGCGATGTAGCTGCCCTCTGCAAGCGACCACTCCTCTGGTTTTTGCAGCTCAAGCGCTACGTGCGGTGGTGTACCAAAAAGTGCTCGGACTCTCTCACCAAACAGTGGTGGCAGCAGTTGGCGAAAGTTATCAATAGTACGCATCGTTGGATCAAAGAAAAATATCTTATGTATCCAGAGCTTCGAGCGATGTCCCGACTCGCGATCGTTAAACCCAATAACTCGATTACCCGGTCGCAGTGAAAGCAACGCGAAAAAGAGTTTGATGCGCAGTGAATACTTCCCCGCTACACCAAGTGCTAAAAAATTGCACCTTTTGGTAAACGTCGAAGCGAACACTCTTAGTGACGCGGCTCCGCTGGGGATCTCGCGAATTTCTATCTGCGGATAGGCACGCATAATGTCGCGCATCATACCCGCATTATTGCGCGCAAGCACCACAAAGTGCGCCTGCGGATCAAGGTTGAGAATATCGTCAAACAGCGCAGTGGTCATTATCGCGTCACCAATAGGACCAAACAGTACGGTTACATAGAGGTGTGACTTTTGCATACTACTTTTGTGCAATTATCCATTGATAGTTAACTCTACCTGTTGCAATCACCAGTCGTGCGAGTATCAAACGCACAAGCGAGCGCACCCAAGAGGACCGCACTTCTTGTGTCAGTACTGGCTCATGACCGGTAGATGGTTGTGGTGCCGGTGATGATTTAGGAAATCGTAAAAAAAGCCGGCGCAGAGATTCTCGAATAGGCAGATGATACTGATCAAAATCACGACGACCTTGTCCCACCACTACAAACCCCACCTGCTGAAGCAGTGTGCGTAAATTACTCTCATTAAAATAAAATAGATGCTCAGGGTACATGAGTGCGTCATGGTACTGCTTTGCCTTGAGTATGGGTGAGTCCATGGTGGGAGTCTCGAGCACCACAAAACCACCCTTCGGCAGTGCCTCAAACAGGGTCTCAAGTGTTTTGCGTGGATTCGGCACGTGCTCTATGACATGAAAAAGGGTGCAGGTTTGTATCCCCTCCTCTTGTACCGCTCGCGCAACATCTCCTTCGGTCGCACCCACGATGTGCACACCATGGTGTGTTGCTTCATCTACATATTTTCGACCAGGCTCAATACCAACACCGCTCCCTCCTTCTTCAGCTAACACCTCAAGAAATGTCCCCTCGCCAGTGCCCACGTCGCACACACCAGAAAGCGGCACATAGCGACGCATGAGCGCTATGCGGTCGCGACAGTTACGCACTCGCGCCTCACGCCGTGCGGGGGTTGAACCTGGGTCAGAATCATCATAGTAGCTTAGTGGAATATCAAAACTCTGCCGCCAACGTAGTCCACAGACAACGCATCGATACAGAGGCAGCTGGTTGCACACAAGAGGTTCATAGTTGCTGGCACCGCAGACGAGACAGGTGTTCATACGAAGATAACACTACGATACAAGAAAAAGCTACCAATAGCGACGACGAGCGCGGTGACAAACGCAGAGAACATGTACCAAAGATGACAGAGGTCGGTAAGGATGTACATGAAGATGATGGTTGCAAGCAAGTTACCCATCGCAGCAACAAAATACAGCATGAGCTGTCTGCGTGTTTGACCCGCAGTACTATCAAATGTCCAATATTTTTGGAGCACAAAACTCACCGCAAACGCAACCACGAATGCTGCTGTTGCGGATGCAAGGTAGTAGATATGTAAAAATTCGGTGAGAAGATATAGTACGACAAAATTAGAAAGCGCAGAGAGTCCACCGGCAATTAAAAATTTCACCATTTGACGATGCCCAGGGCGCACAATCCCGCGAGCACTCTCTTTTTGGTTAAAAAATTGCAGAATGGTGCGCGCCCGAGCACTCCACGTGTAGTGTGCAACCTTGTGGCGCGCGTGGTGTGCCTTCGTTTCTGCGTTTGGATCACCAAGAGCTTGCTTAATACCACGCGCAAGTTCTCGCGCATCGTCAGGAGCTACAAAATAGGCACTCTCTTCATCGAGCACTTCTCGCAGCGAGGGTAGGTCGGATGCAACTATAGGCTTGCCCGAGGCCATGTAGGTAAAAAGTTTGAGCGGTGAGGTAAAACGTACTGATGTTTCGTCTTTTGCCGTATTTGGGAGCACCAACACATCGGCTGCCGCTTGGTTATCCGCAAGTTCACCATAGGAGCGATACCCCAAAAATTGTACCTTTGGATACTGCGCTCTCAGCGCCTCTACCTGGGCTTCTTCACCACCAATAACTACCACCTGCGTCTCAGGTACAAATGTTGACGCTTCAAGAAGTGTGCCTACACCCTTCCACCCATCGAGCCGACCAATATACATCGCCACTTGTGCATCCTGTGCAATATCAAGCCGTCTGCGCGCCTGTGCTTTTGATGCAGGGTTTGAAAAATCACCAAGATCAACAGCGTCGTGTGCGACGAATACATGCTCGGGCGCAGCGCCCGCAGTGATGAGCATTTCTGCTGTGCCACCGGTTATCGCGACAAACTGCGCATGGCGCGCGAGTACCCGCACAAACCAACGAGGTTCACGTCCATGAACTTCAAACAACAGTGGTGTGGTTGGTAGCAGCAGTGCAAGCATGAGAGCCAACACCCTATCGCGCGTATAGAGCGCCTCTGCCTTGCTGTGCTTGGCATACCAGGCAGCGCGCAGTGCAAACAAAAGGGTCATGAGCAAAAACCCCACACGACCCCACCCAACAAGATCAGGGGTTTTACAATTCGTTATCGAAAAATTTGTCTCAACTTTGTAGTATGAAAAAGGATCATCGGTGATGGATGTTTTGCGCCCCGGCACCACCAACTCAACGTTGGCACCCGTGCGCGCGAGCGCTTCACACATCTTCATAATTTGGAGTCCATGTGCCTTCTCGGTCGGCAACCGGATTGCGGCAATATACAAAATGCGCAACTGCATGAGCTTAAGAGTACCAGATTATGCAACCTCTTGAACCTCCCCCACAAGGTAGGGCTTACGACCTTGTGACTCGTAGTAGGTACGCATGAGCATCTCAGCGATAACGCCAAAAAGTATGAACTGCAAACCAATGATTATAAAAAAGATAGCAAGCACCGGCAGCGACACGATGGGGTTGTGTATACCAAACACACGCAACCCAACAACGACACCACCACACATGGCACCCGCTAAAATACTCACCACCCCCCACCCGCCAAAAAAGTGCATCGGGCGATTGAGGTACTTGTACATAAAAACGACAAACACAAGGTCCAGCAGCACACGCACAATACGACCAGTGCCATAATTACTTTTGCCGTGTACACGCGGCTGATAGGACACAGGGATCTCGGTAACGGTACCACCCTGCCACGCGACATATGCGGGGATAAAACGATGCATTTGGCCGTAGAGCTGTACTCCTTTGAGATACTCAGCACGATAGGCTTTGAGCGTACAGCCGTAGTCGTGAAGCTTTGTGCCACTGAGAGTTGAGATGAGCCAATTAGCCATCACAGAGGGGAGTTTGCGAGTGAAGTATGCACCTTGCCAGCGATCACGCCGCCATCCTGAGACCACATCAAACCCTTCGCGCATTTTGGTGAGCAATTTTGGAATGTCGCGTGGATCATTCTCGAGGTCGGAGTCGAGCGTCACAATAATACTTCCCCCTGCTTGCTCGATACCCGCCGCGAGCGCGGCGGTTTGGCCAAAGTTGCGCTTCAGCCGAATAGCGGTCACCGGTCGACCGTGTGCGAGCTCAAGAATTTTTTTATACGAACCATCCTTCGAACCATCGTCCACCATAATGACCTCATATGGATCGGTGAACTTTGCCAACACCTCACCAAGACGCTCAAACAGGCCCGGCAAATTAAGCGCCTCGTTGTATATCGGGATGACTATAGATACCTTCTCTTCCACGCCCCAGTTGTATCACGTTTCGCCCCTCCAAGCACTTTACAAAGTAATATTTTTAATGTAATTTTTCGATGGTTTAGAGAGTCGTTTTAACTGAAGGAAGGAGGTTGTGCGATGTTCGCACGTGCACTACGCCTTGCCCAATGTTTCCTCTGCTGGTGGACTCCGCCTTATGACGATGATGTATCAGTGGCACAAATTATCGTCACACAGGCGTGCAGCGATCTCGTGGACGGGACAAGTGGTACAAACCGTGCAATCGCGCGCAGAGCCGCTGACCTGTCAGAAAGGCTTAAACTTTCCATATGGGCGCAAGGCGAGGTTGCACAAGCACTGAAAGTCCTCGGCTTCGACTGTGTCGGTTCTACGCCGGTGCAGTCTGTCGACAATCCCCTCGATGAGGAGTACCTAGATACTCGAGGTGTTGCGGAACAGACGGCAAAATACTGCACAGAAAATAGCATAATCTTTGTGCTGCTTGTTCAACACTCCCCCCATGCGTGGCGGGTGAAGTGGTGCTTGGAAAAATTAGAGCTAGTCGTTCTTATTCCACAAGGATTGCCCTCAATCCAATTCGAACGAGGGTTCAAGCAACAACGTCTCGCAAGATGGTGGACCTTTTACCCCTTCGAGCTTGCAGCTCGTCTCGTGTACTGGTGGAAAGGCTATATCTAAGAACAAGAAACGGGAGATCACTACAGCGGCAGCCTCCGGGCTGCCGCTTTTTGTTTTATGAGAAAAAACGGTACACTCGTGAGTAATGCCAAAGCCCGGACCCGCTCGGCTGTTTTTAAAACTGACGCTGTTATTCGGACCATTTTTACTATTTGCAATCAGTGTCTTTTTTCTTATCCAATCCCCCGCCGACACCAAAGAGGCGTACCTTACCGACAAAATTTCACGCCTGGTTACCCACGCACCCGAACGACCCCCTGTTATTGTCGCGGGCGACTCGCGAGCAGAGCTCAACATCATTCCCTCTGTGTTGGATAGTGAGTTAAAAACCACCTCAGCAAATGTTGCTGTTGGTGTGGGGCTCCTCTTTCGTACTGTCGAGGCGCTCGAAAAAGCTGATGCACTCAATCACCAGAGTCTCATTATTATAAGCGTGAGCAGCTACCAGATAAGCGATGGCTTCGTGCTCGATGCCGACCCTATCGATGTGGAGGTTATTGCCCACAAGCCCTGGAGTCTGCAAAAAATTGCTGACGCACAGAATTATTTTAATAATCAGTACGACTACTACTTCAATCGACTGAAAACATTTTTGCGCCCTGATGTCTCTGACCCTGAACACATGAGTGAAAAAGTATTCAGGGCTAAAGGGTATACCGAGAAAACAGGATTGTTTACTCCTACTCCGGGCCCCAATACAACAGATGAGGTGTACCAGCATGTGACTATTGGTGGCATCAAACAAAAAAAGTTCGAGGAAGCACTGCATGCTCTAGGCGCCGCCAATGACACGGTCGTTATCATCGAACCACCATACGCACCCTCAGCGTGGAGTGCGTATGGTGGTACAGATGCCAAAGCGACTGAGGAGCAATTTGCTAAAGTCATACAAAAAGCAATTGCTCCGTACCCAAACATCCGTTTTCTAAACTACACACTGACCTCCTCAACACTCACCGACGCTGACTTTGCCGATGCGGTACACCTCAACAAAGCAGGGGCTGAAAAATTCACCACACAGCTTGCAAAAGAGGTGCGGAGCTTTTTGCCAAAAAAATAATCATGACCTTTGTAACCTATCAGTTCTATCTCTTCTTTATACTGACGACACTGCTCTACTTTTCGCTGCCGTTCAAATGGCGTCCGTGGCTACTCCTTGTCGCGAGCTGCTTTTTTTATGCGGCGCTCATTCCCATCTATCTTCTTATTCTCCTAGCACTTATCACGATCGACTACACCATTGCGCGCCTCATGGAACGCGCGAGCATAGCATGGCGCACGTACCTTCTTGTTGTCAGCATACTCTCTCTGTGCGGCATATTATGTACGTTTAAATATTTCGATTTTTTCTCTGCAAACATCCACGCCATAGCCGAGCTTTTAGGTTGGCACTATGACCCCACACTTCTCATGCTCGCACTTCCGCTCGGGCTCTCCTTCCACACTTTCCAAAGCCTCAGTTACGTTATCGAGGTATATAGGGGTAAACAACAGGCAGAGAAAAGTTTCTTTACGTACGCGCTCTATGTCATGTTTTATCCCCAACTGGTCGCGGGCCCTATTGAGCGACCACAGCAACTCCTACCACAGCTACACGGGCACCACGTATTTAAGTATGAGCGCGTAAAACTCGGGCTCATCCGCATGACGTGGGGTCTCTTTAAAAAGACTGTCATCGCTGATCATCTTGGGTTAGTGGTAACACAGGTGTTTGGCCACCCCGAGCTTCACCCTGGAGTATCGCTCATGATGGCTGCCTCGTTTTTTACCCTGCAGTTGTACTTTGACTTCTCGGGGTACTGCGATATTGCACTTGGCGCAGCACAGGTGTTAGGCATTACCCTTGTTGAAAACTTTAAGCAGCCATTTTCATCGCGCTCTATTGCTGAGTGGTGGCGCCGTTGGCATATCTCGCTTTCAAACTGGTTTCGCGACTACCTCTACTACCCACTCATACTCTCAAAAAAAATTACGCCACTACGCATCTATGGCACCACCATGCTCACCTTTCTCGTTATGGGGCTCTGGCACGGGGCCAATTGGACATACGTCGTCCTCGGAGGACTCCATGGCACGTACATCATTGTTGGAACCATCACTGAGAAATGGCGTGAGAAATTCAATCAGTGGAGCACTCTTGCGAGCCACCCCAGAGCGCACCGTGTGCTGCAAGTCGCTGTAGTATTCGTGCTGGTAACTTTTAGTTTTATATTCTTCCGCGCACAAACGCTCTCACAAGCGCTCTATATAGTGACGCATCTTTTTGTTGGCACAGAACATCTCTGGAGCCTGCCCTATCTCAAAGCAACATTTTTAGGAAACGGGCTTTTTATGAAAGCTGCCGCGGCGCTCCCGCTCGCCCTTCTTGTACTGTGGGTTGAAACACGGCTTGGCGACGGCACCGTTGGCACCTTCTTTGCCCGCCAGAGAGCTGTGGTACGCTGGGCGGCATACTACGCACTCATTATTATGCTTATCTTCTTTAATACGGGAGCTGGTCCTGGGTTTATATACTTCCAATTTTAATATGTGTGGCATCACCGGATACATGGGCGACGGGTCAAAAGACATACTCGAAGCGATGAGCGCCGCTATAGCGCACCGTGGCCCTGACGCGCAGGGCACGTGGCTTTCAGAAACCACTCGTGTTGGGCTCGCCCACCAGCGCCTCGCCATTATCGACCTCTCGCCGGGCGGCGCACAACCGATGAAGAGTGCCGATGGTCGGTACGTTGTTGTCTTTAACGGCGAGATATATAACTACCGAGAACTCAAAAAAGAGTTGTCTTCGTATCCATTTACAAGCACTTCAGACACAGAAGTTATCTTGGCCGCCTACAGCGCATGGGGCGCGGAATCATTCAAACGAATGCACGGCATGTGGGCACTCGCACTCTATGACACCCGCGAACACGAGCTCATTCTTGCCCGCGACCGAGCGGGCAAAAAGCCTCTCTACTGGATGCAGCAAGGAGAGACTTTTCTTTTTGGCTCGGAACTCAAAGCACTGCGCGCGCACCCACACATGCAGGGCTCGCTCAATATGCGCTCACTTAGCCACTATCTCGCGCGCGACTATGTGCCCACCCCCAACACCATATACGCGAACATACAAAAATTGCCGCCCGCCAGCTATCTGCGCAACAAACACAACACCACTACTATCGAAACCTACTGGCAACCGTGCGACACAGCGCAACAACCCCTCAGCGAAACAGCAGCCCTTGAGCGCTTTGACGCACTTCTCGCTCACGCAACTAAAGAACGCTTGATCGCGGATGTACCGGTGGGCGTCTTTCTCTCCGGCGGCATAGACAGTTCAACAGTTGCCTATTACGCAGCGCAATCATCTGCACAACAAATTCAAACATTCTCCATCGGTTTTCGGGAGAAAAGTTTTGACGAATCCTCATACGCACGCACGGTTGCCACACACCTGCGCACCAACCACCACGAAGCACTCCTGAGCGCTAGCGACGCGCTTGCGCTTGTCCAAGATATACCAGAAGTATTCGATGAGCCGGTCGCTGATGCATCAGTCTTACCAACCCTCCTGCTTTCGCGCTTCACGCGCGAGCACGTCACCGTAGCGCTCGGCGGCGATGGTGCCGATGAGCTCCTTCTCGGATATCCAACCTTTAAGGCCGAGCAGTTTGCAGCGCTGTATGGAAAACTCCCCAAGGTCGCACGAGACATGTTCACCCATGCAGCAGACCGTATCCCCGCCTCGACCAGCTATATGAACCTCGGATTTAAAGCGCGCAAATTCACGCATGACTTTACCGACGACCCTTTGGAGCGTCACCTGCAGTGGCTCGGGAGTTTTCGTGAAGACGAACTGCAAACTCTTCTTTCTCCTGAAGCAGCGGCTGCATCTCATGGAGTCACTAGGGAGCTCGCCGCGCAGTGGCACGCCGAGTGCCCGGATCTTACCGGCCCCAACGCGCTTTCACACCTGTACCTGCGCACCTATCTTATGGACCAAGTGCTCGTAAAAGTTGATAGAGCGAGTATGCGCTATGCGCTTGAAGTGCGGGCACCCTTTCTCTCCCACGAAATCATAGAGTTTTTACTCGCATTACCGCCTGAGCTGAAATACCACCGTGGCACAACCAAACATCTGCTCAAAAAAGTAATGCGAGGGAAATTGCCTGACGAAATCATCGATCGCCCCAAGCAGGGCTTCGCCGCACCAGTAGCCTCGTGGTTGCGCGCCGAACTTAAAGACCTCCTCACCGACACGCTGGCTCCCCACCACCTCGCTCCCGGCATATTTAACACACACGAAGTTCAAACACTCATACACCAGCACCTTGCCGGCTCACACAATCACGCCAAAAAACTTTGGACACTCCTCGTTTTTCAGTTGTGGTGGGACCGGTGGATGAAATAGTCGTTTGCTGTCATACTAATCCCTATGGCATCTGAAGAGCGATTTGGTTATGAGTGGGCAAAGTATGCGGCCATGGACCCCGTGTACGAAAAACAGTTTCGTAATTGGACCAACCTCACGCCAGAGGTGGTAGTTGGCAAAGACATCCTCGACGCGGGCTGTGGCATGGGGCGCAATAGCTACTGGCCCCTCTCGTGGGGTGCAAAAAGTGTTACTGCATTTGATAACGACGAGCGTACCCTTGCTTCAGCCACCCAAACCCTCTCGGCTTTTCCCAACGCAACCATCACTCGCTGTGATATTTCAAAAACTCCCTGGAACAGCGAATTTGATATCGTCATGTGCATCGGTGTGCTGCATCATCTGCGCAACCCAGAGCTCGCGCTCAAAAATTTCTGCAAAGCGCTGCGCCCTGGGGGCACGCTCGTCGTGTGGGTCTACAGCTACGAGGGTAACGAATGGATTGTGCGTTTTATTGATCCCATCCGCAAAGCAATTACCTCAAAACTCCCGCTCCCCTTAGTACACTTTCTCGCGTACTTCTGCTCCATCCCTCTCTACCTCTTCGTCAAACTCTTCCGCGGTCCATCGCCATACCTCACACAGCTTTCAAATTTCGCCTTTACTAAAATACATCTTATAGTGCTCGATCAGCTCATTCCAGCCGTGGCAAATTATTGGCAAAGAAACAAGGTGTTTTCTCTTGCGCAACAAGCTGGAGTTAAAAACATTTCTATAGAACCCACAAAAGAAGGAACTGGCTGGATTCTAACAGGAACAAAATAAGTTTATGCAGGACTCACATTACGACTCACTCTACAATATGGAAAAAGAGCATTGGTGGTACCGCGTGCGCAGAAACCTTATCCACCGTCTTCTCACCAAAGAGCGCACACAACACAACGCACCACTCACGATTCTTGACATCGGCTGTGGTACGGGCCAGCTCTTAAAAGAAATGCAGGTATACGGAAACGTTACCGGCATAGACATATCCGAGCGAGCGGTTGCCTACTGCAAAGAGCGTGGCCTTTCGCCAGACGTGGGCTCCGCTGATGCGCTCCCCTACGCAGACAACTCGTTTGATACCGTCGTTATCATGGATGTACTCGAACACCTCAAGAGTGACGGCGCTGGCGCTCAAGAGCTCCTGCGCGTACTGAAGCCTGGTGGCACTGCAATTATCACTGTTCCTGCGTTCATGTTCTTATGGAGTATCACCGATAAACTCAGCAACCACTATCGCCGCTATACACGCAAAGAATTAATTGTGCTCTTACAGCGGCATGGATTCGTAATTGAGCGCGCAACCTATTTCAACACGTTTCTTTTCCCCGCCATTGCAGGGGTAAGACTTTTGGTGCGATTTTTAAGAATTCAGATGGGATCTGAAAATCATGTTGGTGGATCTTTTGTGAATAAAATTCTCTATTGGGTTTTCTCGACTGAAATAAAACTATTGTCTTATACAAATTTTCCATTTGGTGTCTCAATACTCTTAATCGCAAAGAAAACTACATAAAAAAACGAAAACCCGGTTCTGCCGGGCTCTCGTTTTTTTATGCTATCGCAGTTTCAGCTACGGTATCGATACGACTGTAAACGACCCACTAGTTGTGAAGGTATGAATAGTATTTCCTCCCACTGTCGTAATTGCCCCTCCTGTGGCAGTTAATGAACCCGTCGGATAAGAAATTATGACAATGCCTGAAGCGCCAGAGCCGCCCTGCATAGCTGGATAATCACCTCCTCCACCACCGCCACCAGTATTTGGAGTCGCATTACCCCCGTGGTCGCCTCCGCCACCAGAGCCACCTAAACCACCAGTTCCGCCATCAACCGTAACACCAGCCCCACCACCTCCTGCGTATGTCACGGAGGAGCCTGAAATAGTGTATATACAACCATTTCCACCATTACCTCCATTAGTCGGCACAGCAGTACCACCAATGGAACCGCATCCTCCTCCGCCGCCACCACCATTAACACCAAAAGCACCATCTCCACCTCCATACCCTTGACCACCTACTCCAGTGCCCCCCAAACCCGTAGGACCTCCGCCTCCGCCGCCAGAACCTCCATTTCCACCATTCACATTATCGCGAGAACCATGACCTCCACCATAAGCAGTTAGTGTGCTAAATGCACTATTTAATCCATCATTACCATTACTCGGCACAGTGCCTCCACCAGAACCACCTGAGCCAATCGTTACAACATACGATTGTATCGAGACGGGAAACGCAGAGTTATACAAAACTCCCCCGGCACCACCGCCAGAACTTCCGTTCGAGTTCGATCCGCTCCCTCCTCCACCAACAACCAACACGGCAACGCTGCTCGCAACAGGGCTTGCTGAAAAGTGAAGATCGTAGGAACCTAAATAATCTTCCCCATCAAACGTAAACTTAACCATGTCTTTACTATTGGGGCCTGCCGACAGTGTTGGCGCTGTTCCGTTTGGCCATAAAATAGTGGGCCATGTTACCGTTCGACCCCCCGTTGAATCTTGCTTGAGTATCAAGGTATACTGGCCACCTGGTTGTGCACCACTAAAGGTAAGAGTCGTATTTGTATTCAGCGTTATGGTTTGCACATTACCCGCACCCCAATTTACAACTACCGAACTTGCTGAGGGTAGAGCAACTAAGCGACTATATATAGCCCCTGAAACATCGAGGGCGTGTGATGGATTAGTATTGTGTATACCAACGTTTCCATTGGAACTTACAAACAACTGACTTTGTCCAGACACTGAGGCCACGTTAAGCAGATCGAGAGAATTTGTTCCTTTCACACTCAGTTTTGCTTGCGGCGTCGTAGTGCCGCCCACATTTAAGACACTGGCAACCGCATCCCAAAAGAACTGGAGATTATTTTCGGCAAACTTATTGTTACTAATAAACGGTATTGAGCCTGTCGCAAAAGAGACAGCCCCCGTACCACCTTGACTCATTTGCCATACAGAACCATCCCAACCAAAAGTATGAGTACTACCACTCGACTTAATGAGCAGGTGCGCGTTAGAACTAGTGGCAAAGCTTTGATGATTTACCGTAAGTCCATTTAAATTATTAATTGCCGCGAAAGAAATAGTAGGACACAAAAACAGCATCATAGAAAACACAGTGAGCAACTTTTTCATATAGTTGTGTAAAATTAATAAATCTGGCTTTATTAAATAGCATCCTCTCTTGTATGTCTACAACATTATGACCGTTACCAATATTCTAAAGACGCACTGGCTCGCGTTGGTACTCGCAGTTTCAATGGGTATGGTGTGCATCGCACCGTATGCCTATTTTGCGCTGCAACCAGAGTATCAGGGAGTTATGATGATGGGCCAAGACGCGGAAGAGCACTACGTTGCGCGCATTCACGAGCTCTATGATGGTTTTGGCTCAACCGGTAACACCTATCTTCCCTTCAAAAACGAGCCCTACCTTATCCCACCTCTAGGCGAAATTACTGTCGGCGTGTTTGGTATTGCGTTTTTCCTCACCGCTGTACAAGCGACCGTTGCTGCGAAACTGCTTTTCCCTGCACTTGCGTTTGTGTGCTTATACGCTATTGGATATGTATTTACCCATCGCCGCTCGGCAAGCCTTGTTGGGGCCACGCTCGCGATGCTCGGCAACGACTTCATGAGCTACCCACGCAACCTGCTGCCCCTGCTGCACGGCAGCAGCGCGCAAGACGGCATATATTGGGCACGTCCCGTGAATCCTGAGGTGAGTGGCATGGTACTCTTTTTGGCACTCGCCATACTTGCGCACGTGCTCCAAAAAAAGACGATGTACCAGTGGGAACTGTTTGCTCTAACGTTTCTTTTTGGCCTCTCGATCTATATCTCCCCGTACACCTGGTCGTTCATGGGTATCTTGCTTTTGCTCATACTCAGCTGGACACTGTGGCAAAAAAATTATCCTCTCGCAAAGCAAGTATTCGCAGTTGGCGGCCTTGGTGCACTCATCGGTATACCGTTTGCAGTTAATTATCTCCAAGCGACACACGCGCCCGGCTACGCCTTTGCGGCACTCCACCAAGGAGTGCTCGCAAGCCACCAGCCTGTCGTGGGTGTATGGGTTGTACTCCTCATACTTCTCCCGCTGTTGTGGACGCCCAAACAGGTACGACCCGCCCACCTTTTGTTTGTACTCAGTGGCGCAGGATTGTTGGTACTACTGAATCAGCAGATTATTACGGGCGTATATTTACAGCCTGGCCACTATCATTGGTACGTCACCAAACCACTCGTTGGGCTGATGCTTGGTCTGTGGAGTGTCGGCTTTTTGGAGCGCTTGGGATATCAAAGAGTCTCGCGGGCATTTGTTGCAGTGAGTATAGTATTTCTTTTCTATGGCGCAGCACTCGCCCAAGTGAGCTTTTATCATAAACATGCGCCGAGTGCTCTTGCCGCCCAAGCGTATGCGCCGCTGCTCAACTACCTACGCACAGAGGGCCACCAAGTGGTGTATGCAAATGAAGATATAGCAACCTACGTGCCAGTACATACCAACAGTGACGCGCCAACTAATGAATACGCGAACATGTATCTTGCACCTGTTGGCTATTTTGACGAGCTCTCTCTAGTACAGAGAAATCCTACACAGGCGACCGCTCAACAACTTTACAAGCTTGGTTTCACCTTAGTTGTTGTGGATACAAAAAACGATCAGTGGCGCATTCCAAACATACCACTCCACACTACAATCGCGGGACGTTTTGCTGTGTACCGGGTACCGGCTTTTGAGCAACCACGATAATCCCCGTGCCCCAGGGCAAGCTCATAGTTGGTACAAGTTTTGACTCAACGGTCAGTAGAAAATTAAGTAGTGTTTGTACTATGCTGCTTGGCATGAGCGCATCACCTCCTCCTTTGCCCACAAAACGCAATACAAGCGCCACGGGGAAAAGCAAAAAATTCCAATACGTCGTCCGCACCACCCTAAATCCGGCATTCTCAAGTACGTGGCGTATAGTCTTTTTTGTATATCGTCGAAAATGTTTATGAAGCACATCATGTTCACTCCATAAAAATTGGAATGCGGGCACTGAAATGACCAGGGTCCCACCCTCCTCTGTGCGCGCATACAGAGCCCGCAGCCACCGTGCATCATCTTCGAGATGTTCGATAACATCAAACGCGCCCACGAGCGCATAGGGGCCGCGCATATCCTCCCACACACTCGCCACTATTCGGTACCCACGCTTGTTGCAACCTTCTAGCGCCTCTTTGTCCATCTCAAACGCATCAACGGTGTTCGTATACTGCGCCAAAAGATCATGACACGCACCAAAGCCCGCACCAAAATCAAGCGCGGGGCCTTCAACTTTTTGTACACCACCAAGAGAACGCTCAATGAAACGCTGTCGAGCTCTATACCACCACGAAGACTCTCCTGCTATTAAAAACTTATATGCCTGTCTCTCCATACGCGTGTGCTCGTATTCGAGCCCGAATACGAGCAAAAGCTGCAAATGCCTTTAGCCCATCTCGTACCACTCTTAATTTACTCTTGCGATTTGGATAGTACTGCTCTACCCACTCGATAGGCACCTCGGTGATGCGAAGACGGCTATGCTGCGCGAGCGCGAGCCACTCAACATCTAAAAACCAACCGAGCTCTGTGCAGCGCAGCAGCAGATCGCGCCCCTGCTTGTTGGTAAGTTTGAGTCCACAGGAAATGTCCTGCACCGTTATTCCCAAGAGTAGTCGACGTATATAATTAAACACTTCAGATGAAAAGGTGCGCAGCCCCGTGCGGTGTACAGCGGCACCCCGCATGAGCCTCGACCCAACAGCTATGTCACTGCCAGCCAGTATGGCAGCGAGAAGATCTGCGAAAGAACTCGGGTTGGCTGAAAGATCTGCATCGATAAAACCAAACGCATCACCCTGCGATTGCGCTGCCGCGGCTACAATAGCGGCCCCCTTGCCCTTAACTGGAATAGAGAGCACCGATACGTCGGGTAAAGCGAGGTCGCGCACAACATCTCCCGTACCATCGGTTGATGCGTTATCAACTACGGTGATATGCCAAGAAACCCCCTGCAGCACAGGGAGCGACCTTTGTATAGTCTGGAGTGCGTCGGCGATGATGGGGGCCTCATTATAGGCGGGTACGCAGAGATCGATTTTCATAATGTCTTGCTTGCGGTAGTATGCTCGCATACACCTTAGCATGAATTTTTACCCGCGCACCGTGACATATCTCAAAAAACATTGGCTGGCAGTAGTGCTTGGAGGGTGTGTTGGCCTCATGGTTGTGGCTCCGTGGGCCTATTTTGCCCTCCATGAGCCTGCCTATCGGGGCATCGCTCTGTATGGCGAGGCTTCCGAGGAGTACTACACTGCGCGCGTGCAGGAGGTGTATGATGGTGACCCTCTCATACGCAACCTCTACACCCCCTTTAAAGATGTTCCGTACCTTCAAACATCTCTCGGCGAAGCTCTCGTTGCATACGCAGGGATGTTCTTACACCTCTCAGCCGCTGGCGCCATTGTTGCATCAAAGTTTTTCTTTCCTTTACTCGCAACTATTTGTATCTATGCTCTCGTGTTTCTTATTACTCGCTCACGAGAAACCGCGCTACTGGCGCCAGCTGCGGTGATTTTTGGTATGGGCTTGCTCAGTGCGCCCCAAAACATACTTCCGTTTTTGCAAGGTGTGGGGGTTGAGGATGGGCTTTTTTGGGGACGCCCCATTAATCCTGAGGTGAGCGGGGTGTTTCTTTTTGCCATACTGGCGTTGCTATTTCATATATACTTTCGCAAGACCAATCTTCGTCCTTGGCACATGCTCGTGCTTGGGCTCCTCATTGGCACCACCCTCTATGTATCTGTTTTTACGTGGGCCTTTGTGGGGGTACTCCTTGTGGTATTGAGTAGTTATGCGCTCATACAAAAACGATGGTACGACCTGCTCCATCTGTGCAGCGTGGGTTCGATTGCACTGCTGGGTGCTATACCTTTTATACTCAACCTCCTACACGCCCACACCTTCGAATCCTATGCGAACGTAGCTGTGCAGCAGGGTGTCGCCCCACTCCATACGCCGGAGCTTGGTGTATGGCTCATAGCACTCCCCCTCTTGCCAGCACTATGGTGGCCCAAAAAATATCCAGGTGGCCGTTCGTTTTTTATCCTCACCGGCATGGCTCTCCTTCTCACCGCCAATCAACAGATACTCACGGGCATCTATGAACAACCTTGGCACTTCCACTCCTACATAACGAAGCCTCTTGTACTTACTCTACTCACGATATATGCAGGATTCTTTGTAAGTCGTATACAAAATAGATGGGTACGCATAGAACTTTTTGCAACAGCGATTATTGGTCTTTTTGCCTATGCACTGCTCGCTCAGGTGCACTTTTATGATCTGCACGCACCCCTCTCGCGACAGACACAAGCGTATGCTCCCGTCATCTCCTACCTCAACAAAAGAGAGCATGAGGTCGTATTCACGAGCTGTGAAGATGTGTACTCCTGCTACTTCTCTGACTATGTAGCACAGTACACGAGCGCCGATGCTCCGCACAGCAAATACTCTGGTTTGTACCTTACGCCGCCCGGCTATTTTAAAGAGCTTGTCTTCCTGCACTATCGGCTTTTAGGAATTCCTCCACATGAAATTCGTGCCACCATGGTGCGGGAAAAAGAAAGCGTGCTGCAACGATTGTTTGGCGAGTACTACTACTTCCACGCCGGTACAAAAACAGCAGTTCCCGCAGATATATTTGAGCAGCTTGCGAAAGAGTACGCGGCATATGCACACACTCCTATCCCGCAGATGATGCAAGACTTGCGCATTACGATGCTTATACACGACAATACTGCAGCGCCTTGGAATGCTGATCTTTCAGATTTGCAGCGGGAGTCTATCAATGGTCGATTTATTGTCTACCGCTAGCGGTACAACTCCTCGTAGGAGTGCGCCATACGCTCAGCACTAAAACACTCACGCAATCGAGCATACCCCTTCTCGCCCATCTTGTGCGCCTTCTCTTGATCCTGGAGTATCTCAGAAACCCGAGCCGCAAATTGCTCTGTGCCTCGCGGGTCAACCACATAGCCAGTCTCACCATCAATGATAATCTCTGGCGCACCACCAAAACAGCTAGCTACGACTGGTTTGTGCGCCGCCATCGCTTCAAGATTCACCAACCCAAACACGTCAAATCCAATCGAAGGAAACAGCACCACATTGCTCGCACCATACGCAGCACGCATTGCACTTGGCGATAGCCAGCCTGTATATATCACCCTCTCGCGCGACTCACCCCCCACACCCACAATAAGCAACACCGCATCTTGCACCCTAGCGCGCACCCGTGGGAACATGGCGAGTACCTGCTCGCTCCCCTTCAACTTGTTAGATACTCCGCCAACAAACAGCACAACCCTTTTCCCTGCGAGCTCATGTTCTTTTTTAAACTGTTCGATTTCTGCCAGCGTAGCTGCTATTGGCTCTATACCGTTATAGACAACCTTCTTGATATGAAATCCGTTTACTGCCAGGGCTTTTGCTTGTTCTCTGCTCACAGCAAGCATAGGCACACCACGCACACACCAACGAATACCCATTTGGCGCAGCGGATTATAGCGTTTCGTGAATCGACGCAAGAGCGTCCACCAATGCACTTTATATGAACCTCCAACATGCTCAAAAAATGAACCGTAGTGGAACAGCATGACATCATGAGCAGTCAGCAGTACTTTTTTTGCATACTGTTTTGCCGCGCGTACAGAGGCATAGGAAAGATGGTAGTGTACGTTATGTACATGCACCACATCAGGCTGAAGTTCTTGCAATAGTTTTTTTACTTTTGGTACCGTACTCCAATTATAAAGACTACGGTAAGCGCGCCAGCGCTCATGGTAGTTGCTGTAGATACGATGCACGACTATTCCTTCCCACTCACCCACACCTTCTTTACATGCATCTTGGGTCGCCGCAATAACAATCACTTCGTGGCCATTGTTTTTGAGAGCCTTGGCAAGAATCCCTACCAGCACACCCGCTCCGCCCTTACTTTCCGGCGGGAAGTCATCTTGAAGTAAAACTATCTTCATAGCAAATTGAGCTGCCCCAACAGGGTATCTGTTGCAGTAATAACCTCTTGTGCGGTGACACTTTCGGTCTGACGGCGAGCTTCAGTTATGTCACGTGGGTACGGATTCATCACATACAATTCTGGCTTTTCGCGCTTCGGCACGACCACCACGTGTCGGGGGCCAATAGGTGGCTGCTCTCGCTCATCCACTGGCCCCACAATATCTACCGTTGCGACCCCAAATGCCTCAGCAATGTATATTGGGCCCGTATCAACACTTATAAAAAGACTTAGTTTTTGTATGAGCGCCTTGAGCTGTTCGATAGATAAAGTCCCAACCGTGTTAACCACCGCAGCTACCCCTACCACGCCGAGCATGGTACCTGTCTCGTGTTGATCATTCTTTCCTCCTACCACGACAATTTTAAAACCTCGCGCAAAAAGATGCTCTGCAACGGCTGCAAAGCGCTCAGGTGGCCACTGCTTTATCCTGTTTCCTGCAGCGGGTGCTATGCCAACTACTTTTTCACCAACAAGATCGTGTGCTTCCCAAAACTCTTCTGCCCACTGCACAGCTTCAGCACTCAAGGCGAGATGTTTGGTGGTGTCGACTGTAGCAATGCCAAGCGGGGTAAGTGCGCGCACATATTCCCCCGGGGCATAGTGACCCATGCGATGCTCAACTCGTACACCCAGGTGGGCAAGCAGTTTATACAAACGACTTTCCATACTCATCCCACCAACGACGCGCGGCGCTACAATAGTATAAACATTAGCAAGATACAAAAGTGCAAATGCACGCAAACTGGGGCTCGCGATAACGCCAGCATCAATTTTTTCTTTCCTCAGCTCTTGTAGCGCCTCGGTGATGCTTGTGCCACAAACAATATAGCGGTCAACGTCTTTGTTGCCCGCGAGCACCTCGCCACCCACTCGGTCACCCACAACAATAACGCGGGTAGACGGGTCCTGCACTTTCACCGCCCGAAACATTGGCGTCGTGCAGACCATATCGCCAAGCTTTCCAAACTGCACAATGACGATTGATTTAGGAACAATTTTTTTCTTTGCTGTGCCGCACACCGCTGCGTGTACTAAACAGCGCAGCGCGAGAACAGAGCTGTTGAGTCGAGCTTTCATACTACTTAAAAAAGTTTTGGTGCCAATTGACCCACACCAAGAGCGCATACTTTGTTTGCGGATACCGCATCGCCTTATTAGGATCAAGCGGGACCAACTCTGCGTGAGCCTTCGCATACGCGAGCGTGTTTTCGTACAACTCAGGCTCTAAACTATCGATCATGCGCAACGGGAAGCTAAACCCTTGCTTTGGACGCTCGACCAAATTTTCAGGCAAATGCTTGCGCAACATCTTTTTCAACATCTCTTTACCTGTCGCACTCCCCCCCATACGCTCTTCGATTGGAATTTGTCGCACCGTATTAAAAAAGTGACGATCCAAAAATGGCACCCGCCCCTCGAGCCCATGCTGCATACCGGCGCGGTCTATTTTAAAAAGCAGGTCGTCTGGCAAATACATCACCTGATCAATACTGAGCGCAAAATTGTCCTTTACTCTGGCTAGAACGTCTTGCTTAAGAAAAGCATCTATTCCTTGTACTTTTTCTAGCGGCAAAAGTCCTTCATCAATACGCACAAACTCGAGATATGCCGCAAACAAATCTCTATTAAGGGTAGATTCTACACCTCTTCGTATGCGTGTAGGAAATTGTTGTACGAGCTGTTTGGAAATAAAGCGATACCCATCAGATTTTTGCGGCAAATGTTTATGCCGGTGGTAGCCACCAAAAAACTCATCCCCGCCCTCGCCTGAGAGTACGACTTTATGCGTCTTGGCGACCGCGCCAGAGAGAAACTCGGTTGGCACATAGGAAGTGTCGGCGAAGGGCTCGTCTATGGTCTCGAGCATGCGGCGCATCGAGGCGAGTGCGTCTGTTTCAGTAAAGTCGACATTCGTAAGCGTAACCCCAAGCTCTTTTGCTATCGCCTGCGCATACTCGTTATCTAAACGATTTGGGATATGGAGGAAAAATGGCTCAGGACTAAAGCCTAACTCGCGCGACTTTGCGAGCAGTAGCGTCGAGTCGATACCGCCTGAGAAGAAGAGGCACGCCGGCACGTCGGCTATATAGTGCGCGCGTATAGAATCCTCAAGAGCTTTTTCTACTCTTTCTTCCGCTGTAGCTCCTTCATACTCAACGTCTTCTGCGTATGAAAGTATGGGCTCTTTGTTTTTACTTACTCTCGTTTGTAAGTCATACACACGCAAGGCTCCTGGTCGTAATTTATGAACCTCTTTAAAAGGAGTAAGGGGTGCCGGTATATATCCGAGCAAAAAATACAGATGGTGTGCAAATGCATTTTCTGAATGTCCATATTTTTTTAGCACAGGCGCGAGCGCGCGTAATTCAGAGGAGAATGCAATTTCTTTCGTACCACCCACCTCTTTCTCAAACACATAGAGTGGCTTGATGCCAAACGGGTCGCGCGAAAGGACTAGCTCTTGCGTCTTGGTGTTATAGAGCGCGAGCGCCCACATGCCACGCAATTTGTAGAGAAAATCAGCTCCCTCTTTGGCATACCCTGCCGCGATAACCTCGGTGTCTGAACCACTGACAAATTGACAACCTTTTGCTTCAAGTTCTTTACGCAGCTCTTTAAAGTTATATATCTCGCCATTAAATACGATCTCCACATCACCCACCACCATCGGCTGATGCCCGCGCGGGGAGAGGTCCTGAATCGCGAGACGCTTGTGCCCGAGCGACACATACGCATCCTCAAACACACCCGAGTCGTCTGGACCGCGGTGCGCTTGGCAGCGACCCATCTCTTCGATTAATCCTTTGGTGGTTGTTCCGGCGATGCCACACATGTCTCTACTGTATCAAAAAAGTGGCTAAAAAACGCATCGACCTCGAGATACTCAACAAATACCTTACGAGCAAGTTCTTGCCGCTTTTGCCACTCTGCTTCGTCCAGTCCCTTATAGAACTCGCTCACATAGCGTGGGGTTTCATGCACTTTGTTCATAGGAACTCTGACCATGACCTTGCTATAGTCAATATTGTCTTCAAACGGTAACACCATGTCGGTATCAACAACGACCGGTATACGCCCCATCGAGAGTGCCTCCAGAAAGCGGTTTGAATGATTACCATCTCCCTTTGGCGCGAGCACAAAATCTGATTCTTGCATACTTTTAATAAAATCTTCACGCGCTTGCTTGGGAGAAAGCTCAATCGTGCGTAGCGCTCCTGAAAAGGTGCTGCGCACGATAAACAGCGTCTTCACGAGAGAGGAGTTACTACAGACTAGCATCATCCACTGGCGCCAAAAAATGCCCCGAATTCGGGCGCGCTTCCGTGGCTGAAAGATTGCAAGTGTCTCGTATGTTATCCGTCGTGCCCAAGATGCCAATCGCTCGCGCGTAGAGTTAAACGCCGCACGACCACAAAAGGAGACTACTGGCAGCTCGCAGATATCACGCAATACAAAATGCTCGGCTCCCAAATCCTCAGTAAGCGTCGGCATCACCACATCATTCGGTTGCATACAAGAGCGATACACAGAAAGCCGCAGCACCTTCACCCGAGAATCAAACCGCAGTGCATCACTATGATCACCGAGTGAAAACAAGATAACAGGGATAGTGAGCTTTTCGCCAAGGTCTGCGTACTGTTTGATATAGGCACCCGTTGTTGCGTCAAGCGTTAAAAAATTATGTGGCAAGACGATAGCCTGTGCATCCTGCGGCCCAACACGAGTAACGGTATCAAAAAAAGTGCTCTGTGCTTGCCGAGCAAAAAAAGTGTCTTTTGTTTTTGGACGAAGCCAGGGCGCCAAGTCGACGCCAGCGAGAGGTTCTGGAATATAGAGGGCAAGTTTTTTCATTGAGAAACCGTTTCGGCTATCGCATCCTGTATGCGTTCGTCTGATACATCATACATACAGCGCAAATACGACACACCGTTTATAATATAATTACAGTCACCTGTTTTATCTCCTCCACAGACGCAGTGTTTCTTTTCGGTAAGTATGATTGCTTTTGGGTTATAGGTTGGTAGCCACGTTACCGCACGCAAATTGTCGATAACAACACTCGGCATCCGCAAAACCCCCGCCACATGCGTGAGACCAGAGTCTACCCCAATGAAACAGTTGGTGCCTTTCAGCAGTGAAACCACTTGTGCAAACGGTACACCGCAGTAATTATGCACATGTCCCCCAGTGCTATATGTCTCTGCCGCTTTAGCATCTGCTGGTCCGCCAATGAGTACCACGTCGCGCTTTGGATAGGTGTTTTGTAAAAATGCAAAAAGTTTGTGCCAACGCTCGGGCGGTAGTGATTTGCCGGGGTTAGAGGCAAACGGCGCCACAACCACATATCCCTCACTAAGATTTTTCAGAAGTGTTGCATCTTCCCGAAATTGCAGCCGGACTTCTTGTGATCTCCTATAGCCAAAGAGCTCAAGCGCTTTGTCGAAACTTTCATGGATAGGTGCGTGCATTTCAAATACTACCGACAAATCTACATGGGGTATGTTTGCGCGCCCGGTAAAACCAAAACTCGTGCCCCGCAATGAAAACAGTTTTGTAATCACTCGCACAAACCATGGCACATCAACAAAGGTGGGCGGGATAACCATAAGATTATTTTTTAAGCCTCTACCAACCCAAAGCCGCATGAGAGCTGCAGTGGTCATCGGTACTATTTCTACAAAATCATAGGCACCCGCCATGTCGTGCAGTAATTTGGTGTTGGTGGTGGTGAGCACTATGTACCGCGTCTTTTCTATACGCTGCGCGTGCAATGCTGCCAAAAAATACAGCAGCATGACAAAGTCCCCTATAGCGCCATAGGAAATAACCACCACTGCCGAGTACCGCTTGTTCATACTAACTCGTTAAGAATTTTTGGGATGAGCTGCTCGAGCGAATGTTCGGTGACCACTCGATTGCGCAACGTCGCCACAATACCTGGGCGATCAGGCCGACTGAGGAACTTTTGGAGCATGTCAGCGGCCATCGTTGCGTCTCCGGGTACATATAATCCGAAAGGACCGAGAAGTGGCTCAAATTGTGGATTAGTGGCTAGCAGTGGCACACCTGTCGCGAGAGCTTCGAGCCCCGCCTTATCCATATTGCCCGTGGTTGCAAAATTAAACGCAACATCTTGGGTACGCAACAGCTCCGGCAACTCAGTATGGGTACGCGCACCCACCACGTGTACCTTGTCTGCATAGGGACGCTCTGCTATCGCTTCTTGAAATTGTTTTTTGTACACCACCTCAGCAGGAGTGGTCGCCTCCCCTACCACGGTGAGAACAAACTGCTCGTTTCGCGCATACAACACGTCGAGCGTTTGGAGCATTTCTAACAGATGTTTACTCGCGGCGATGCGCCCTACCGTTACTATGCGCAGCTCGGTACTCTCGGTGTGGATATCTGGCTTAAACAGTGCGGTATCAATACCATGCCCAAGCGCACAGAGCTTGGGGGTCGGGATACGAAAGCTATCCTGCGAAACGGTGAACACCCGATCGAGAAATGCCATACTGTAGCGTAGCTTACGCGTAACACTTTTATGTGCGTACCAGAGTCCTACTTTTTTATGCCAACGCTTCCAAAAACGACCTCCCAAAACAACATACTCGGCGTTCATATGTACCAACACCGCACCATACTCTCTTCGATAGTCCCACAGATAGCGCATAAACCGATACACTCTCGTGATACGCCACGTACGAGACTCCTTACCCAGCGACAGCACGCGCACATTATTGGGCAGCGCATGGTGCCCTTCGCGCAAGCAAATGACCAGTACCTCTTCACAGTGGCGAGCAAACTCCTCTATCCACCGGTGAAAAAAGCCGAGGTTTGAGTCCTCCGTGTCAACCACCTGAGTGCAAAGGAGGAGTCGCATAGTTATGTCTTAACCCTACTTGAGAGAAGACTTTCGCGCCAGAGGAGCGCCCATTCTTTGGCTGTTGGCACCTGAAGAAAAAGTCTCCCTTCTCGATGATGCTCTAACACATCAATAACCGCCTCTGCGAGCTTTGAGCGCTCAACCACTATCGCGCCCGCCTCGCGAGCCACCCCTACATCAGGAGCAACCACGGGCACACCAGCCGCAAGCGCTTCAACTATACTGGCGCCCCAGCTTTCATGTAGGGATGTACACAGCAACACATCGCCAGTCTCTAAGAAAGGCACGACGTCCTTCTGCCATCCGAGAAGTTCTACCTTGTCGAGGGCACGTGCTTTTGCACGCACCATCTCAACCAGAGAGCCATCACCGAGCATGCGCAGTTGTGCATCAGGTTTTTTACTCAATACCTCTTTAAAGACATCTATTGCGGCGAGTGGGTTTTTTTCTTCCTCGAAGCGTCCTATCCACAAGACGGTGAGGCGCTCGTGAGGACGCCTCACCACCGCGTCCACTTTTGAAATTTCTACATATACCGGAAGTACGGTGATGGGCGCTTTCGCACCCACGCGTTCAACTTGTCTCTTAATTTTCTCTGATACGACACGGATAGTATCTGCGCGATGCAGCACCACCCACGCCACAAACCGCTTCAGCAGTGACTGACCCTCAAGGTCAGCGTGCACCTGTACATTCAAAGGGATGCCTCTCTTTCGAGCAACACGAGAGGCAAACAGTCCGCGCCAAAATGGATCTTGAACGGTTATAACATCGTATGAACCCTCGGGGATACTGGGTTTTGTATTCTCCTTGCCCCAGTACACAACAGTAAAAGCGTCCACCCACCCCGCCTGCAGGTCGTAGCGTGGAGTACCTGGTTGGAATTTTTTATCTCCCGTGATAACTAAAACTTTCATAATGTTTGCAACTGCGTTACTATCTGTTGAATAGTACTCTCAAGTGAGAATTCTTGCGCTCGTTTTTGTGCTTGTGCTGCACGCTCACGCGCCGCCGGGGGGTTGTTGTGGACCTCTTTGAGCGCGCGGTGAAGCGCCTCATCATCCTGAGGAGGAATGAGCAAGCCTTCAACTTTGTCACGAATAAGTTCAGGATTACCGCCCACCCGCGTAGCTATGATTGGCGTACCCATACACATCGCCTCAACAAGAGCGTGCGAGAGCCCTTCATAGGTTGAGTTAAGCACATACACATCAGCAGCACGTACCCAAGAGAGCGCTTCTTGCCGCGGTAAACCGCTCGCAAGAAAGAATTCCCACCCTGGCTCTAGAGCTACGGTGCGCTCTATCGCCTCAAAATGTTTCCAGGGCACCTTGCGTCCTGAGCTTACTACCAAAAAAGCTGTCGATCGCTCATGGGGGGTGATCTCTGTTGGTAGTGTGACGCTACTATATATAGTACACACTTTTTCATGCATAGAGGCGGGCAACCATGCGCGCACCAGGTGATTCATATAGGCACTCGGAACAATAACTCGTTTTGCGCGTCGCACGACATATTTTTGTATGCTGCGCAGCAATTCTACCTGCCACCCGTATCGTTTCGTTTGGAATGGTTCTAACTCGTCGCGCACTCCCCAACGCTGTCTGCCCTGCTCCCACGCATAATCGCCGGGTATGCGCACCATAAATTTTTTGCGCAGGGCCCACGCCGCGATACTCGCGGGCAACCCTACACTCACCGCATCTTGCGCATACACCACATCAACACTCTTCGCTACACGCAGACACTTCCAAAAATATACTGCATGGCGAATTCCTACCGGGAGGTGACGAGTTTTGCTAAACGGCAGCACAGAAACTTCTATGTCATGTTTTGGAAGTTCACCCTCAAGTTGTTTGGTGTACGTTGCAGGCCCACCAACCTCCGGCGGATACAATCCTGTTGCAAGGAGAATTTTCATATCTTTGTATGGTAAACCAACGGCTCAAAAACATTCTTTTGCATATCGCGTGCAATAGTGTCCCAACTATATTTTTCTTCGACCATATGCTTTGCGTTTTCTACTACTCTGGCGACCGAATCTGGGTTATTGAGAATATATTCGACCTGGCTAGCAATTTGTTCAGGTGAATCCACATCTACCGCAAAGCCAGTCGGCTCTTTGTCAGGATTACGCTCTGAGTCAAACAAAAAATCGCTAATACCCCCAACCTGTGTTGCGATGACTGGCAGACCTGCGGCCATCGCTTCAATAAACGAGTTCCCCATCCCCTCGCTACGAGAAGGACGCACAAAAATGTCTGAGGCGTGAAGCGCGTAGGCAACAGCGGTGTTTTTTATCTCTCCTTGAAAATGCACGCGGTCTTGCACACCTAATTCGTCTGCAAGTTTTTTTAATTCTATTTCTTTTTCACCCTTACCAAAAATCGCAAAATGTACTTCTTGTGGCAGCAAAGCAACCGCCTTAATGACAGTATCGATTGCATTTTTCTCTACCAAACGAGAGGTTGTTATGAGCATGACAGTTTGAGGTACGATCTCTAGATTGTGTTGATTTCTCCAATATGCAACCCGATCTTGTGTTTGTTCACCTACAATTGAAAACCTTTGCGCCGAATCAAAGTCCTTTGCATTAAATCCATTTGGAATCAGCACAACCTCTTTTCTGTATCCCAAACGTTTTGCCCAACCACTCAAATGAGTTGAAATGGTGGTGACCATATTTGCGTGTTTAAAACCATATTTAAGCAGGGGCACAAATGGGCGGATATACCAACGCTCAAACACATACTCAAACGGGTCACCATCTTGCAGCGTCACCGCATACGGCACGCGTACTCCGAGCATGCGAGCGATAAGTGTCGGGAATAGCATAAAGGTCATCATCGCCCATACACCATCAAACTTTTTTTCACGATGGAGCCTCACGCCCTTGAATGCTCCCGAAATAACAAAAAATATTTTAGACAGATAACCAAAGCGACCCATGCCAAACACAGCCGGCACTCGGTGTACAAACACGTTTCCTAGCCGCTCTTCTTGTACATCCTCGCGGGAGAATTGCAAAGTGACCATATGAAATTCCATATCTGAAATACGATCAGTTATTTCTTTTATGGCTATTTCGGCCCCACCCACATGGGGGTGGTAGGCCAGTGAAAATATAAGAATACGCTTGGTCATTACTCCTCTATTGTAAACGCTTCTGAGCCCAAAAGGTTACTACCCCGCCCCCAAGTACGCTGCCAAAGATACCATACGGCCGAAATGCCCAGCAAAAACAACCCCACGGCAGCCAAAACCCAAGCCGCCGTCCCCTGAGGCAAGTGTATCTGCGAAAGAAGCGGGGTTGCCGCCCCCTCACCACCAGAAGAATATTTGGTGTCTCCTGCCGCATAAGTGGTAGTTTTAGTTGGCGTATAATTCTTTGTTGTTTTGGTAGTTGCTTTGGTTGAAGCGCTCGTGGCCGCAGTCGTGGCAGATGCGCTTGATGTTTCTTTTATTTGTAGCGGCTCTGTATGAGCCGTACTACCGGGGTTGGGTGCGCCAACCACAAGTACACTCCCCTCGCGATGAAGTGTATTACCATCCCCTGAAGCTCCCGCGCTTGGATCATATGAAATACTATCTACCACTCGAGGTTTTGCATCTTTCAAGGCAATAGTTTCTCCCTTCTTTGATGGGAGAGAAATTGCACTTTTGAAAAGAGTGCTAGCGTATTTTGGAAATTGTGTGAGAAATATTTGCGGATCGCTCGTAACTATCGCGCTTTCTCCTGCACCCAATGTCGACGTCCCGTTCACGACAGATATTTTGTGATTTGTTGTACCTTCGGTGATTTTGTACCCAGCAATCGAAATCGCCACACTATCTACGTTCGTTACTTCAAGCCACTGGCCTCCTGCATTTGCGCCCGGCGGATCGTACATCACTTCGGTAATCTGCACTGCCGCGTGTGTGATCATGGGCATAAAAAGAGCAAAAAAGAGTGCGCTCCGGGCCCCTGCCTGCCGGTAGGCAGGGCTAAGGCCAAGCCTAACCCTCTTTTTTACTATTTTTCTACTGCGGGTTCTCAACGTCATCAACCGCGAGCATACTGCGCAGTCGCTCCTCAGGCAAGCCTGCTGGTTTGCGCTCATTTTGTGGCACAGGCTGTGGCTCAGGTGACGGCTTCTGTTCTGACTGTTTTTTCTCTTCCACAAGTCGATTGAGGGTCGACTTAAGGTCACGAGCGGGTTTTACTTCGCGATCATGCACTGGAGCATAACGGTGCTCCGGCTGTGTGCTGTGCTGTTGAGGACGAGACTCCTCCTGATCGGAGCGCAGCACCTTGAGCGCGTCGCGCAAACTATGAGCCCCTTCAAGCGGTGGTTTGTCGAGAGATGTGTCGATCCTATCGCGAACAGTATCCTTTGGCTGCGCCGGTTCTTCATGCGCAGAAGGCCGAGGGGTGCGGGGCTCTTCTTCACGAAAAACCTCAGGCGACGCCGCACGAGTATGCTCGCGCGCGACACGCTCTCTGAGCTCTTGGGGAGCATGTGCGCGCACTGGTCGAACGTCACTTGGGGGAGTTGCTGGTGCGTGCCGAATTGCGGCTTCTCGTACTGGTACGGGCACTACCTCAGCATTTTCGACACGACGCTCACGCGGAGGATAACTCCCACCACCTGGTCGAGAGTAATTTGATTTTGGTTTTGATACTGCCTCAGGCACCGGGTCAGATTCTTGCCACTTCCTCATCGCCTCCTCTACTTCAACGCGTGGTTTACCAAACTGGGTGCGTGATGCGGTAATTACTTGGTGTACGTGTTTTTGAGGTGGTGGATCAAATGGCGGCAGCGTCGTCGCACTAAACGGTGGGCTCCCTACCCCATCGATCATCAGCGTGAGGTAAATTTGGGCGAACCCAAGATTCACCAAATCGGTTTGTGAAAACTGCGGCTGGAAAATAGTTTCAAGCACCTCAGCATCAAATGGCCCCACTCGAAAGGCTACCGTGGTGCCGACGTTGCCAAACACTGCGTCACGCACCTCCTCCTCCATTTGCTCAACGTACTGATGTGCGATCAAAAGATTCAATTTATATTTTCGTGCCTCCGAGAGAATGTCAGCAAAACTCTGGTTGGCAAAGTTTTGGAATTCATCAACATAAAAGTAAAAGTTTGGCAGTGTCGCGAGCACGTGCGCGGGCACGTCTGCCCGGGACATGGCAGCAAGATAAATTTTAGTCACCAGCATAGAGCCCAACAGTGTTGCATTCACCTCACCCACACGACCTTTCGAAAGGTTCATGATGAGAATCTTCTTCTCATCCATAACTTTGCGAAAATCGAATGATGACTTTGCTTGCCCTACGATATTGCGGATGAGCGGATTGCTTGTAAATTGCCCCACCTTGTTTTGAATAGCGGGCGTCGCATCCTGGGTGTAGCGGTCGGTATAGTTAGCAAACTCATCTACCCAAAACGACTTCACAATAGGGTCGGTTACATTCTCAACAACTTTTTTTCGAAACGCTTTGTTGATGAGCATACGGTTAACATCGAGCAGTGTTGAACCTTCATACTCCAAAAGCGCGAGCAGTGTGTTAGAGAGAATGTACTCCATACGAGCACTCCACGCATCCACCCAAATTTTGCGAAATGCGGCCAAGAGGCCCGAGACCACTAGATGGCGCTTGTCATAGCCCACATCCTCCATAACGTTAAACGCCACCGGATACTCCATATCAAAGGGGGCGAAATAAATAACATCTTTGATGCGATGCTCAGGCACATACTCAAGCAAGCGGTCAGCGGTCGAACCATGCGGATCGATAAAGGCCATCGCTTCACCGTTGCGAATATCTTGGATAGCCATGTTCTCCAAGAGGGTCGACTTACCCATGCCCGTCTTACCAATGACGTACATGTGGCGCGCACGATCACGCCGCTTGATACCAAACGGTGTTTCCTTACCGCGCGCGTCGGTTTGAGCAAAGTAGGTGATCTTATTAGGATCTTCGTGCATCAGCTATCAGTATAGCATCGCGCCCAAAGTTATTATGAACGCAACTCTGTGTGTTCAGTATTTTCAACAAAAGGGCGACTTTCGGGCGAGGCGGTATGACCCGAGTGCACCAGCAACTGGCCGCGCAGCAAAAACCCTAAGAGCATGACCCCCACCCCGAGTAGAGACAGCACAACAACCTTCCAGCTATCAGGAATACCAAGCTGTGGAGCCAGCACCACCGCAAGCCCAAGCACGATGACGCCCATTTCTTTTGACATAGGAAAAGTGTATCACAAGCCAAAAACCGAGTATATACTTATCTGTAATGAAAAATGTATCTTTTTGGTTGAGGTTTGATGTGTGGTTTGTCGCAATAACAGCAATATATTGGCTACTGCAAGACATGGGGTATGGATATAATTTCTGTCTTGATTCATGCCAACCCTCCCTCTACCCAAACGGTTTATGGATAACAAATCTTATCGGACTATTTGTTCCTATTGGTCCAAACAATGCTGTACTTATACTGATATATCTTCTTGCCATCCCCAAATTACTATTGCAGTATCCCATTCGCGTACTATTGGGAATACCATATATCTTCTTGTTCACTTTCTTATTATTCCGCGGAGAAAAATTACTACAGTCCTTACATTTCTCACCAATAATAAAAATTGTTGTTAATTTAGGTATTCTTATACTTTTGGCTACCTGCCTTGATTTATTGCTTTTTGGTTCATGGGCAGGAATGGAGTTATTCCTTAGATCTCTTTAGTTTCCCTCAACTATTATGCAGACATGCATCACTAGACTTTTAAAATAGAGATATACTTATTTCAAATGAACAAACAACCTTTTTGGCTTACACTTGGCGCATGGTTTATGGGACTCACTGGTGTGTATTGGATTTTATGCTCCTTAGGACTTGGTGCTGATTTTGGGGGAGGAGGCACGTCAACAGGTTTATGGATAACAAATTTGATTGGTCTTTTTGTCCCCGTCGGCCCAGGTAATTCAATTGTGATTTTTTCTTTTTTGTTTCGTCCTGATACTACAGTAGCAATCTACATGTGCGGGTTTTCCTATTTATTACTATTTCTGTGCACACTTACGTACGGTGAGAAGTGGCTACAATCACTCAATTTTTCACCGATAGTAAAAATTATATTGAATTTAGGCATTCTCCTACTCCTTTCTGCTGTATTAGATTTTGCTATGTTTAATTCCTGGGCAGCTATGGAATTGTTTATTTCTTCTCTTGTTCCTAGTTACGAGCCTAGAATTCTCCTTCAATAATAACTACAAACTCGCCGCGGATGCGGTCAGGGTTAGTTTTAAAGTGTTCGAGTACTTCGTCAATTGAGCCGACCACATGCTCTTCATATATTTTGGTGAGTTCACGGAAAACGCCAACTCGCCTCACTGTCTTGCCCGCCGTAGCATTTGCGAAGGAGGGATCATTCAAAAACTTTTGCAATGACTCAAGCGCCTTCATGATGCGGTGCGGCGATTCATAAAATACACTCGCGCGCTCGCTGGCGGCAATTTCTTTAAATACTGTTTCTCTCCCCTTCTTGAGCGGCAAGAACCCATAAAACGTAAATGATGCTGCGCGCAAGCCTGAGACAGAAAGTGCTGCCGCAAGTGCTGAGGGACCAGGGATCGCTTCTATAGCAACGTCCGCAAAATCTTTTTTCCGAAAAGGTCCTCGGATCTCCTCGTCCGCCTTCTGGCGGACTTCGGCCAGACCATTTTCTTTAAAAAGATTTTGCTCCCTAATGCGCGAAACTAACTCGAGTCCCGGGTCGGAGACGCCTGGTGTACCTGCGTCGGAGACGAGCGCCACATGCTTCCCTTCTTGAAGAAGTGCGATAATTTTCTCAAACCCCCGCTCACCACTTTGCGCACTAAAGCTCGTCGTTGGCGTATGAATATCAAAATGCGTCAGCAGCTTTTTGGTCATACGCGTATCCTCGCAAGCGACAACATCCGCCTCTTTTAAAATGCGCAACGCGCGCAGGGTAATATCCTCCAAATTTCCGATTGGTGTTGCTACGACTGAGAGCTTTCCTGTACCTGTCTCCTGCATGACTGCACCTTAGCACAATTTGACATAAAAAGTAAGAAGTGTCAGTATATCG
>CAYWFM010000003.1:0-55672 GCA_964457915.1 uncultured Candidatus Saccharibacteria bacterium | reverse complement strand
AGCCGGGCACACAGCTCACCATGAACGTGAAGCACGCCGGTGGTGCAGCCTCAGCCGCTGGTGACGTGACCCAAGGTCTCCCGCGCGTTGAAGAAATCTTTGAGCGCCGCTCTCCACGCAATCCTGCCGCTATCGCGACCGTCTCGGGTGAGGTGGTAGAGATCACTGTTGAAGATAAAGAAAAGATCATCCGTGTCGCCCCTGATCTTGAGCACAAGGCAAAGGGGAAGAAGGAGTTCTACGAGTACTCAGTGCACCCACGCCGCCAAGCTGTCGTGAAGGTGGGCGACAAGATTACCAAGGGTCAGCTTCTCACCGACGGCTCGGCAGATCTCTCTGATCTCTTCGAGTTTGCAGGTAAAGAGAAGACCCAGGAGTACATCATCACAGAAGTACTTAAGATCTACGAGCTCCAGGGTGCCTCTATCTCAACCAAACACCTCGAGACCATCATTCGCCAAATGTTCTCACGTGTTCGCATCGTGAAGTCGGGTAATTCTGAATATTCAAAGGGTGATATCGCCGCTGAAGCAGATATCTTTGCAGCCAACGAACAGGTGGCAGCAAACGGGGGAGAGAAAGCAACGGTCGAGCCACTCGTCATGGGTATTCTCGATGTGTCGCTCTCGCGCCCAAGCTTCCTCTCGGCAGCATCCTTCCAGAACACGACGCGCATGCTCATCCGTGCTTCGATGTACGGCTCAGTCGACAAACTCGAAGGTCTCAAAGAGAATGTCATCATCGGCCGCCTCATCCCTGCAGGTACCGGCTTTAAGGGTTCACCAAAAGAAAAGTTGGTAAACCGCTACGCGCCAGTCGAGCAGCCTGCTGAAGGCGACACCGAGTTGGTGCGTTAATCTCTACAATCCGCCTTTGCTAAAGCTTCGGCGAGACAAGATACTCAAAACGAAAAACCCCGTGGCGCAAGTCACGGGGTTTTTCTAAACGCGGTAAGCTATAGACATGGCAGGGGATGAAATACAGCAGATAAAAGATAGGCTCAATATTGTCGATGTGGTGGGACAGTATGTCCAGCTGCGCCGTGCTGGGAGAAATTACACAGCGCGCTGTCCGTTCCATAAAGAGCGCACACCGAGCTTTCATGTGAGCCCCGAGCGCGGGACCTACATGTGCTTTGGCTGTGGGGAGAAGGGCGATATCTTCTCATTTGTGGAGCGTATCGAGGGGAGCGACTTTCGCACCGTACTTTTGGAGCTCGCTAAAAAAGCAGGTGTCGAGCTTCACCAAGATCAGGGGCGAAAACTCGAACATACCGAAAAGGACGCGCGGCTGCGTGAGGTGTGTGAAGCGGCTACGGCGTTCTATGAATCAACCATCCTCAAGCGTGAAGAGGTTCTCTCCTACCTCAGTAATCGCGCAGTGTCAGACGAATCGCGCGTGCACTGGCGCTTGGGCTACGCACCAGCCAGTTGGCAGTCATTGTGTGACCACCTAGTCTCTCTTGGTTTTACCCATGATGAGATAGTAGAGGCTGGGCTTGCTGCACGCTCGCAAAAAGACACGACTCGTATTTATGACCGTTTTCGAGGGCGCATTATGTTTCCTATTAGTGATGTACAGGGCAGGGTGGTAGCATTCTCGGGCAGATTTTTTGAGGGTATACCCGGAAAAGAATCTACCGATGAGTCTGCCAAGTACGTAAACTCGCCCGAAACCGCGCTCTTTAAAAAGTCACGCATACTGTATGGGTTTGATAAAGCAAAAGGAGCTATACGCAAGGCTGATTGCATCTTGCTTGTTGAAGGACAGTTTGATGTAGTGCTTGCGCACCAGTCGGGCTTACCCTTCACGGTCGCGCTCTCGGGCACCGCACTCACTCCCGAACACCTCTCGCTCTTGGGGAAAATTAGTAAGCGCTTGATTGTGGCGCTCGATGGGGATGCGGCGGGCATACGCTCAGGACTCAAGAGCTCACTCATGGCCATCGCCTCAGGGTTCGATGTGAAAGTGCCCACCTTCCCACAGGGCAAGGATCCTGCTGATTTGGCGAAAGAAAACCCCGAGCTCCTCAAAGCTGCCATACGTACTTCTAAAACAGCAGTGGAATTCTTTCTAGATACATTCGCTGCCCAAGGGAGACCCACCTCGGGTGGGCGACCATATGATGAGAGAATGTACAAAAAACTTGTTGAAGCACAGGTGTTGCCGCTCATTAAGGTAATGCAGAGCAAGATCGAGCAAGAGCATTTTATACGCCTCGTGGCGCAGCGGCTTGGCGTCTCGGAGGCGGCGGTACGCGAAGAAGTTGCCAAACTCAAGGTGTCACTTGAGGTTACAGAGATTACCCAAGAGGATGGCGCTGCACCCACGCCGCTGTTGGGCGACGAACTCACCCCGCTCGAGAAGAAGGTAGCTATGCTGTATTTTGCATTTGGGCCCGAAACCCTCCAACAGCAAAAACTGGTTGAGCTGGTGGGGCAGCAATACCTCGATACCTTTATACAAAGAGTTGCCGACCAAAGAGAACTGTGGCGCTTTCGCTTTGAAACAGAAATTAATGAACACATGAGCGAGGTACAGATAGCCGCAGATATGCTCGAATTCATCAGGCGCGCCCAAGAGAAAGAGCGTGTCAAAAGTCGATATATGTGATATAATGCGCACTATTATATGGCGAAAACCAAGGCAAAGACCCAGCGCAAAGCAGGGGCTCCGAAATCGGGGAAGCAAAAATTGAAGAAGAAGCCAGCGGGCGCGAAGAGCGTAACCGCAAAGGCAAAGAAATTTCGTGAAGTTGCAGCGAAGCGCCGTTCAACGCTTGTACCTCAACCTCGACGCAAGGTCGGGGCCCCGACCAAAGCGTCGGGGAAGGGCGCTGTGAAGGCAGCTCCAAAAGCAACAAAGAGCTCGAATGACCGCGACAAGAAAGCTGAAGGACTCATGGCACGTGGTCGCCAGAGTGGTTTTGTTACGTATGATGAAATTCTTAAGGCATTCCCAACCATTGAGACGGATGTCGAATTTCTTGAAGAGCTCTATGATAAGTTTGCAAGCGCGCACATCGACGTGCTTGAAGGTGGCGGCATGCTCGAGATTGAGGCTGACGTGCCAGAGAAAGGCTACGGCCGCTCAGACTCGCAGTATGACTCGATTCAGATGTACCTGCGCGAGATCGGTAAGTACCCGCTCCTTAATGCTCAAGAAGAGCGAGACCTCGCCAAGCGCATCGTTGATGGTGAAGCTGAAGCACGCAATCTCTTAGCGCGTGCAAACTTGCGCCTCGTGGTTTCTATCGCAAAGAAGTATGTTGGCCGCAGCCCCGACCTCACGCTTCTTGATCTTATTCAAGAGGGTAACCTCGGCCTCTTCAAGGCTGTCGACAAATTTGATTATACGAAAGGGTATAAATTCTCGACCTATGCTACTTGGTGGATCCGCCAAGCGATTACCCGTGCGCTCGCTGACCAAAGCCGCACCATCCGCATCCCGGTACACATGGTGGAGACTATCGCAAAGTATAAGCAGGTGGCACGCCGCCTCAGCCAGGACCTTGGTCGCGACCCACTCGCTGAAGAGATCGCGCTTGAAATGGGTGTTGATGTAGAAAAAATTTACCAAATTGAAAAGATCGACCAAGATACGGTCTCGCTTGAGTCTCCCGTGGGCGACGCCGATGAAGACGGCCGCTCAGTACTTGGCGACTTTATTAAAGACGATAAGATCCTCTCTCCTGACCAAGAAGTGGCCCGCCGCATTCTCGCCGACCAGTTGCGCGAAATTCTCGAAGAGCTCTCACCGAAGGAGCGTGAAATTCTCAAACTGCGCCACGGACTTGAAGATGGTATCTATCACACCCTTGAGGAGGTGGGGAAGAAGTTTGGTGTGACTCGCGAGCGCATCCGTCAAATCGAAGCTAAAGCCCTAGAGCGTATCCGCACCCACGAAAAGGCTAAGCGCCTGCGCAGCTACTAGCACACCTCCTCTGGTATACTTCTTGCTATGACAAACAAGGGGAAGTATCCAATAAAACACTGGAGCCACTCCTCACTCATGGCCTATCTACGCAACCCGCTTGCGTGGTACAAGCGCTACGTAGAGGAGGTTTTCGATACTCCCTCATCGCCGGCGGGTGTGGTCGGGCGCGCCGCGCATATGGCGCTGCAGCACTACTACGAGCTTAATCTAAAGCCTGAGCAGCGAGAGGTGGCTATTGTTTTTGGGCTGCAGTATTTAAAAAATGTCGCTGACTTTGAAATCAATTTTGGGAAGGCGAAGTCTAAGCGTGCGCAAAAAGAGAAGCGTGTTTCGATGGAGCGTGAGTATCTGCAAGCTATCAACTTTTATCTTGCCAAGCCGCCGCGCCACAAGGTGCTCGGGGTTGAGGTAAAAGGAACGGTGCGTGTGCAAGGGTTGGCACTACCCATTAAAGCGGTTTCTGATTTGGTGGTGGAGTCGCGTGTCGAGCGTGGGGCACTCGACATTATCGACCACAAGTTTGTTGACTCGTTTAGCCCGTTGAAAAGTGGGAAATCACTTTTTATTTTGCAGGCACTGTTTAACTACTACACAGTGACCACGCTGTTCGATAAACCAGTGCGACGATTTGTCGTGTATGAGTGCAAAAAGTCGCGCAATGCAGACGGCAGCCCACAGCTGCGCCGCTATGTTATCAACTACGCACAGTGTGCGGATGATTTTCGGGTCTTTCATCGGTTACTGAAAGACGCCACGCAAGAAATTACCCGCACGAGAGTGTTTCTCCCCAACCCCTCAGACATGTTTGAGGGCGAAAACTCGTTTGATATTTATCGCCTTGGGTTGCTGGAGTGATAACGAAAACCGGCTCGCGCATGCGCGAGCCGGGATTTTTTTTGTTATGTCTTTTCAGACTAGCGCGCCGCTGCGGGAGTTGCACTTGGGGTCGTGGTTGAGGTCGTGGTACCGCCACCCTGAGACGCGGGGATCTGCTGGAGTACGGCGTCAATTGCTGCGCGCATAGAGTCATACGGCTGATCGCCGTTGAGTGCTACGGCTTCTGAGCCAACCATGATAAGGATAAATGGTGTGCCTTGTCCTCCAGCTGAAATTGCCTCATTGTAACTATCGGATACTTTCTTTGTGTATTTACCACTACTCAGACATTGGTTGAAGATGTCGACATTGAGCCCTTGTTGTCCGGCTATCTTCGGGAGTTCGGCTGGGTCGAGATTGTTATCACTCGGGGTTACCGCATACACTCCATCTATGTACTTAAAGAATGCGGTATCGCCACCCTGGTCAGCTGCGCACTCTGCGGCCTCTGCCTCTTTTGGTGCGCGCGAGTGATTTTGCGCAAGAGGGAAGGGGCGATACACCCACGCAACCTTACCTGACTGGCCGTAGTAATCCATAACTTGGTGCATAGTGTTGTTAAATGTCTTGCAGTAGCGGCACTCAAGGTCAGCATACTCAACAATTTTTACCGGCGCCTGTGGGTTGCCGAGGATATAGTCAATCTTCGGGTCATACTGGCGAGCAGTTACTTTGGTGGTGCCATTTCCATTTGGGTTTTGGATCCCTGACTTACCAACAAAAAAGACTGCTCCTGCAATCATTGCACCAGCGACCACAATAGTAATTGGTAAAACGTATTGGCTATTCATATGGGACTATTGTACCAACGCTGTCGTAAAGCACAATAATTCGCTCTAGAACGGCAGGGTGTGGGTAAGGGCGGGGGCGTCGTCAACGACCTCCCACTGTGAGGGATCGAGTTTAACTTCACGCACGCCGTCAAAGTCTTTATATTTCAGTGACTTATTTTTTCGCGCATAGTCATATATGTCGCGCGTAACTTTTACATCAGCCTCGCAGTACTCACGCAGCTTCTCGAGCTCGCCTTGCTCAAACCATTTCACGGCGTCCAGTCCACTTGCTATCTTACCCTCGCCAAGCGTTGCTTGGGCTATATTGTCGAGCTTAAGCCTGCGACCTAAGACCGCGCGCACCTCTTTGAGCAAATCAACACTCTTAATTTTAGTAAGGTCTCCAGGGTAGTACTTGTTGAGAATGGGGATGTCGAAGTGGTCGGAGTTGTAGCCGATGAGGATGTCGGCGCGCTCGAGTATACCCCAGAGTTTGGGCAACTCATCTTTAAAATAGCTCGAAAACTTTTTTGTCTGCGAGTCCCAAATGCTCACCACGGTGAGCTCTTGATTCGTGAAGTCTGGCTGACCGAACGCCTCACCAGTCGTCTCTATGTCAAATACAATTTTGCGCATTATGAATTGAAGAAGTTTGAGAGCTCTTCGCGTGTGACAGATTTCTCCTCGCCTGTTTTGAGATCTTTGATGGTGAAGCTGTTGGAGGACTGCTCGTTCTCACCAATGACGATGAGGAAGGGAATGGCGTGTTTAGTAGCTGTTTTAATTTGGTCACCCAGCTTCTTTTCACCAAAGTCTATACCTGCCGGGATGTTGGCCTCGCGTAACTCTTTTGCAACACCCATAGCAAACTGGACGAGCTCGGGCGAGGTGACCGCTAGGTAGACGCGCGTTGGCGGGATATAGGGAGGTAGTAAGTTGCGCACCGCAAGGAAGTCGCGGATAGTAACATCACCCATACCAAACCCAATACCTACAATAGGCTCGTCATCAAACAAGGCGGTAAGGTTGTCATAGCGGCCGCCACCAAACAGTGCACGGTTGTTGTCGGGGTGAGTGTCAAAGATTTCAAATACGAGCCCCGTGTAGTAGTCGAACCCGCGCACAATAGACGGGTCAAACACGGCGTTTGAAACCCCTAGCTCCTCGAGTGCTTTGATGACCTTTGCAATATCCTCAGGCTCATTGTCACTTGAGAGTGCGCCTTCCGGCACTCCAAGCGTCGCGAGTTTAGAGTCAAACTCTTCTTTTGGTATTTTACCCTTGCGGTCTAAAAGATTGATGAGTTCGCGGCCAGCAACAGCAGAGAGCCCATGCTCGCGCACCAGTTGGTCAAGATGGCTGCGACTGCCGAGCTTAATGACAAAGTCGTTGTCTTGCGCCCCAAAGGCTCTCATGAGTTCGTAGGCGACGAGCACAATCTCAACATCCGCATCTACCGACTTTGAACCAAAGAGGTCGACATTGAGTTGCCAGTGCTCGCGCAGGCGGCCGCGCTGGGGGCGTTCGTATCGAAAAAGGTTGGGAATTGAGAAGAGGCGCAAAGGGAAGCCGAGTTCGCGGCGCTTGGCTGAGACCATGCGTGCGACGGTCGGCGTCATCTCGGGGCGCAAGGTGACCTCGCGCTCTCCGCGGTCAAGAAACGTGTATGTCTGCTCGTTCACTATTTCTTCATTCTCACTACCTTTAGCTTTATAGAGCTCGGCAGGTTCGAGCACTGAGGCGTGGTACTCCACATAGCCAAAACTCTGTGCCACGCGGCGATAGGTCGCAAAGAGGTAGTTGAGGAGGGCTTGGTCTTCGGGGTAGAAGTCGCGCACTCCCTTGTAGGGCTCGGTTGAAAGTTGGGCTTTTTTGGACATATGGGCGTTAGATAGTATTCTAACAGAAAACAGTAACATGAACGAGAAGATTGATGATATCCGCCACCTCCCGCGCCAGCGCCCCCACTCGGCCGGTCGTGTCCTCAATCTCTACAAGCGCCTGTGCGAGACGCCACTGGAGCGGCTTGATCGCTTGCGCGCAGAGAAGCCAGAGTATGCGCATGAGGTGCTCTCCTATGCGGGGCGGCTCGACCCGATGGCCGAGGGTGTCCTTTTGGCGCTCGTGGGTTCGGCAAACAGCAATCGCAATGCGTATTTAGATATGAACAAAGAGTATGTACTCGATGTCCTTTTTGGATTTGCTACCGATACCTATGACATTTTGGGGCGCGTTATGGAGCATGGTGATCCATCGCACCTCACCAAAAAAATGATAGAAAAAGGGCTCAATGAGTTTCGTGGCAGCTTTGAGCAGGAGTATCCGCCCTATTCGTCCAAAGCGGTGGAAGGGAGGTCGATGTTTGAGTGGGCGCGCACCAACATGCTCTCGACTATTGTCGTGCCACACAAGACAGTGAATATCTACGAAATAGAGCTCGACAATATCTATAAGATCAATGAAAAAACATTGCTCAACTATATCGAACAAAATGTTGAGAAGGTGCAGGGCGACTTTCGCCAAGAGGAAATACTGCGGCTGTGGCATCGCCACTTACGTGCGGGTGGTGACCGAGACTTCCCCTGCGCGACCATTAAGATCTCCTGCTCCTCGGGCGCCTATGCTCGCTCGATAGCGCACAATCTTGGAGTGCAGCTTGGCGTCCCCGCGCTCTCACTCCACATTCTGCGCACCCGCGTGGGGGAATACACAGTGGAAAAAAGCCTTAAATAGGAAGCCAGGCTAATGCTTGACAAGTACTATATTCTAATAGTACAATATATGTGTAGGGTCTTCACAGGAAAGGGTTTCCAATGTCCAACACGTTTGGTATTTTCCGCAATAAGCTGGTCCTCCTTCTGAGCTTTGTCGCTATTTTATTTCTTCTCTTTGCGATCGCAGCCTGGATGGGCGAAAAAAGGAGGGTCGCCAACTACACTCCAGTCATATGGTCGAGCCCGACCCAGGGGATTGAAATGATTCCCGAAGGTGTCTGGTACGTTGACCTTGCCGCGAAGAAATACCACGTCCTGAACGGCGAGTCGATCTACTGGCTTGTTGTCCACAAGATCACCTCGACGGTGGTCGGCCCGGTCCACAGCGCCCAAAACGAAGTACTCTATTGGGCGCCGCGTACTCCTGGCAACGAGCTGCCACTTGAAGGCGGCTATCAGATCAAGGTAACGGCCGATGGAGTTAAGCGGCTATGACCAACAAGGGCGGCACGCGCAAGCGGTCGCCCTTTAACTTTTTAGGCAGCGACTTCTTCCATTTTTCGCACGCGAGTTTCGAGTTGAGAGATTACCTCTGCCTCTCCGTCGATACGACGATGAAGACCATCGATTTTGCTTGTCAGTTTTTCTTCAGTATTTGCAAGATCTTCCTTCGTTACCACCCTCTCTTCTATGTCATGAAACCGCTCCTCAACTTGTTTAAATCCCTGGGCTACGGCGGCAGTTAGATCGTCAACGGTTTTTGAGAGGCTGTGTACTGTTGTGGAAAGCGAATCAACCGTTCCCGAAAGGTTGTCGAAATTTTTAGTAAGTGAACCTACATTTTGAGAAAGCGAACCAACGGTCTCAATTAGCTCGTCTACCTTCTTTTCAACTCGCTCTAATGGTTCTTCCATACCACAATTGTAGTACCCGGCCCCTACCAGTCAAGCTCGCCGGTTTTGTATTCAGTGACGCGGGTTTCGAAGAAGTTCTTCTCCTTTGGCATGTCGATGATCTCTGACATCCAAGGGAAGGGGTTGTCTTTGTGGTACTGGCGCTCCAAGCCAATGCGCTCGAGGCGGCGGTCGGCTATGTGCTCAACATACTGCTTCACGGTCGTTGGGGTGAGCCCCACAATACCGCGCGGCAAGGCGTCGTCGGCGTACTTCTTTTCAAGTTCGACACCCTTCATGATGTTGTCGGTCAATTCTTTTTTGAATGCGGGCGTCCAAATGTCTGGGTTTTCCTGCACAATAGTGTTGATGAGGTCGGCGCCAAACGCGAGGTGTACCGACTCGTCACGCAAGATAAATTGGAACTGCTCGCCCACGCCCACCATGCGGTTTTTACGTAGCATCGAGAGCATCATGACAAAGCCAGCGTAAAAGAAGATGCCCTCCATGATGACGTAGTAGCCAACGAGGTCGTGCACAAAACGCTGGATGTTCTCGGTGCCCTCGGTGGTGAAAGAGGGGTCAAACACGTTCTTGGTCATGTCGACAACAAACTCATCCTTCTCTTTAATTGAGGGGATGTTTTCATACATCTTGTAGATCTCGTCGGGATTGAGGCCAAGCGTGTCGCAGCAGTAGATGAAGGTGTCGGTGTGAACCGCTTCCTCGTAGGACTGGCGCAAGATGTACTGGCGTGCCTCAGGGTTGGTGATGTGGCGATAAATCGCGAGCACAAGGTTGTTGGCAGTGAGTGACTCGGCAGTTGAGAAGAACCCAAGGTTCCACATGATCATGCGACGCTCGTCCTCAGAGAGGCCACCGGGCTTCTTCCACAGCTCGACGTCTTGCTGCATGGGGACTTCCTCGGGCACCCAGTTGTTAGCGACGCCTTTTTTGTAGTGCACACGCGCCCACTTATACTTCATGGGTAAAATTTTATTTGGATCGGTCGAACCGCCTCCATTGATGATTCCTGCTGCCATAGTGTGTTTATTTTGCTTTGAATTCAAGTTTGTTTATACGGCGTTCGTGGTCAATTACTTTGACAGCGTCTTTGTCCACCGCATGAGAGATCGCACGTAAACTTCTATCAATCTCATCGAATCGCTTGTCGTGTAAGAGTTGTCCTTGGCGCAAATCTCTAATATCGTATACTGTCTTTTCAAGTAATTTTTGCTGCAAGTCAAACTGTCGCTTAATAAATGCTACAAACTCACCCGAAACCTCTTCTGGTTTTTTCTTAGTCATAGCTCTTTCAGCTTACATGTTTAATTATGCGCTGCAACTCTCACAGGCTTCGCCGACGATTTCGATTTTGGGGCGGATGGTGCCTTTGCTCTTCTCGGCTTCCTCAGCTAAGAGTGCGGCGAGGCGGTTTTCGCTTTGGGATGCAAATGATACTTCGCTGGAGGACATTCCTGGGGTGCTGGGGTTTAGTGGGGTCTCACGAGCAACCGAGGCGCTCAGCATAGGAGTTGAACGGGCGTGTGTTGCGAACACTCCTCGTGGAGCCACCATCACCGGCGAGGGGATGCTTGTTGCTATGGTGACCTTCTCTTCAATGGTGATAGTAGAAGGGGTGCCGCTGCTGACACTCGCGTCGGTCTTGGAGGTGCCACCAAACTTTGCCATGTTGACGGTCGACTTCTCGATGCGTGACGCGCCGAGTGTACGCAAGTAGTAGGTCGTCTTGAGCCCGAGCGCCCAGGCGTACTGGTAGAGCTCGGAGAGTACCCGGCCCGAGGTGCCACCGTAAAAGATGTTGAGCGACTGCGACTGGTCTATCCAGCGACCGCGGTAGGCAGCCGCTTTGATGAGCCACTGCGGCTCGATCTCGAACACCTCTTTATATTTTGTGCGAATAGCGGGCGGGATCTCCTCAATCTCTTGGATAGAACCATCAAAGAATTTGATCTTCTCGAGCATGTCCATGTTCCACAATCCTAGGTGCTTGAGATCCTCAACAAGGAATTCGTTGACGACCATGAAGTCGCCCGCCATGTTTGATTTCACATAAATGTTCTTGTAGATAGGCTCGATGGTTGGATAGCAGCCGGCGATGTTTGCTGTCGAGGCGGTCGGCGCGTTTGCCATGGTGTTTGAGTTGCGCATACCCCACTGACGCACCGCTTCGCGCACGAGGCGCCAGTCGAGCGTTTCGTGGCGTGGCACATCTATCTTCATCCCGCGCTCTTGTTCAAGGAGGGCGATAGTATCCTGAGGGAAGATCCCACGGTCCCACTTAGAGCCTTTGTATGACTCATAGGCGCCGCGCTCTTTAGCAAGAAGAGAGGAGGAGAGAATAGCGTGGTAGGCGATGACCTCCATAGTTTCGTCAGAGAACCGCACCGCTTCGTCAGAGTCGAAGTTAATATCCATTTTGTAGAGTGCGTCTTGGAGTCCGCGCAGTCCCAAGCCTACCGGACGGTGGCGCATGTTAGAGTTGCGTGTCTTTTCAGTTGGATAGAAGTTGATGTCGATAACATTGTCGAGCATGCGCATAGCCACTGGCACCACGCGGGCCACAAGGTCGCGATCGAACGCACCGTTGGAAATAAAGCTCGACATGTTGATGGAGCCGAGATTGCACACCGCCGTCTCGCTCTCGGGGCTTGAGTTGAGGGTGATCTCGGTGCACAGATTGCTCGAGTGAACGACGCCAACATGGTCTTGTGGTGAGCGTACGTTTGAAGGATCCTTCCAGGTGATCCAGGGGTGGCCACCTTCAAATAGACGGGTAAGGTGCGTGCGCCAGAGGTCGGCAGCACGTACGCGCTTGTGCATGCGGACCTTGCCCTCGTCGGCGAGACGCTCGTACTCCTCATAGCGTTTGTCGAATGTGCGACCATAGAGGTCGTGGAGGTCGGGCACATCCGAAGGTGAGAAGAGTGTCCACTCACCATCCTGAGCGAGACGCTTCATGAAAAGATCAGGGATCCATGCGGCGGTATTAAGGTCGTGCGCACGACGACGCTCGTCCCCGGTATTTTTGCGCAAGTCCATAAAATCTTCAATATCGGCGTGCCAATACTCAAGATAGACAGCCTGTGCACCACGGCGGCGGCCTGAGCGGTTAATAGAGATGGTGACATCATTGGCGATTTTAAGGAAGGGGATGACGCCCTGGCTCTCAACCCCGGTTGCCTTCACCATAGAGCCTGTTGAGCGGACATAGGTCCAGTCGGTGCCGAGACCACCAGCGTACTTCAGCAATTGTGCTCCATCTGAGAATTCGCTAAAGATTGCATGAAGGTCGTCACCCACGGTCGCGAGGAAGCAGGAAGAAAGCTGGGGGAGCTTGAGTCCAGAATGGTAGAGCGTTGGTGAGGAGGGCATGTAGTACATAGCTGACATGATCTCGTAAAACTCCACCGCGTAACGCTCGCGCTCCTCAGGAGTTTTTTCAGCAAGTGCACAGCCCATCGCGACGCGCATCCAGAATATTTGTGGCGTCTCGAGAAGCTTTTTGGAGCCGTGCTCCTTGGAGAGATAGTTTGCTTGGAGTGTTTGGAGGCCAAGATACTTAAAGTCTCGATCGCGCTCGAGAACGAGTGCCTCAGCGAGTTTAGGCAGGTCGAATTCGATCATGCGGGGATCAAATTGGCCGATTTCGACGCCACGGTTAATGGCGCGCACAAACGCTTTTTTGTAGGACTCTTCAAGATTTTGGTAGTCGACTTCGCCGATGACGTCACGGTACATGGCCTGCAGAAGGAGACGCTCAGCAACAAACGAGTGAGCTGGGTCACGCTCGATCATCGAGCGCACCACCATGATGAGCACATCATGAATGTCCTTAGTCTTTATTTGGTCATACATTTCAGCGCGTACACGAGAGATGATGGCAGGGACGTCGATGGTTCGCTCGAGACCTTCGGCCGCGCGCAGGAGTGTGCGGGTGAGCTTACTCTCGCTAAACGCCTCTTTGGAGCCATTGCGCTTAGTGATGAGTAGTGTGTTTTCGATAATCTTCTCGATTACTTCCTCTTTTTTCTCCTCGCGCAACTTGCTATGTTCATAGCGATAGATGATGTAGTCCTTGGCCACCGAGAAATAGCCGCGCTCCATGAGCGCGCGCTCGACGAGGTCCTGGATATCTTCAACCGTAGGAAAGAGGGCGGTATTACCAAACTTCTCATCAATAGAGTCAACGACCACGCGGGTAATGTCCTCAGCATCCTTTTCGTGTGAGTCGCCCATAACTGCCGCAAAGGCCTTCTGTACCGCTATCGTTATTTTGTCAGGATGAAAGTCTACAAGGGTACCGTTGCGCTTCTGAATTTTTTGGGTGATGGCCATATATGCGAGCAATGATGAGTAATGTTGTTTAAATGCTTGGACTCCTATTGTACCTTTTTTGTCCGTGCCCCGAGCCCGCTTTTGTAAAAAATGTCTGTGTATAAGCGATTTGAGAATCTTTTTTGCCATTTAGCAACCATTTTTGTAGAAAATGGCTTAAAACTTGACTTTTTTTGGTGAAAATAGGGTGAATTTTGGGCGCTTTCTCCCACTTTAAAAAGTACAGTAATAGAGCCATATTTTAGTCTATTGACTGTGTTTAAAATAAATCGTACATTTTAGTTATATGTCAACTATTCGTCCGAAGGAGGATCAAAACACGTGGAACGTTATCTTTTCAGTTTTCTTTTTGTGTGTCGTTGTAGGAGCTATGTGGGAGGTGTGGGGCGAGTATAGTTCGTTTCCCCGTTCGGTGAGTGTTTTTGATGCAACCATTATGGCGTTTGCCGCCTTTCGTATTACGCGCCTTGTTGTCTATGACAAAATCACGCGTTGGTTTCGCGAACTATTTGTCCACAAGCGTGAGTTCGAGCAGGATGGTCGCACCTATGTTGAGATTCATCCATATCACCACGGTATTTTAGGAACACTCCACGACCTGCTGGGTTGCCCCTGGTGCATTGGTTTTTGGTCGGCACTCATGGTGGCGTTTGTCTACTATATGTTCCCCTGGGCATGGTTCGTCATACTTTTCCTAGCGCTAGCTGGCGCTGGCTCGCTCTTGCAGCTAACCGCAAACATGATCGGCTGGAAGGCCGAGAACCTCAAACTCGACGCTCAAGAAAAAGAAGCCCGCCTGAAAGAAACAGTCGACCGCTCCTCGTTGGGGAAATAGGCTGTGGACAAACTGATTAGATTTTAACGTATACGCATGTGAAAATAAAAAGAGTCGGATCCAACCCGACTCTTTTTGAAAACTCAGCGTGCTATTGATCGCCTCCGTTACTACGGAGGCCTTTCAATTTGCGGCAATACTCAATGTACAACCCTATACTAAACATAGGGAAAGTGCACGCTGCTTTAATTTTTATTTTAGACATTTTGTCTAAATTAATGACGGCTTCTGCAAATCGCATATCGACCACTGCGATTCCGTAATTCATTCACCCGCCAGCACCATCATACGTGCGAGAATTCTGTTTTCCATATAAAAGATACGAAAACATATGGGGACAACGACTTCGAGAACCTTTTTTGCCAAATAGCAACCATTTTTTAGAAAATTACTAACTGATCACAAGTTGCTTACTGAAATACCACGGGGATATCGAGCTGTTTTTGTTTCGCGGGGTCGCCGGAAGGATTGTCATTTTTGAGTACTAGGGTACCGGTTTTGGTGACCGGACTCGTAAAGGTGAGGGTTGCGACGAAAGGGACAAAGTTGGTGGTCATCCAATCGCCTTGAGCTTGCATCGTGCCGTGAGCAATAACGACTCCCGAAGCGTCTTTCAACTCAATGGGTGCGGAGGCTTCAAAAAACCAATTCCCGCGCGCTTTGCCGGTAATGGTGAGTGGCGAGGTGATGGTTGCTCGTGGGAGAGGTTGGTCAACAGTAATAGTGTCGGCGAGCGCTGCGGGAGCGGATGGTGTGGTGCCAGAGGTACTAGAGCCGGGGCCATGTGTTGTGGGCGCACTACTGACTGCTGGTAATACAAAAAGAATTATAAAAATAGCAATAAGCACCGCGAGTACGAGGAGGAGTGGAAGCAGCCAGCGGCTGTTTGTAGCGGTTTTCATACGGGCAGTATATCAGGTGGTAGTTGGAGCGTGAAGTATCGTTTGGATTATTTTAGTAGTCTCGTCGGGCCCTTTAGTTGCCCGGGTTGGCACGCCGACTTCGAGCACGACCGCATCATTGCCGCCTTCGCCCAGCGCGTCACCAACATAAAGCATGTCGGGTATTGAGACATGGGTGAGCTCTGCAAACTTGTTTACCCCATACGCTTTGGTAATGCCTTTGTGCACGATATCTATCGTCGTTATACCACCCATCTTTACATCAAACTGCGGGAGCAGTGCTACTAATTTCTCCCAGGCAGCTATGCGCAGGTCGTTGTGTTCTTTACGCCAAGTCTCTTTTGCATCGACAGGCGCTTGCTGCCCCAGTGGTGAGAAGGAAATCTGCGCGCCCCGGTCTTCAATACGCGAGCCCCACACCTGCTGGGGTTCTTCTGCAAGCCCAACCGCCTCGAGCGCCACACTGAGTGCCTCTTGTATCTGGGCGCGCTCCGGGGGAGAAAAGGTAAAGTCGTAGGCACGCTCCCATGTACCGTTTTTGTACACAACACAGGCTCCCGCGTTCGTGGGGAACAAATACATGTTCTGCAAAAGGGTGTGCGGCGGGAGCTTTTGGAGCAGTTTTGCCTCAAAGTGCTCCCAGCTGTCACCCGACATAATAGCAACCGGCATGAGTGCTATGAGCTGTTCTAAAAGTACACCCATCTCAGTAGAGATAGGCTGCTTGCTCTCGGCGAGAGTTCCGTCGAGGTCAAACGCAATGGCTTTGGGGGTCATATGTTTTTCAGCGAATCGGGGATAAGCACCTTCAGTAATTTTTTAAGTGACACTTTAGCGACACATAAGACCGTGTCAGCGCCTCCATAGTAGATGAAAAGATTGTCTCCACGCAAGACCGAGCCGCAGGAGAAGACCGCACGCGGTATGACTCCCTCAACTTCATACTTCTCAAGGGGCTCGAGAATGGTGTCGACGGTGCGCGCCAAGACAATAGTTGGGTTTTTGAGATCAAGAAGCACGGCACCGAGGCGATAGGTGCCTGTTTTGGATACGCCGTGATCAATAAGGAGCCAACCCTCAGAAGTTTTATGTGGTGGCCCCGCGATGCCAATCTTTACACTATCCCACAGGCCTGGTCGTGGCCCCATGATTTCAATACAGCGGGTGAGGCGACTCTTTCTAAAATCGAGTGTATCGAGCAGGTCGGCGCATATCTGTGGGTCGATACGGTGCATCAGCATGTACTGGCCGTTTACCTTCTCCTCGAGCAGGCAAGTGTCCTTGTCATTAACCGTATCCGGGGTCGTGAGTTGGGGTGTTGTCCAGGCATCCCACTTGCGTGCCAAAAAGTCGATAACGGAGATAGAGGTTAGCGCCACGCGCGCATGGGTGCCATCATAAGCGGTGTAGGCCATGTAGAGAGTGTCTTCTATGCGGGTGATACGCGGGTCTTCACAGCCACGCGACTCAAAATCTTTGCGCGGCCCGTAGATAGGCTCAGCCAAACGATCGGTAATCTTGATGCCGTTTTTCGTAGCGGCATATCCTATACGCGAGATCCCATCTTCACCCTGTGCACGATAGAGAATGTGTATGACGCCATCTAGATCTATCGCCGCTGCATTAAATACCTCTTTGGATTCCCAGGCATGTTCGGGTATTGGTTTGAGAATAGGATTTTCTTTCGCGCGCACCACCAGCTCGGTGCGTCGCTCTGGCACCAGGGCTGAGAGAATATCATCAAGATCAAGAGATGCCTTGGCACACACCGTGTCTGCTGCGCCATAGTAAAGATCGATGCGGCCACCTTTGAGCAACAGTGCGCCGGTGGGGAAGACGATGTTTGGCACTGCGCCATAGCGTTCATAGATCTCCTCGGGCACCATGATGGGCCCCTTTGTTTTGCTGATGATTTTTGTGGGGTCGTTAAGATCAAGTAGCATCGCCTCTATTCCAAACACACGCTCGCCACCACCAAAATAATTTTGGATGTAGGAGTAAAATACGAGCCACCCCTCTTTTGTTTTGATGGGTGGCGCACCAACTTCGATGTGGTCTTGCGGGAAACGCACTGGGTTTATGGTGTGTGCTTCTAGCTGGTCGTGCCAGTGTTGCCAAAAGCTTAGGTCCCACAATTCTTCGAGCTTGTCGCACTGGGCGATAGCGATGTGTACGGGCGGTTCGTCGGTGTGTGCTGTTAGTATGACGGTTATTTTGCCGCCCACGCGCTCGGGGAAAAGTGCCGCGGCTTTGGCATTAAATGGAGTGATCAGGTGACGCTCGGTGATTGTCTCCATATCTTTGGAAAACGCAGCAGCAACTTTAATATTGCCAGGACCAAAAGGTTGCCCCCCGAGTGCGGTATAAAAAATGACATACTGGCCTTCAAAAAAGGTGACCCGCGGGTCTTCACAGCCATAGCGCTCCCACTCTTCTTGCGGAGTGATAAATTGGCGACGGTTTTGATAGGTTTCGCCATCAAATGAAAGTGCTTTGCCGATGGTTGAGATGCCGGTGGGTGACATGAGTGCGTCAGGGCGACCCTGCGCACGATATAGCAGGTGTGTGATAGTGCCCCGAACAACGGGGCACGGATTAAACGCACCTTGCGCTTCCCAATGACGATCGTTGAGGGGAACGATAAGAGGGTTTTTCGGAGATCGTTTGATAACGTACATATGCTCAGTATACTCGTCTTTTATGCGACCGGCTGGAGCTGCACCGGTTCATGGTGGGTAAGTTTGTATAAAAAGTCATTGAGGTTTACTTTGGCGGCCGCAATATACTTGTCGCCACCACCATAGTAGACAATAAGCTCGCCGTTAAAAATAACAGCGCCCGAGGCATAGACGACGCCCGGCTTCCAGTCGTTTTCATACCACTGGTCAGGTTCAAGAATAGGACTATCTGAACGATGGAGCACTTTCGTTGGGTCGGTGAGATCAAGCAGCAGTGCCCCCACTTTATACTTGTGCGGCTCTTTCTCATCTACGGCGTGGTACAACAACAGCCATCCCTCAGAGGTTTTTAATGGAGGAGCGCCCGCACCGCGCAGGTAGGTGTCCCAGTTGCCCTTACGCGCTTCGCGGGTGAAGCGACTACAGACATACTCACCATCTTCAATTTGTTTTTGGGTAAAGTAGGCTATCTCGATGGTGGGAGAAATATTGTGCATGAGCGCAAAGCGCCCCTTAATTTTTTCAGGAAAGAGTACCCAGTTTTTCTGTACCTCGCCAGGAGGAGAGAGATACACTCCTTTGTTCCAGTTGAACATGCCACAGGAAAGATTTTCAAGTGATAGGGAGGTGAGCATGATGCGCACGTTGCTCCAACCCTCAAACGCGGTAAAGGTCATGTGTAACTCACCATCGATAATGACTGCGCGAGGATCTTCCGAACCACCCCAACCGCCACCAGACCCGTACGTAACAGGGTTGTAGCTCAGCGGGGTATAGGAGAGACGTTTACGGGACTCCGCAGCGCGCTGAAGCATTTCGACAGAGGGATCATAGGCCGGTTCAGGATGACGGGCAAAGTGCACACCATCCGCACTCGTGGCATAACCTATGCGCGAAACCCCATCCGAACCTATGGCTCTATAGAGAAGATGTATTTTGCCATCATGCACAAATGCTGCTGGGTTAAATACCGCCTCAGACTCCCACCACGCGTTTGGATTTGGTCCAAGAATGGGGTTTTCAGTGGAGCGATGGAGCCAAGCTTCTTTTTGAGGCTTTCCATAGAGGGTTAAAAACCAATAGGTGATGAGACCGATAAAGCCAATGAGTACTGCCAACAGCACGACAAAGAGAGTTGCCGTGACGCTAACTCCTGCGATCATGATTGCCGCTGTGAGAAAAGAGTCCATATGTTAGACACGACCGTACCGGTCTTCAAGACGAGTGATGTCGCTCTCGTCAAACACACCAAAGGCTATTTCAAGAAACTGGAGCCCTTGTGGGCCGGCCTGTGCACGATGCTTGGTGCCAGCGGGGATATAAAAAGTGTCTTCAGGACCAGCGTCGGTAGTTTTTTCACCAACGGTGATGGTGGCAAAGCCCGAAAGTATGCGCCAAAACTCCGCGCGGTTGGCGTGGGTCTGGAGTGAAAACGCTTCACCGGGAGAAACGGTGATCACTTTTACAGTGGTCGTTTCATTAAGCGTAAAGCGCTCAAACGCTCCCCATGGGCGAACATCCTTCTCATAGTGCGAGAGGTCTTGCATATGGATAGTATACGCCGAACTCTGTGGATGAGCGTAGCTACCCCTGTGCAAAACTCATCAACGATGCTCTATATGTTAGGTTCTCTTTAGAGTTTTGCTGAAAACCACTCGTACTCCTTTGGGAAAAGCCATTTTGCAAGATGAAAAATAGTGTAGGTGATGAAAAATGCCCCAAACACATCAATAGAGTAGTGCAGATGCCCTAACAGCACGATGAAAGCAAACCCAAATGAAGCGGCGAGATAAAAATAACGAAAAGGTTTTTCTTGCCAACACATGAGCGCTCCGAGGAAAGGTAGCCCTGTGTGCCCAGAGAAAAAGCGGTCACCCCCAAAAAATGAGCGCTGGATGGTTTCGCCAAAATTAACCTCGGGGTGTGGATAGGGAGCCACGTGGGTGAGTGAGGTAAAACCTGAGCGGATAATAAGAAATAGCGCTATCGCATTGAGTGCAAAGGGGATGCGTTGAGGGTTTTCAAACAAAATGAGTATGGTAATGCCGATGAGAAAAAAGGTGCCGTACACGAATAGGTTATCAACATCATAGGTGGGGACGTTGGAGAGGATAAGGTCGGTAACGTTGTTACTCGCGTGTTCGGTTGCAAACAGAATGGCGTAATTATTAACAACCAAAGCACCCACAAACGCCACACTTGCATACAAAAGTGACAACCAAAAATCGGAAAACTCTTTGCAGGCTCTGTACCGCCTCAGTACCGCTTGACGCATGTCGCTAGTATAGCACCGCAGGCGCTTTGCCGGGGTGGGCGGTTTTGTTTTCAGTAGTATGATGCACAGTAATGAAACGCATCCTTTTGGTAACCGACGCTTGGAAGCCTCAGGTAAACGGACTTATTACGGTGTTTAATAATCTTCTCCCCGTGCTTGAAAAACGAGGCTATGAAGTGAAAGTGATAGAGCCGAGTCAATTTTCAACCATACCACTGCCGAAGTATTCTGAAATCAGGCTATCTCTTCTCCCCAAAAAAAAGATTCAACGCATTCTTGCAGACTATAAGCCAGACGCGGTACATATTTTTACTGAAGGTCCTTTGGGTGTGGCGGCAAGTCGAGTGTGCCGTGCGCAGGGGTTGCTGTTTACCACCTCATACCACACAAACTTACAGTTATATTTAGGTGCTTATGCGGGCAAACTATTTACGTCTCCAATGCAGATGTTTTTGCGATGGTTCCATAGTAGGGCGGTGCACACACTCGTTGCTACGCCTGGTTTGAAGGCTGAACTTGAATCATATAGCTACGCACACGTCGTATTGTGGCCGTTTGGGGTAGATACGAACCTTTTTGTTCGAAGCATTGAGCCACCAGTCATGGAATTAAAAAAACCTATATTTGTGTATTTGGGGAGAATCGCACGCGAAAAAAGTATAGAAGATTTTTTATCACTCAATCTGCCTGGTAGTAAGTTGCTCATTGGTGATGGCCCTGACAAGGTGATGCTTGAAAAAAAATACCCCGCCGCTCATTTTGTTGGTTACAAATTTGGCAAAGAGCTGGTGCAGTATCTTTCACTGGGTGATGTGTGCGTATTTCCTTCACGTACTGAAACATTCGGCCTTGCGGTTATTGAGGCGCTTGCGTGCGGGTTACCAATAGCTGCGTACGATGTTATGGGTCCACGCGATATTATTACCAACGGAAAGGATGGATATTTGGGTGAAGACATACGCGACTCAGCACTGAAATGTTTAAAGTTATCACCATCCGACTGTCGAGAAAAAGCAGAACTATACTCATGGGAGGCCTCAGCCGACGCGTTTTTAGGCAACCTGGCTGCGCAAAAGGTATAATTAAGCTTCATGCCACTGGGGTACCTCGGACAACTACTTATAACGTACAAATATGTACTGCTCATTCCTGCGGCAGTTGTTGAGGGGCCTATTGTCAGTATGGCCGCGGGATTACTCGTTCGACTGGGTTTTTTAAGCTTTGCCATTACTCTTGTGTGTCTCACTTTGGGCAACGTTTTGGGAGATATTTTTTGGTATTGGGTAGGACGCCGGTACGGCGAACCGTTCGCACGGCGTTTTGGAAAGTACGTAGGAATAAAAGCAGAATATTTGCCCCAAATAAAACATATTTTTCATGAATATAGCTACAGTATTCTTATTGTTTCAAAGCTTACAAATGGTTTTGGTTTAGCTATAGGAACATTGTTTACCGCGGGAATGGTCCGGATTTCCTTTTGGCGCTTTTTAGTGCTTAACATAGTGGGTGAGAGTGTTTGGTCAAGCATGTTACTTCTCGTTGGTTACTATTTTGGTGATTGGTATCTTACGGTTGATGATGTTTTGGGAAAAATAACACTCGTGGTACTGTTTTGTATACTTATTGCGGGTTTTCTTGGGTTTCAAAAATTCCTTAAACAAAGCTTTTTAAAGAAAGAAAATGAAAATTAGTCTTGTTATTGCTGCGTATAACGAAGAGGCTTTGTTGCCTAAATGTATCGATGCTATTTTGCAGGCAAACGCTAAAGAAAAGGCGGATATGGAAATTATTGTTGTAAACAACGCAAGCACTGACCGTACGGAAGAAGTCGCAAAATCGTATGAGGGAGTGCGGGTGGTAAACGAAAAAAGAAAAGGTTTAACATGGGCACGACAGGCGGGGTTTGAAGCATCGACGGGAGAGCTCGTCGCCCTCTTAGATTCTGATGTAATGATACTCCCGGGGTGGCTCAGTGAGGTGCAGCAGCGTTTTACTCACGATCCTCATCTGTTGGCCTTGAGTGGAGCAAAATATTTTTATGATTTACCTTTTTTGACGAAGCTTTTTTGGAATCTAACGCCAATTGTTGAATATCTTATCCATGTAACTGGTGGTGCTATAGTCGAAGGAGGAAATTTTGTGGTACGGCGTGAGGCTTTGGAAAAAGTTGGCGGCTTTGATACCTCCATAGCGTTTTATGGTGAGGATGTGGACATTATTTGTCGTTTGGCTGCGATAGGAAAAACAGTTTGGACTTTTAAATTAGCCGTGTTCGCGTCCGGTCGTCGGATTCGCGCTGAGGGTACATTTACTATGATGTATCGATACAGTATTAACTATCTTTCCATGCGTTTTTTGCATCGTCCTATGACGCAGGAATATAAAGACATACGGGATTAGTGGTACTATGGGCATATGACAGCCTTGCAGGCTTTGATACTTGGCGTTGTTGAAGGAGTGACGGAGTTTTTGCCGATCTCCTCGACCGGGCATTTAATTTTGGCGAGCTCAGTGCTTGGTATAGCACAAACGGAATTTCAAAAAACGTTCGAAATTTTCATACAACTGGGCGCCATACTGGCAGTGGTAGCCGTTTTTTGGAAAAAGTTTTTAGATATCGAGTTGCTCAAAAAAATAATCGTTGCGTTTATTCCAACCGGCATTATTGGCCTCACGCTCTACAAGTTGGTGAAAAGTTATCTGCTCGGTAACGAGTCGGTGGTGCTCTGGTCGCTCTTTTTGGGCGGTATTGCACTCATTGCCTTTGAGTATCTGTACCCCTCTCAATCATCGCCGGTTGCGAGCGAAGCGTCAGATACTCGCGAACTTGCTCGTATTAGCTACAAAAAGGCGCTGGGTATTGGTTTATTCCAGTCGATCGCTATTATTCCCGGTGTGTCGCGCTCGGGCGCTACCATTGTGGGTGGGATGCTTATGGGTTTGCGTCGTCGGACCATTGTTGAGTTTTCATTCTTGCTCGCGGTTCCTACCATGCTCGCGGCGAGCGGCCTCGACCTTTTAAAGCACGCTTCTTCTATCACTGGGGGAGAGGTGGGGCTCTTGGCTGTTGGATTTGTCACGGCGTTTATTGTCGCGCTCTTTAGTATTGTGTGGCTCTTGCGTTTTGTACGCTCGCACACCTTCGTGCCTTTTGGTGTCTACCGCATCTTGGTGGCACTCCTCTTTTGGTTCGCTCTGTTTTAGCAAAGAGTAATTTGAGACTTTCATGAAAATCTCAACCCCGGCATATCTACTGATGAGTATCATGCTACTTGCGTTTGCGAGTGTTGTGATATTTGTCGGGCTGGGGCGCGCGCCTCTGTGGGACTATGACGAAGCCTCTTATGCACAGATTACCCACGGCATGCTCGAGCATCAGGCGTGGATTTCTCAGGAGTACTTCCACGGCCCCTTTTTAGAAAAACCTCCTCTGTATGCGTGGTTGGCGGCAGGGAGTGCTCGTGTGTTTGGGGAGGGTGAGTTTGCGCTGCGTCTGCCTTCAGCGCTTGCTGGTATTGCGCTGGTTGCGGCCACGCTCGCACTAACCTACGCGCTCACCCAAAGCATGTTTGCCGCCTTGCTTGCGGGGTGTGTACTGCTTGGTATGTCGCCGGTTTTTGAAGCGGCGCGACAAATGCGCATCGACGTGTTGGTCACCCTTTGGATAACACTTGCTGCGTGGGCGGCAGCCAACGGGATGCGCAACGTACGATATTTTTTACTTTTTGGGATCATGCTCGGACTTGCGGCGATGACAAAGGGAGTCATTGCCTTCTTTGCGCTTGCGGCGCTACCACTTTTGCTGTGGTGGTATGGGTCGCTGCGCCTCCTGCGTGCACGCGAGGTGTGGGGTGGGGTGGGGCTCGCGCTACTCATCGCACTCCCGTGGCACATCATAGAGTTTGTTACCTTTGGTAAACGATTTTGGCAGGACTATGTTGTTTTTAATATAACGTCTCGTGTGCGCAGCGACCTCTTCGGGCTTGCGCCTACAAGTAATCGTGATTATCTCTGGTACCTCACCCGTTTTGCACTGCCGTGGACACAGGTGCTCGCCTTTGGCGTGGTGCCTCTCGTGGTGTGGTGGCGCGACTTGCCGAGGCGCATGCGGGCAGCAATCGGCTTTGGGTTGAGTATGGTCGCTCTCGTTCTGTGTGTATTTTTTGTCTCGGCGACAAAAGCGCCAACCTATCTCATGCCGCTGTATCCCTTTGCCGCGCTCGCATTGGGAAGCATGCTCGCAGCACTGTATGTGCGAGCGCGCGGTGGTCTGCGAGTTATTTTTTGGGTTATGGGCGGTTTACTTTTTTTGCTGGGATTGTGTGTGACGGTGTATAACAGTCACCACCTGAACACCGGCTACTACGGCGCTGCAGATGCACTCGCGCGCGAGGAGTATACGATGGCGCCCCTCGTGGCGCAGCACACCGAGGGGCGCTGGCTCGTGTTTGGCGGCTACCGAGAGCTGGGTGCGCTTATGTATTATGCGCACCGGTATGACCCGGAGGTACTCACAAGTACCTCAACGCTTCAGGTAGGCGACCTAGTCCTCATGTATCAAGCAAAGCGCAGCGCGTTCTTTGCACAGTATCCCGTCTCGACGGTCGCACGTTTTGATGGCACGCAACTCAGCCTCCTTGAAGTTGTGTCAGAGGATTAGTATCATACATTCTTGTATGGGAAAATTTACACTGGTGCCACGCGCACTTACCGTTAGGCGATCGAGTGCGGGGTTGGGTCTGTATACGCAAGAGCCGATTAAGAAGGGCGCCTGCATTATTGAATACAAAGGTCGAGTGCTCACAAAAGAAGAGGAGGAGACCATCACGAGCCAGTATCTTTTTGAAGTTTCAAAAACGGTAACGATAGACGGCAAGGACCGCTCTAACACGGCGCGCTACATTAACCATTCGCACCGACCAAACTGTGAAATCGAAATTTATAAAGGTCACGTGTATATAATGGCGAAGCGCAACATTAAAGAGGGCGAAGAGCTTTCCTACGACTACGGTATAGAGTTTTACAATGAGTACATCAAGCCCAAGGGGTGTAAGTGTGCAAAGTGTCATCCTGAGCTACACACCCGCTCGCTCCCGGTATCACGAAAAGTGAGTCGATCATAACGTTTGATATACTGCACGGTATGGATTTTATTACGGCAGCACTTATTGTTTTGGGGTTGGTTGTTTTCGAGACCATTAACTCGCTCGACAACGCCGTCATTAACGCAGAGGTCTTAAGTACGGTGAGCCCCAAGGCGCGCCGGTGGTTCCTCACCTGGGGTATGTTTTTTGCGGTGTTTTTGGTGCGCGGTCTCCTGCCGCTTCTCATTGTGTGGGTGGTGATACCTGGGCTTGGGCTGTGGGGAGCGCTCACCGCAACCTTTTCAAGCGACCCCGCGGTAGCGGCAGCAATAGAGCACTCAGGCCCGGTGCTAGTCTTGGGGGCGGGAGTCTTCCTTGCGTTCCTGTTTCTTCACTGGCTCTTTTTGGAGACGAAGCGGTTTGGGCTGTGGATAGAGCGATTCTTTTTGGTGAATGGGCTGTGGTTTTATGCGACCGTCTCTATCATCCTTGCTACGGTCGTGTGGTTTTCTATCAAAGTTGACCCGATACTCGCCTTTGGTGCCGTGGTGGGCTCAAGTGCGTTCTTTATCGTGCACGGTTTTAAAGAGAACGCTGAAAAGGCTGAGCTCTCCTTGCGCCAAGGGGGGAGTGGTCGCTCGGACGCATCTAAAATTCTTTTTCTTGAGATGATCGACACTGCGTTCTCCATCGATGGTGTGCTCGGCGCTTTTGCCTTCACCTTGTCGGTACCACTTATTCTCGTGGGTAACGGTATCGGTGCTCTCGTGGTGCGATGGCTCACCATTCGCAACATCGAGAATATTAAAAAGTACGTGTTTCTCAAGCACGGAGCTATGTACTCGCTCGTCGTGCTGGGTGGCATTATGATAGCCGATGGTTTTGGCGCACATATCCCCGAGTGGCTCTCACCGATTGTTACCTTCGTTATTATTGGGTACTTCTTCCTTAAGTCGCGCCGGTATATCACCATGCCTCAGTAGGAGCGCCTCGCTTGCTCAACGGGGCGACTGTGGGATACTGGTGGCAGGAAACGTTCGGGAGGATGACCATGGATGACGAACCGTCTATTCGCCGCCACTTGCTTCCTCTGTTCTTGATCGCTATAGTTGCCACGCTATTTTCTGGTTGGCTATTGTATAAAAATATTGTTCCTTTTTGGGTGCCTCTCATGCCGCTATCGGCACTCTCTGTCCTTCTTCTATCTGCGCGAGTGCTTGCGTCGTTGTGGCGGCCGATCACAAGGATGTGGAATATGCTCCAGAGTGCTTTGGAAAAACTCAAACCAGAATCTGACTAGAAGCGAAGGGTGCTGACTTTGCTTCGGGTCGGATAGCCGGCGTAAGCCGGCGGGGCCCTGCCGATACCTCTACCGGTAGGGCCCTTAACTTTTTACTCAGTAATAGAGGTGCGCTAGGGCACATCGGGCATTTATTGCAATTCTATACAAAACGTGTTATAAAAAATTTGGTTACGGACTTTTGTAATCACCAGAAATAAAGGGGGTACGTAACAATGGCTACAGCACGGCCTATCGCGCCTGAGGGAAACCTTTCGCGGTATCTGCAGGATATCCGCAAGTTCCCCATGCTCACGTTCGAGGAAGAACTTTCGCTCGCCCAGCGCTGGCGTAACAGCCAGGATATGGAGGCGGCGCATAAGCTTGTCACCTCACACCTGCGTCTCGTCGCGAAAATTGCTATGGGCTACCGCGGCTACGGCCTGCCGATGGGAGAGCTAATCTCCGAGGGCAATGTCGGCCTGGTGCAGGCGGTAAACCGCTTCGACCCAGACCGCGGCTTCCGTCTGTCGACCTACGCGATGTGGTGGATTCGCGCCGCGATCCAGGAGTACATCCTGCACTCGTGGTCGCTGGTGAAGATCGGAACCACTCAAGCGCAGAAGACGCTGTTCTTCAACCTACGCCGCCTGAAGGGCCAGATGCAGGCTATTGATGACGGCGACCTTAGTCCAGAGCAGGTGACCGAGATCGCCCGTGTGCTGGATGTGCCGGAGCAGGATGTGGTCAACATGAACCGCCGCCTCGCCGTGCCGGACCGAAGCCTCAACGCGCCCATACGACTCGACGGTGAAGGTGAGTGGCAGGACTGGCTGGTCGACGAGTCGGAAAGCCACGAAACCTCGATTGCCGACCGCGAGGAGTTGGATGGCCGCAAGGCGCTGCTCGCTACTGCGCTGAAGGTGCTCAATGAGCGGCAGCTGGACATTCTGACAAAGCGCCGGTTGACGGACAACCCAACCACACTGGAAGATCTTGCGCAGCAGTACAACATCTCCCGCGAGCGAGTACGCCAGATCGAGGTGCGGGCGTTCGAGAAGCTGCAGAAGGCGATAAAGGCGCAGATCGCCGAGCGGCGGGCTGGTGTGGGTAGGCCACAGGCCAACCTGTCAGCAGCTGCATAAGCGTTCCTGCCTAGTTCTCCTTGTCGCCACTTGGTAGTTACCCAAGTGGCGACTTTTCTTTTTCATAGTGTGAATGCACCATTTTGGGTGTTTGTCGCGTATACTATGAGTGCAGGATCTGGAACGTAGCCGTCGCCCCCGGGTGACTAAGTTTTAGCTCCTTGCTTCGGATTAACTGGAGAAGGAAGAGACTGTTGCGAGTTTTGGTACTAGTGTTGTGTGCGACATGTCTGGTTGTTTCGCGCCCAAGCGGAGCACAGGAGATGGAGGCATATGACGCGGTGGCGACTTGGTACGCGCTCCCGGGCAAGTCTATGGCTGGTGGTGGTTTGTTTCAATCAGACACCGTAGTTATAGCTGCTCGTGATAGGGAAAAGCACCCTCTTGCTTCGTGCGTGAGGTTGGTTAATCCCGAAAAGAGCATAGTGGTCGTGAGTCATATTCAAGACAGGATGCCGGCAAGGTCTAACCGGTACGTGCTCCTCCCAGAGTATCGAACTGTCGAGATGATGACACGAGGCGGCGCCAAGGTCGTCATTAAAAAAACGGTCGTCAAAACAAAAGCAAACTTCGACCTATCACCAGGCGCGGTTCGAGCTCTAGGGCTCGACCCTTTGCAAGGAGTGTTCAAGATACGAGTAGAATCCTGTACATCAGCCACCAAAAAAGTGGCGGGCTCCCTTCGGGGAGCCTTTCTTTTTATGTGTTTTATGACTTGATTTTATGCAGCGCTCGCGTATGGTGATGTGCAGACTATGTACACGCAACATTCTTGGAGTGAAACATGTCGCAAAGCACACAGAGTGCGTTGAGTAGGCCGGGTCTGACAGTCCTCGCGTTAATAGCAAACAGTAGTAAACGTGCGTCACTTCCAACAAAACCCAACGTGGGAGATTTCTTGTGGGTTGGGAATGAGATATACGTAATCGTAAATATTGTCTCGGATGTGGTTATTGAACTAATGAATGCCGTGGACTGGAAAACGACGTTCCATATTTACATTGGTCCCAACACTGAAGTTCCTACATGTCAGTATGTTGTGAAATATGCAACAATCCAAGAAGCATTTCTTTCTGTCGCTCGACACCAACTTACTGTGGCGAATGATGGAAAGACAGTACAGGCCGCGTTTGGAGATTTGCTGGCATATGTCTTTCGCCACAGGCTCGCCCAATACAAGGAAGAGGCTATAGAACAGAAGGCGAGAGTATGAAGTTTGGCGAACTGAAGCCCACGGTAGTTGCTGTGGGTCTTTTCTTTTAAAAAATAATCGAAAAGATTTTAAAATCTTTGGAGGGTGTGCGCCACTCAACCTCAACACCATCAACGCGCGAGAGGGGAGAGCCGCGGCGCAGTGTTGAAACAAAATGCTCAAGTTTTTTTGTATCACCCTGGGCCACCACCTCAACGGTGCCGTCGCGCAAGTTGCGCACAGTGCCCACGAGCCCGAACCGTTTGGCTGCGCGGCAGGCAAAGTCGCGGTACATAACCAACTGCACCCTCCCGGAGACTACGGCGCGCATCTCACTTTCCATATGCCACCACACTAGCACACCAAGCATGAACACCACAGTCCCGTTCTTGCATTAAGCACTACACTAATATATACTCGTCAAGGGTTTAAAAAGTGCGACAAAGTAACCAAAAGGTGCGACTATGGCTATCACGAATGTACATGTCTTGAGTCTCGAGGGTGCACTGTGCAGGGAAAACAATTGCGATTTTCCAGACACTCTCGCCCGTTTTGCCCACCTGCCAATACGAGACATTGTTATTCATCCTCTTGGTCAGTGTATGACAATTACCCGTCAATTTCTGCAAGAGGGATGGAGAACTTGTGATGCACAGGCAGATCTACATGTGGTACATGTTGGCGCTTGGTATTACAGAGGGCAACAGCGTGGGAGACGATATAACACAAACCATTACGAGGGGCTGCACCGATCGATCGCGGCCAGGATCGTGAATAGCCTTGTGGATGATCATGTATTTTGGATGTTGCAAGGACACGATCTTATTGTGTTTGGGCGTGTCCGCACGCCAGGGCGGCGGGAGTAACACCTCCTGCCGCCTTTTTGTTTGGTACAATGGAGGCTCAGTATGGATGGCAAAAAAGTTGTCGAAGAGATTTTTGAAGCGCCTGCTAAGGTGCTTGAAGAGACGATAGAGTTTTCTGAACGAGAAGAGAAGCGTTTGGTAAATAAAAAGCCGCTTAAGCTTGCCGAAGAATATTTTCATACACTGGGGCCGGGGCTCATCACGGGCGCCGCTGATGATGATCCGTCAGGCATAGCGACCTACTCGCAAGCGGGTGCGCGTTACGGCTTTGGGTTTTTGTGGTTGGCGCTCTTCACCTTTCCTTTTATGGCAATTGTGCAGGAGATGTGCGCGCGCATCGGTATTGTCTCTGGCAAGGGGCTCGCAGCAAACATCAAGCAGCACTACGCACCCAGCGTGCTCTACTTTGTGTGCGGGCTCCTGTTTGTGGCTAATACGCTCAATATTGCTGCCGACCTCGGTGCTATGGCGGCAAGCACCCGGCTCATACTTCCACAGGTACACAGCATCGTGTTGGTACTCTTCTTTGCACTCTTTAGTATGCTGCTCCAGATATTTACCACCTATGCGCGCTACGCGAAGTTTCTCAAGTGGCTCACCCTTTCATTGTTTGCGTATGTGCTCACCGCGCTTATGGTCGGCCTTGATTGGGGGGAGGTGCTTCACTACACGGTGGTGCCTCATTTTATATGGAGTAGTGATGCGCTGCTTTTGTTGTGTGCGATTTTAGGCACCACCATATCGCCCTACCTTTTCTTTTGGCAGACGGCCCAAGAGGTTGAAGAAAAGCGTCTTAATGCAACACACACGGTACCCCAAGAAAGTGACGAGGTACTCAGAGCAGGGATCCGCAGCATGCGCACCGACGTCTGGAGCGGGATGTTCTTCTCCAACCTCATCATGTTTTTTATTATCGCGGCGTGTGCTGCAACCCTGTATGCAAATGGTATTACCTCCATCGAGACCGCCGACCAAGCGGCGCTCGCTATTCGTCCGTTTGGGGGCACCCTCACGTACTTCTTGTTTGCAATCGGCATTATCGGGACAGGGCTTTTGGCGCTGCCGGTACTCGCGGGCTCAAGTGCGTATGCGCTCGCGGAGAGTTTTGGCTGGAAGCGTGGCTTGTACCATACACTCGCTCAAGCAGACGCATTTTATGGCGTCATTATTGTGTCGATGGTGGTCGCTGTTGTCGCAAATATTGCTGGACTCGACCCCATCAAGGGGCTTTTGTATGCCGCTGTTGCTAATGGGTTGGTGGCCCCGGTGGTACTCTTTTTCATCGTGCGCCTCAGTTCGCGTATGCACCGCTTTAAAAATCATTGGTTCATAACGCTCTGTGGCTGGTGTGTCACTATCCTTATGGCTCTCTCTGGCGCGGCAGCACTATACGCCCTGCTGTAGTAAATTACCCCCCTCTTTTTTGTGTATTGTGCCCCGAGTGCTTCGCGGTATACTTGAGCCATGACAATGATACTCATCGTAACGGTATCGGTCCTCCTGTGTATCGTGAGCCTCGCTATTTTTCTAGAAGATCCTCGTGAAATGGATGAAGAAGCCGCAGAGGAGGTCTCGCACGAAACCGACGAGGAGATTCGCCGTGCATTAGCAAAACCAGCGCACCGACTCACCAGGAAAGAGCTGGATGCGGTTAACGAGCAAGAGGTAGACGCGCAGCGATAGGATATACTGGAGGTATGCAACTCAATTACAACATCAAAGGAACAGGGCTTTCGGTGAGTGATGAGATTCGCGCGTATGTCGAGAAACGACTCGCGCATGTTGATAAGTTTGTGGGCAGCGACCCGAGCGCACATCTTGACGTAGAGATTCAATTTCAAACAAGTGAGGAGGGTGGCCGCTATCGTGTGGAGTACACGCTCAAAGCGAGTGGTGAGGTCTATCGCGCCGAGGCGCGAGGCGATTCAGCCACTGAGGTGATAGATATCGGGGAGGCAGAGCTTACCCGTGAGCTTGGTCGCGCCAAAGAACGCAAGGAGCACAACGAGCGCCGCGGTGCCTCAAAGTTTAAAGACTTCATCCGCGGGTTTGGTAAGCGCCACTAATTTTGTCCGCGCAGAAAGTCGCTATAGAGCATCTCCTTCTTACCTTCGGGGATAACGCGCACGATCTCTAGATCGCCGTCTTTCCAGTTTGCCTCGGTGACGATAACGCGCTTTCCATTTGGAGCGATATAGTAGGCACGCGGGCTTTGGTCAAATGCACGGATTTTAAGAAACGCTTCGCGCGGGTTGGTGAGATCAAGAAGGGCGTCTACTGATTCAAATTTTTTTGTATAGGTTGCTTTGGTGTGATCTTGCTCCTCAGGCGTGAGGGTGCCTGCGACCCAGTCGGGGAGCACTTCGGCTAAAAGATTGCCACCCTCCTGCGCGAGCAGCATCTCCATCCGCGAACCTTTTAGTGGCCACGCCTCTTCTTCAATCTCGATGCGTGCTTGGGCGATACTGGGCCCCTCATCCATACCCTCGGTGAGCTGCATGATGGTGACACCGGTCTCACGCTCGTCGGCGAGGATGGCGGAGAGTACGGGAGAGGGTCCGCGGAATTTTGGCAACAGCGAGGGGTGCACATTCAGCACGCCACGGCGTGGTAGGTCGAGTAACTCTTTTGGTATGAGTTTTGCATACATAGCGACGATAAAGACGTCCCAGTTGGTGTTACCGAGCTCTGCTGTGAACTGCGGGTCACGCAACTTTTCGGGGGTAACAACGTCGATACCACGCTCGAGGGCCCAGCTCTTGGTGGGTGATGGTTGTACCGCAAGACCTCGGCCCGCTGGTTTGTCCGGCGCAGTTATGATGAGTGCGGGAGTAAAGCCGTGCGCCTCTAATCTATCGAGCACCAAGGTTGAAATAGTAGGGGTGCCAAAGTAGGCAAAGAGGGGTTTAGTCATAGTTATTCATTTTTAGAGTCGATACGCATCGACTCTGCTTTGTCGGTATAGAGGATGCCGTCGAGGTGGTCGCACTCATGCTGGAAGATGTGTGCCACGAGTCCCGCTCCGTGGTAGGTGAACGGTTTGCCTTCAAAATCAAACGCCTTAACGCTCGCTTTTTCGTGGCGCAAAACGGTGCCATACTGTCCGCGCACTGAGAGGCAGCCTTCAGACATTTCCTTTTTCTTGCGTGAGAGGCGGATGATCTCAGGATTAATAAACACCATGTCGGGCAAGGCAGGATCGTCTGAACCCTCTTCTTTAAATACCTTACCGGCAACGACGAATAATCGGAGTGACTCACCTACCTGGGGCGCGGCGAGGGCAACGCCGTACTCCTCTTTGGCGAGGACTTTGGACATGTGCTTGAGTAGTGTGCGCAGCTTAGCAGAGCCGAAGTCTTTCTTAAGGACTGGCTTCGCGTGGGCGCGCAGAATAGGGGAGCCGGCCTGAACTATGGGGTCTTTGTGCTTCACGGGAGTCATGTGGCTCTAACTATGCCGTTTTTTGGCTAAAAAGTGAAGCCGCCCTCGATGGGGCGGCTTCAGGTAGGGGTCATTGAAAAAAATGCATTCTGCTTGGCTGCCCCTTTCTTTTTGTCAGCCAGTCAGTACACCGCATCGCAACGAACGCGAGACCGATTCCCAGCAGGATGCATGCACCACAGATAAACTTCGGAATTAGTAGCAGAATTTCCTTGAGATCGTACTTCTTGTTTGAGTGTGACCATTGTGCGCTCATAGCCCCCTCCAGTTCTTCTGTAAATAAATGTGGCACGCAGAAGTGCGTGTGTCAATGTATGTATAATAAGTGGCATGCAGCATATAAGCCAGCACATCACGGGGCCCACGGGGCGACGTGACCGCGCGAGCGAGCGGGGCGACCTCATGCAGTATTTTATGCAAAAGCTCAATGTGTCGCGCACGCGCGATGGGTTGGGGCCTCTCACCATGGGTCGTATGGGCCGCGTGCTGCAGGGGATTCCTACCAAGGATCTCTATTTTCTTAAAAGCATTTGCGACGACGCGCAGAAACGCAACGGTATTGATGCATTTTCAAAACGCTTTTGGTGGGAAATAAATCCGAAGAAACATGAAGGCGAAGCCAGTGAACAAAAACAAAACAGCACACAAGTCAAAACGAAAGCTAAAAGAGAAGGTGCAGAATCTCCTTTCAAACCGATGAAGCGCGCTAGGCGTAGCCTCGAGCCCAATTGGGACAAAGAGCTCCACTAGCGGTACACTACTCGTATATGCGTGAGCGATTTGTTGTTGAGGGGCTCAATGGCCAAAAAAAATTACAAGGGGAAATCGCGGTGAGGGGAGCCAAAAATGCGGTGCTCAAAATCTTGCCCGCCACCGTGCTGTTTGCAGACGAGGTTGAACTTCAAAACGTGCCACACATAGAGGATGTAGACCGCATGCGTGAGCTGCTTGAGGGTCTCAAAACAAACCAAACAGTCTTGCGTAAAGACATAGCCGAGCGCTTTCGTGCATCCATAGTGCTCACCGGTCCTGTGTTGGCGCGCTATGGCGCGGTCGAGTTTCCGTTCCCGGGTGGCTGTGTGTTGGGTGAGCGTGCTATCGACCTCTTTCTTAATGGCTTTAAGGCGATGGGCGCCTCGGTGGTAGAGGATGACAGCTATTTCAAGATTACCGCAAACGGCACGCTCAAGAGTGCGCACATCACATTCCCCCTTGTTTCAGTCACCGCAACTGAAACGCTCATGATGGCTGCGGTGCTCGCCGAAGGTGAGACGGTGCTTGAAAACGCAGCGATGGAGCCCGAGATCGGCTACTTGGCAGAGTATCTCAACGCCTGTGGTGCACACATTAGCGGGATGAACACGCCAGTTTTGCGCATTCAGGGTGGCGAGCTCTTACGTGCAGAGGGTAAACCATTTATTGTCCCACCCGACAGGATAGAAACAGGGAGCTTCGCCATTCTTGCTGCACTCGCAGGCGAGGATATCACCATCACCAACTGTGACCCATCGTGGCTCACGGTGCCACTCTCACTCTTGGCCCAAGCAGGCGTCTTTGTTGAGACAACACAAAACACTATCCGAATCCGCGCTGCGAGCGAGTACCACATGGTGCCCGTGCGCACGCACGAGTACCCAGGCTTCCCAACCGACCTGCAGGCGCCGATGGCGGTGTTCATGAGCCAGTGCAAGGGAGAGGGGAGTATCCTCGAAACAATTTTTGATGGGCGTTTTCGCTATGTCGACGACCTTGTCGTCATGGGGGCAGACATGACGGTCATGAACCCGCACCGCATCCTCATCCGTGGGCCCAAAAAACTGACACGCAAAAACCTCGAGAGTCCCGACCTGCGCGGCGGGCTCGCGTACCTTTTGGCGGCAACGGTGGCCGAGGGCACGTCGACCATCGACAACGCCTACCTCATCGACCGCGGCTACGAGCGTATTGAGGAGCGTCTTTCAAAACTGGGTCTCAGCATCAAACGAGAGGTGTCGCAGTAGCTCTTGCCAAAACAGACTTTTTCTGTCACTATGCTCGTGGTATCTAGCAGATTGGTTCTGCTAGAAAAATAAAAGGAGGCCTAGTTGATTCGCATTGTTGCGATGGTCGTTATGGCCATCTTTGGGCTGGTTGGCCCCGCACGCGCGGTGCCAACGCTTTTCTTCCAGTTCGCGCACACACAATCCGCTGGCGCAGTCTCTTCGGGGCTGGGCGGAGCGGTCATGCTTAACCTGCGTGTGGACGGCGTCACTGCTGCCGGCGCACCGATACGCAACTTCGTGCAGGTGCTGTCGAACAGTCATGCGACCGGCGTCTCTGGGGGCTCACTCGATATAGTCGGCTCTGCCGACTTCCCTGGCGCAACGCCAGATCTGGCGGCGGGTACGGCGCTCTTCACGGCGACGCTGGGGTCCGTGTCCTTCACGCCAATGGCAAACTCAGCGCTCTATCAGCTGAGCTTCACCATTGGCGGGGCGGTCTCGACGGCGCTACAAGACTTTTGGGGCCTGGCTTACCCGGCATGGGTGGGGACGGGGACTCTCCAAGGGATCCCTATCTCGGGCTCGCCCTCGGAGGCGTTCACTAGCCTTGCCGGCAGCTCCTTCGCGGGGAATATCGAGCTCCACCCGGGGCAACTGAGTATCCCGGAGCCGCAGCCGCTCCTCTTGCTGGCCTTGTCACTCATGCTCCTGCTTCTTTTTCGGCGTCGTGCTGCATAGCCTGCAGCACGCGCTCCCGCTCGGTTTTGACTTGGTGTCGTACCCACGATACTGATGATGAGCCGAGCGGTTTTGTTTTTTTATATTCTTACTTACGTTACTAAAAAAGAGAGCTCCTGCCGCCGAAGCGAGCAGGAGTCTTTATAAACGGTCCCGTAAGTGGGACCGAGAGTTGATCAGGCAGCCTTGCGCTGTGAGTCGTCGTTTGCTGCTCGGCCAAGTGTGCCGCCGCCCCAGCGCCGCCGAGTGGCAAAACCGAGACCGGCGAAGCCAACACCCAGAACCATCATGGACGCAGGTTCGAGGACATGCATGGACTGATCAATAAAGCTGATCGCTGCGCCTGACGTGACGCCAGCGACGAGCTGAATGTCCTTGGTTACATAGGCTAAGAAGGTGGGGGCTGACAGCTGAATGTCGCCACCCTCAAGCGGAGGGTCTTGGTGGTCACAGCTGCCGAGACTGCTGCAACTGACGGTTAGCTTGCCGATCAGCGGGCCGCCGATACCGGCGTATACGCTTTCAACAACGTTCGTAACCGAGTTGTTGCCGAAAAGCGAAGTGCCGTCGAAGTTCAGGTCGATGGCGGTGATCGGTATGGTCGACGTTACCATGTAGGTTATCGCCACGTCACTAACGAAACCAAGGTCCGCGGCGAAGCCGCTGTTGAACCTGATACCGTCGGAGACCGTGGAGACGTCGATGCCCGTGCAAGCGGCAGGACCACCGATGCCAGGGCCAGAGGCCGTGATCACGCAGGTAAAGCCGGAGAATGTCATCGGACCCAAAGTAAGGGTTGGCGATGGTACCAAAGGCACTGCAGCCGCGATGTGCGGTAACAGCAACACAGCCAGCAGCAAGCCGCTGGCCAACAAACGTCGCAACATGAGAGGTTACCTTTCCCTTTGCAAAGGACAGCTGTCAAATCAAGACAGAACAGCCAGAATGAAAATAACACAAGTTTGGCGTTTTGTCTCGTATATAGAAAAGTAGGGAAAAAGAAAACCCGTGCTTTTCAACCCTTTGGGGAAGAAAAGCACAGGTCTGTCTGCCTTGAGCAGAGTAGTATCTACCCAAGGCAAACGATCGGCCAGAGATCAGGCCGCGGCCGCCATATCCTGGTTGTCGTTGGCTGCGCCACCGTTTCCGCCATCACGCCGCCGGTTGTGAGCGATGCAGCCCAGTACGCAGAGTGCGAGGATGAACGAGAGGATCGACGAGGGCTCCATGACCCCGACGCCGGCGTTGATGCGTTCATTGACCGACAGTATGAGGTTGCCGCCCTGGAAGGCCGACAGGGTGACCAACCAACTGTTGTTTACGTTCGGATCGTACGTCGAGTCAAAGACGCTCGGCGACCCATTGAACGACGGTGCTTCGAAGTTCTGGAAGCCGACGCGAGTCGCAGCGGCGCATGCGACATTGCTTGGGCTACCGGAGCAACCCGCACCACCGCCGATAACGTTGGTGCCATCGGTTCCGGCATTGTCAGGGATGAGCGTGGGATCGATGGTAAAGGTGTTGCCAGTCAGTAGATTCTGGACAGTCAGCAGGTACGTGTACTGTCCGAGGGTCGCTGGAGTGTCAGCCTTCGCAGAGAAGCCGAAGCCCCACCAGGAGCCGACATGACCTGGTGCCACAGTAGGACCGAGGGGAACGTTGTAGATGTTGTCCACCGTCGGAGTGACTCCGCCCATGAAGCGTTCGACGGTGTTGACCGCGAGCTCCAGATTCGGGCCGGTATTGACCGTCCAGTTGGTGAGACCACCATTGCCGGTGCCGGCGTAGACGCCGGGTGGAGCCAGGGCCGAGTTGTAGATGACAGCCGCCGAGGCAGGAGTCATCCACGAAGCGGGCAATAGAAGAAGCGCCATGACGGCGCCAAAAAGTCTCGTACGCATCGAATGGTCCTTCTAGCAGTTTCAGTTGCAACTGAACGCCCAAAAGTGGTGTTAGCACCAGAACGTCCAGTACTCTTCTACCATAAAAACCCCAAAATAGAAAGGTACTTCCATTTTATTTAACTATGTGGTATAGTGCTCCCGGTTCCCGCTATTGCCTTTTTGGTGATGCTGGGAGCGTTTTTTGTAACAACGAAGAAAGGAGACACCGCCATGCGGCGGCTATTTATACCCTTGGTGTTCATCCTGGGTCTGTTTGCCACTGTGCAGCAGGCTGGAGCGGTCCTCGTCTCGTTCAGTAACGAGACTTACGGTGCCCATGAAGTGGGTGTGGTTACCTACAATGGGAACAGTGTTGGTTCGGCGATCATCAGCCCGTACTACGCCGACATCAAATTCCTCCCGAACGGACCAACACTCACGCAGCAAATGTTTCTCTGCGATGCGCCGGACATTGCTGGTTCCGCGTCCCTGTACGACTGGGAGCCTGCGGACCAGACCTATGATGCGTTGACCCTTAACCGGGTGTTAACGTTTGTGACCCACGCAGACCCACCCACGAACAATGTCGATGCGGCCTCCTTTTGGCTAACGTTCCTGAAGCTCACACTCGACCCGGGGTTGGATATTACCTCCGGCAATCTGACCGTTTCCGGCGTAAGCGCTGCTACGATCATCAAGACGAACGACTATCTGAACATGGTCCTCGGCGGCACGTGGTCAGGACCATCACATACAGTATACGGATACACCATCAAGCCGGTGGGCAATGTGCCGGCGCAGTTCTTCTTCACCGATACGCAGATCCCAATTCCCGAGCCGGCGACGTTCCTCTTGCTCGGCGGCCTCGCTCTGCTTCTCGGCCTGTATCGTGAGATGCAGAATAAACCATGGCTGCGCATGTGCTTTGAGCGGCAGCGCAGAAAGTAGAGCACACCAGCGCCGGCGCGAGTAATACGCAGCGGGCCTGAACTACGCGGCGCGTTCCCCATTGGGGAACGCGCCGTTTTACTTTTCATCATTTGTTTAGTAGCGCACACTCCGGTATTATTCCTCTGCATGTCATTCTTTACTCCACGACTTGGAATCGATCTTGGTACTGCCAACACGCTCGTGTTTATCCCTGGCCGCGGTGTCGTGCTCAACGAGCCATCCGTCGTCGCCATTTCTGAAATTGATAAGCGTATTCTCGCTGTGGGTGCCGAAGCGAAGGAGATGATCGGTCGCACCCCGGGCGAAATTATTGCCTACCGCCCGATGAAAGACGGCGTCATCGCTGACTACCGCGTCACCCAAGCGATGCTGCGCTACTTTATCAATAAGGCGATGGGCCGCTTCCAACTCTTTAAGCCTGAGGTGATGGTCTCGGTCCCGACCGGTGTTACTTCGACCGAGCGCCGCGCAGTTGTTGAGGCTGCTATACGCGCCGGGGCCAAGAGCGCCTATGTAGTAAAGGAGTCGGTCTTGGCAGCAATTGGTGCTGGCATTCCCATCCAAGAGGCCCGCGGCCACATGGTTATCGACATCGGGGGTGGTACCTCTGACGTTGCGGTTATCTCACTTGGTGGCATCGTCGCCTCGACCTCGGTGAAGTGTGCGGGCGACAGGCTCGACCACACCATCGCCGACTATATAAAGAAGACATACAACCTCGGCATTGGCGACAAGACCGCTGAAGATATCAAAATTCAAATCGGCTCTGCCGTGCCGGTTGAGGAGGAGCTCACCATGCAGGTGCGTGGGCGCGACTTTATCTCGGGGCTACCGCGCTCGTTTGAAATGAAGACCAACGACGTGGTCAAAGCGATAGGTAAGGATCTGCGAGAGATCATTAAAGCGATTCGCGACGTGCTCCAGGAGACGCCACCCGAGCTCGCTTCAGACATCATCGACCAAGGCATCATCATGACGGGTGGCACCTGCCAGCTGCGCAACTTCCCCGAGTTGGTGCTGCGCCGCACCGGGGTGAAGGCGGTCGTCGCTGACAACGCGCTCTTTTGTGTCGCGCGCGGCACCGGCATCGCGCTGGAGCACCTCGATACCTACAAAAAGGCCGTTATCGCGAAGAGGTAGTATGCTCACGCACCATGCGTATTTTATTGAAGGGGCCCTTAACCAATTTGATGCGCTTGTGCATACGCTGCGGGAGAGTGAGGGTTTTGCACCTCATGACCCGGGCTTTGCGCCCCAGCAGTTTGAAAAATTTGGTATCGATGAGGCGCGCGAGCTCATAGCAACGGCCTCACTTAAAAATACCGGCGGCCGGACGCTGTTCGTACTCGGCGTGGGCTCGATGACGAGCGAGGCACAGCAAGCGCTTTTAAAATTGTTTGAAGAGCCCCAACAGGGGACACAGTTTGTACTCCTCTTGCCGCATGGCACACTACTGCCAACACTGCGCTCGAGAATGTTAGATTTTAAGGGGCAAGAAGAATTCCTGAAGAAAATAGTCTGGCCCCGCCTCGCCGACGGGGAGATTGTCGGCGTGCGGGGAGATCCGAGGACTTTTTCGGAAGGAGTTCTTCGGGCCCCAAACGTCCAGAATGATGCAACCGAATTTCTTGCTTCGCCCTACAAAAAGCGCAGCGACTGGGTTGCCGCGTTTCTTAAAGATGAAGAGGATGCTCGCGAGCGCACACGCAGTTTTTTTACTGAGCTTGAAGCGGCGCTCTACCCCCACATCGCTGACGCTACCGTGCGTGCAGCGCTCGAAGACCTCATGCACCTACGTCAGTATCTGGGCGACCGTGCCCCATCACTCAAAATGATTCTCGAACATTTGGCGGTCACTTTGCCAGTCATTAAGTAAATAGGTAATTACATAAAAACTAATCTCTCATCGCGATACTACTCACTTACTCTCGATTATGTTGATTTGCCTAACCTTTCTACACTGCCACTAACTTGCCCGCAATGCTCCTTTCGATTAGTTTTTACTGCACACTCTAATTATATGACCTCAAAGAAATTGACTGAACGAAAAGAGCGATTGCAGAAGCTTGATAAGGAACTGAAGAAACTGTTTCCAAACGCAAAGATTGAATTGAACTACGAGACGCCGTGGCAATTGTTGGTCGCGGTGCAACTCTCGGCGCAGTGTACCGACAAAATGGTTAATAAAATTACTGCCGAGCTTTTTAAAAAATACAAGGTGCCCGCCGACTATGTGCAGGCAGGGAGGAGCGCCAAAGGTATCGCCGAGTTTGAGCGGATGATTAAGTCGAGCGGCTTTTATCATGCAAAAGCAAAAAATATTTTAGCGGCCGCCGCGTTGGTTGAGAAGAGTACAAAAGATGGTGGGTTTGGCGGCGAGGTGCCCAAGACGATCGAGGAGCTTTTGAGGCTCCCCGGCGTTGCACGTAAGACAGCCACGGTAGTATTAAAAGAGGCGTTTAATGTGGTGGCCGGGATCACGGTCGACACGCACGTCATCCGCTTTGTGCAGCGCTATGATCTTTCAGACTACAAAGACCCAGTGCGCATCGAGCGCGATCTAATGCAGTTGGTGCTAAAAAAAGAGTGGGGGAGTATCACGCATCGCATCATCCACTATGGTCGCTACCTTGCCCCAGCCCGCACCTACGACACCACCCGCGACCCTTTGGTCAAAATCTACCCACCTGCCGCCAAAAAATTTAGGTCGGTGTAACTTGATCGTGCTACACTTTTTGTAAATTACATGAATCTTCACAAACTAAAATGGGTATATAAGACAAGTTTAGTGGCTGCTTTTCTTGATCTTTGTTATTTGCTGTATGTAAATTCAAGTCTTTATACTCCGCCCCGAGATGAATTTATTGGTGGTCTTTCCGCGTGGGCTGAATCCATCCTTCTTGTTTGTTTCATTGGTTTGCTTACGTTATGGTGGCTCGCGTATTATAACCAGACTCGTAAACGATCTGACTTTACTATTCCTTTTTTCTTTTTCATTTTCATACCTTTAGTTGTGTATTGGTTGTGCGTGATGTATGCGTTGTATTTCTAGCTTATGATGAAATGGATTTATAGAATTAGTTGGCTCGTGCTTGCTCCGGTGAGGCAAAACCTATAAGCTATTACACATATATGGCATACGATTTTAAACCACTTGAAAAGAAGATAGCAGATTGTACTGAGCGCCTCGGCCGCGAGCTCTCGGGCGTGCGCACCGGTCGTGCAGCGCCGAGTATCCTCGACGGTGTCCAGGTTGAAAGTTATGGCGCACGAGTGCCGATTAACCAGATAGCGACCATTTCGGTTGAAGATGCACGCACGCTGCGCATCGTGCCGTGGGATGCTTCACAAGGTAAGGAGATTGAAAAAGCGATTACTGCAAGCAATCTTGGCCTCTCGGTTGGTATGGATGAAAAGGGTGTGCGTATCTTTTTCCCTGAGCTCACGAGTGAGCGCAGAGTAACGCTTTTAAAACTTGCGAAAGAAAAGGTTGAGGAGGCGCGCGCCTCACTTCGCTCATCGCGCGACGACGTGTGGTCTGATATCCAAAAGAAGGAGCGCGAGGGCGAGATCCCCGAAGACGACAAGTTTCGCTTTAAAGACGAGATGCAAAAGCGTATCGACGCAGCTAACAAAACGTTCGATGAGGCGCTCGCACGCAAAGAAAAAGAGATAGCAAACTAAACAGCGCTCTCGCGTCTGGTATACTACCCGTATCCATGATGAGCGCAGCTATGATTATTCTCGGTATTATTGGGCTCATTCTCGTACACGAGTTTGGGCATTTTATTATTGCTAAGGCGTTTGGTATCCGTGTTGAGGAGTTTTCTATCTTCTTCCCACCGCGCCTCTTTTCAAAAAAGTTTGGTGGCACCAAGTATACGCTTGGTCTTGTGCCGGTGGGAGGCTATGTGAAAATTTATGGTGAAAGTCCTGATGAGATTGGTGATACCCACCACTTTGACAGAGAGAATTTCGCTCATCGCTCACGCTGGATCCAGGCGGCGGTCATCGTGGCAGGTATTGCATTTAATATTATCGCTGCGTGGCTTTTGCTCTCGGTCGCCTACATGGTGGGCGTACCCTCTTCGGTTGAGCATAAGGGGTTTGGTGTCGTGCAGAATGCTCAGGTAACCATTGTTGATGTGAAGCCGGGCAGCCCCGCTGACAAGGCTGGCATACAGGTTAACGACGTTGTGACGAGTATTAATACCGGCACACAGGAACTCTCTTTAGCAACCGACGCGGTAGCGACCCAGCAGTTCATCGCAAATCACGCAGATGGCAGCATGGTCGTGAACCTTAAGCGAGGAGACGAGGAGCTACATCTTCTTGCGAAACCTGCCGACGGTATCATCGAGGGGCGCAAAGCGCTTGGTATTTCACTTGATGATGTAGGAGTGCTCAAACTCTCGCCCCCGGTGGCGCTCTTGCAAGGCGGGCTCTCAACCGCCACATATACAGGGCTTACTGCCAAGGGCATGGTTGATCTTTTTGCTGGCATCTTCAAGGGAAGTGCCAATCTCGACGAGGTAAAGGGTCCTGTGGGGATTGTTCGCCTTGGGGCGCAGGTGGCAGACGAGGGTTGGTACTATGGGCTGCTGTTGATTGTTCTCATCTCAATCAATCTTGCCATCATTAACGTGCTGCCCATACCGGGCCTCGATGGGGGACGGCTCCTATTTATTGCTATTGAGGGAGTCATACGCAAACCACTGAACGAAAAGTGGGTCACCCGTGTCACGGTTGCGAGCTTCGCACTCATCGCACTACTCGCCATATTCATCACCTTTAACGATATATCCTCCTGGGTCCACGGAGCGTAAATGTAAAAGGCCCGGACGAATTGTCCGGGCCTTGTTTGTTACGCGCACCTCCTTTCTATTGCGCATTCTTTAGTGAGCATTTGTTCAACAAACTGCGCTAACGGCATCCGCGGCCGTCGATACGGCGCGTGGAAAAAATCCGGTGGAGGGCCTTTAAAACCTATCTCCCATCCACGAAAATGTTGTACCGCTTGCCCATCCCGTGCTTCCTTTCTGGGGGGAGAGCGCCTAAAAGAACTGTGATTCACAAAACACCTTCTGTTGGTCCCATAAATAATTTAAATATAGTTTCATAAAAAGTCAACAATATACCCCTGAATATGTCCCCACCTTTGTTTTGCTCCTCGTTTTCCCGTACAATGGCTCCAATTAGCATATATATATGAAGCAGAGCCAACTATTTACCAAGACGCGCCGCGAGGCGCCCAAGGACGAGGTCTCAAAAAACGCACAGCTTTTGGTGCGTGCGGGCTATGTGCACAAAGAGATGGCAGGGGTGTACTCCTACCTACCGCTGGGCCGCTTGGTGTTAGAGAAGATCGAGAAGATTGTCCGCGAGGAGATGAACCACATTGGTGGGCAGGAAGTGCGCATGGCAACGCTCCACCCGAGTGAACCGTGGAAGCAGACCGGTGCCTGGGACAACGTTGACGTGGTGTTTAAAATTCAAAGTCGTACCGAAAAAGAGTATACGGTAGGGCAGAGTGAAGAGGAGATAGTGACGCCAATCGCTAAAGAATATATCGAGTCATACAAAGACCTGCCAGTCGCTATATACCAAATTGGGCAGAAGTATCGCGACGAGTTGCGGGCAAAGTCGGGCATCATGCGTGGGCGCGAGTTCACCATGAAGGACATGTACTCCTTTCATGAGACGCAGGAGGACTTCGATCGCTTTTACCAATTAGCAAAGGAAGCGTACTTGCGCGTGTATGAACGCGCTGGGCTCGTCGCAAAAGCGACCGAGGCCTCTGGTGGTGCGTTTACCACCAAGCTCTCCTACGAGTTTATGGTACTCACCGATGCAGGTGAAGACGATATCCTCTACTGCGACCAGTGCTCATACTGTGCAAACGTTGAAATTACTGATGAGCAGGAGGGACAGGGCTGCACGCGCTGTGGCGCGGGTACGCTGAGTCGTGCGAAGGCCTCAGAGGTTGGCAACATCTTTGACTTAGGTACCAAGTACGCAAAAGATTTTAATTTCACCTTTAAAAACAAGGAGGGTGGGGAACAGCACCCTATCATGGGCTGCTTTGGTATCGGTATCACGCGCCTCATGGGAGTCATTGTTGAAGCGCTCTCTGACGAGAAGGGTATTGTGTGGCCAGAGTCGGTGGCACCTTTTCGTGTGCACCTCGTAGAAATTCCGAGTGAGAGCACCGATGTACGTGCTGAGGCGGGCGAACTCTACCGTGAGCTTACTGAGGCGGGAGTAGAGGTGCTCTGGGATGACCGCGATGTGCGCGCGGGAGAAAAATTTGCCGATAGTGATCTTATGGGTATTCCTATGCGCATTATTGTCTCTGAAAAGACTTTAACCGCTGGCAAGTTCGAATGTGTTGAGCGCGCATCGGGTCACACCTCACATAAAAGTATATCTGAACTCATTGGCCACTTTACTGCATGAAAAACCCGCTCGAGAGACTGTTTCCCCTCATATCAAATGATGTTGGTATCGATCTTGGTACTGCCAATACGCTTGTCTACTTGCGTGGTAAGGGGATAGTGGTCAACGAGCCGTCGGTAGTCGCGGTCAACACCAAGACGGGCCAGGTAGTTGCAGTAGGCACCTCTGCCAAAGAGATGCTCGGTCGCACGCCAGGGCACCTAAGCGCGGTGCGGCCGCTGGTTGATGGTGTCGTCTCAGACTTTGAAGCGACCGAAGAGATGCTCGCCTATCTTATGAAGCGCGCACAAGGTGTGTCGCGCAAAATCTTGGGCCCTCGCGCGGTCATCGGGGTTCCCTCTGGTATCACGAACGTTGAAATGCGCGCGGTGCGCGATGCCGCCCAAAACGCGGGCGCGCGCGAGGTACATATTATTGAAGAGCCGATGGCTGCGGCACTCGGTATCCGCCTGCCTATCCGCGAAGCGAGCGGGAGCATGATCGTTGATATTGGCGGTGGCACGACCGACATCGCGGTCATTTCGCTCGGGGGTATTGTGCGTGCAAAAAATTTGCGCATCGCGGGTGACAAACTCAACCAAGATATCATCAGCTATGTACGCTCTGAATTTAAAATTCTTATTGGCGAGAAGACCGCTGAGGGGGTCAAAATTGCTATCGGCTCGGTGACTGAAGATAGTGGGCGGCTTGAGGCTATTGTGCGTGGGCGTGACCTTATCACGGGTCTGCCGCGCGAAATACTTCTCACCGACTCGGATATCCGCGAAGCAATATCGCAGTCTATCGACACGCTCATTGAGAGTGTGCGCGAGGTACTCGAAACAACACCCCCTGAAATTCTCTCCGACGTTATGCACTCGGGTATTATGCTCACCGGTGGCGGAGCGCTCATTAAGGGGCTTGATGCGCTTTTGTCGCAGTGGCTCAAAGTGCCGGTGATTGTTGCCGATGATCCACTAACGGCAGTCGCGCGCGGCACCGGGGTGGTGCTTGAAAATCTTGAATTTTATAAGGACGTACTCTTAGAGCATGAAGAGGACATCGCGTAGTCGTGTGTCGTACCTAGCGGTACTTGCCTTTTGTGTGGTGCTGCTTGTGGTGGGGGGAGTGTGGCGCGAGCGGGTTAGTACACTCGCCTGGCAGGTGATGGGGCCGGTGATTGCACACAACCCTCTCGCAGGAGTGATGGGGGCACTGCACACGAGCGCATCTCTTGCACATGACAATGAACAGCTGCGCGCAGCGCTTGCATCAACGACCGCAGCGCTCGCCGATCGTGACGTGCTCTATCAAGAAAATCTTGGACTCAAGGCGCGTATGGGACGCGACGGCTCGGTGCGCACACTACTTGCTGGTGTCATCGTTCGCCCACCGACAGTACCGTATGACACGCTCATAGTTGATGCGGGGCGTCTGCAGGGGGTCAGTAACGGTGCTTTGGTATATGCAGGCGGCACGGCAGTCATAGGTGCAGTTGATGTGGTATATGAGCACACGGCGCGCGTCGTCCTTTTTTCTTCTCCTGGAGAAATATACCAAGGCATGCTTATGGAATCGACCACCCACCCGGCTCTTCCGGTGACAGTAGAGGGCCAAGGGGGCGGTACGCTGAGCACTGAAGTGCCGATTGGTAATGATGTAGCGCCCGGTGATTCAATCCTTTTGCCGGGTGTGGCGGGTGGTTATGTCGCGAAGGTGGTAGCTCTTGATGGGAAAAAAGGTGAGTCTTTTATAACACTATATTTGCGCGTGCCGGTGAACGCGCAAGAGCTGCGTTTTGTTGAAATTGCTAAATAGTATGCAGCGCCTCACTCTATACGTCCTCGCCACACTACTTTTTTTAGGTAGTTTTTGGCTTGGTTTTTGGCCCTGTGCTTTTGTTGCTGTAGTACTGTTGGCGGCCTATGGCTATGGATATAGTGCCGCACTCATGGCATTTGTGGTTGAGGCGCTGTGGGGTCACTCGGTGGGGTTTTTCTACTACCTCGGCATGCCGCTCCTCGTGCTCGTGGCGGGCATCATTCTATTGCGAGCAGTACTCATACCTCATTTGCGCTCGCGCGTGCCGAGCGCCATCTAAAGCGCTATACTGGTGCTGCTATGCTCAGTCGCAAAAAGCGAAAGACGCTGCGAGAAATTGCGCCTGATGAGATCTTGCTCGATGCGTCAACGAATGATTTTGATAAAGACCGTTTCGAGGGGCGTCTTGAGCGCCCTTTGCGGCGGCGCACTTTTTTGTTTACGGGCGGGGTGTTGGTTCTTATCTTCACGCTCCTTGTTGCGCGGGCTGGGTTTATGCAGGTTATACATGGCGCTGACTATGAAGATCTCGCGCAGCGTAACCAGCTTTCTCAAACTATTCTGTTTGCTGACAGGGGCCTCATTACCGACCGCACCGGCCTGCCGCTTGCCTACAATGAACGCAGTGGGGTAGGGACCACTACGCAAGAGTTCGCGACGCGGGTGTATGCGGCCATCCGCGGGGTCGCTCACGTGGTGGGCTATGCAAAGTCACCCGCTAAAGACAAGAGTGGCTCCTACTATCGTAACGAGTTTATTGGCATAGATGGTGCCGAGAAGGCTTTTGATACTGAGCTCAGTGGTATTAACGGTATGGAGCTGACTCAGACCGATGCACACGGCAAGGTAATTGCACAGAGTGTAACGCAACCACAAGAGCCCGGGCAGCAAATTGCGCTTTCAATTGATGCAAAAGTCACCCAAGGGCTCTATGATGCGCTCGCCACGCGCGCGCAAGATTCAAAGTTTCAAGGTGGAGCAGCAGTACTCATGGATATACACACCGGAGAAATCATAGCCATGACCAGTTACCCTGAGTTTTCACAAAACGCACTTGCGGCCGGCGATTCGGCAGCGTTTCGGTCTATTAACACTGACTCTCGCCGACCCTTCCTTAATCGGGCCACGAGTGGTCTGTATGCGCCGGGTTCTATCGTAAAGCCGATTGTTGCGGCGGCAGCGCTCAATGAGGGTGTTATAAGTCCCAGCAAGCAAATTCTTTCAACAGGTTCTATTAGTGTGCCTAACCCGTATGACCCTGAACGCCCATCGATATTTAAAGATTGGCGTGCCCATGGGTGGGTGGATGTGCGCCATGCAATAGCGGTCTCCTCGGACGTCTATTTTTATGAAGTGGGGGGAGGGTTCCAGGGTCAACCAGGACTTGGAATCGATAGGCTCGACAAATACTTCCGCCTTTTTGGGTTTGCTCAGGACCCGGGGCTGGTGGGCTTTCCTGCACAAGATGGCAATATTCCAACGGTAGCATGGAAGGCGAAGTATTTTCCCGAAGATCCCACGTGGCGCGTGGGTGACACCTATCACACGGCGATAGGGCAGTACGGGATGCAGATAACACCGCTCCAGGCAGTACGGGCAACTGCGGCAGTGGCAAACGGCGGCACACTACTGACGCCAGTATTGGTAGCCAGCACGACCGCACAGACGGAGAATCTGCACATCCCTGAGTCGGTCATGCAGATCGTTCGCGAAGGTATGCGCTTGAGTGTGACCGAGGGTATTGCTGCGGCCGTAAAATTCGACTTTGTGCAGGTTGCTGCCAAAACAGGAACCGCACAGGTGGGTGTGCGCAACGAGTATGTAAATTCATGGATGATAGGCTTTTTCCCCTATGATCATCCGCGCTATGCATACGCTATGGTGCTCGAGCGCGGGCCCCAGCACACCACGATGGGTAGTCCTGCAGCAATGGGACAATTCCTCTTGTGGATGCGTGAAAACGCCCCTCAGTACCTCCGGTAGGGCTCCCTGCGGTGCTACTCACCTGTTGACTTCAGGTGGAATTCCGTTACACTTATCACTCAATAGCAGTTTATATAATCATGACTGAAGAATTCATTTCGCAAGAGAAGTTCGAGGAGTTAACGAAAGAGTTGGAAGAGTTGCGCACCACGCGTCGCCGCGAGGTAGCCGAGCAGCTTGAGTATGCCCGTTCACTCGGAGACCTTTCTGAAAACGCTGAGTACCAAGAAGCGCGAGAAATGCAAAGCGCGGTCGAGGAGCGTATCCAAAAACTCGAAGGGATCCTTAAGAGTGCAAAAATTGTACGAGGCACCAAAACCGATTCGGTGGGCATGGGATCACTCGTTTCGGTCCAAAAAGTTGGCACAGACGAAAAGCATACCTACACGATAGTCGGCGCAGAAGAGGCCGACCTTTTTTCAGGCAAAATCTCGTACCACTCACCACTGGGCAATGCACTATTGAGTAAAAAGAAAGGCGATGAATTCTCCTTTCACACTCCTAAAGGCACGCAGAAATACAAAATCCTCAAGGTGGAGTAGTTGGCTTTAGAAATAAAAAAGCCCCCGGTGGGGACGGAACCCCACGAGGGTCTCTTTCATGGTGACACTTATATACTAAGAGGTCTTCGGTGAGTTGTCAATGAGTTATACACACAGAGGAACTCACCCTTAAGTGTTACCTTTATATAAAAAGAGAACCGGCTCGGGCGCGCATGCGCGCCCGAGCCGGAAGGTTCAAATCTTAAGAACTTCGTCAAAACAGATCTGCCAATTGACGTCGGCAAATCTTAATAGTCCGTCTCTGTTGCCGCAAAGCGCTGCGAAGACCGGGAACATGTACCGTAGCCCCTCTGGGTTTTTCTCGCCGGCATCATAGTACATCTCTGTTATCAGCGCCGCAGCAAGGTCGACATCAGCTTGTTGCGGTTCATGCCCTTGGTTACGACCTTGTTGAAGTTTATCGTGTATCTCTTGGATTTTCGATAGGGTTTCCGGTAGTCTCACATCACCTGAACTCATGGTTTTGATTGTAGTGAAGAGTTCGGTTGCTTCGAGTAGCAGCGCCAAGATGTCTGGTTGTTCCATTGTGCGAGCTCTCACATGACCAGTTAGTAGCTCAAAAAAATATAAACTTTTTATTTTTGATTGTCAATACCTCCCGTAAATAGGGGAAAGGGGGTAAGCTGAACGTATGTTTTGGCTAGACCGCATATACGGGCAGATAGAGGAGCAGCTGAGGGAGAAGATTAAGAGGGGAGAGACGCTGCTCATTCGCGACGAAAAGACGGCTTCGGGCCGCGTACATGTGGGCTCGATGCGCGCGCTGGCGCTCCACGCTGCTATTGCCGAGCGTTTGGCTGAAGCGGGTGTCCCACACGAATTTAAATTTGAAATCAACGACTTTGACCCCATGGATGGGATGCCGACATATCTTGATGCGGCAGAGTATCAGCAGTACATGGGTGTGCAGCTCTGCAAGATCCCAGCGCCTGACCTCTCCACTGGTAAAGTGGGTGGTACGGCGAAGAATTTTGCCGAATGTTTTGCTGAAGAGTACATTGGCGCGATTGAGGCGGCAGGATTTAAGCCAACGTTTTATCGCGGCAGCGAGCTGTATCTGTCGGGCAAGATGAATAACGCCATTCGCACCTTTTTAGATAAGGCTGACATCGTGCGTGAGGTTTATGGCGAAATGTACGGCACCCCGCGACCCGACGATTGGTTCCCGCTCCAGGTAGTGTGCGAGCAGTGCGGCAAGATTGGCACGACACGCGTGACCGGATGGGACGGCGCTCTCGTAACCTACCGCTGCATGCCCAAGATGGTTGAGTGGGCCGAAGGCTGTGGCAACGAAGGCACGATCTCGCCATTTGATGGCAACGCAAAGTTGCCCTGGAAGGCTGAGTGGGCCGCAAAGTGGCAGGTGTTGGGCGTTGCTATTGAGGGCGGTGGTAAAGACCACTTCACCAAGGGTGGCTCGCGCGACTTAGCAAAGTTGTTTGCGCAGCGCGTGCTTGAATATCCCGAGCCCTATGGAGTCGCCAATGAATTTTTTCTCGTGGGGGGTAAGAAGATGTCCTCGAGCAAGGGCGCGGGCGCATCGGCGCGCGATATTGTCGAGCTGGTGCCACCACACATTTTTAAACTTGCGCTCTATGGCAAGGATATTAATCAACAAATTAACTTTGACCCAGAGGGTGACACTATCCCAGTGCTGTTTGACCAGTACGACAAGTTAGCTGCGAGCTATTGGGCTGGGGTAAAAGACGACTACGCACGTTTGTTTGCGTACATACACCCGACGGAGCACGAAAAGCCGCAAATTCCCACCGAACACTTTTTACCACGTTTTTCGCAAGTGGCGTTTATCGCTCAGATGCCACACCTGGACTATTTTGGCGAGATCGAAGCACTCAAAGGTTCGCCATTGACCGAGGAGGACAAACTCGAAGCAAGTGAACGACGTGAGTATGCCAACCGCTGGTTGCGCCTGCATGCGCCGGAGAAGTTTGTATTTGAGTTACAAGATGACCTGCCTGATGCTGCACGTGCGCTGTCGCCTCAACAAAAGAGTGCACTCACTGCAATACATGATGCACTCAAACAAGAAGAGGCGCTCCCGAGTGGTGAAGTGCTCCATGAGCTTTTGCATAGTATTAAAGATGAAAAGGGTATAGCGCCGGCGGAGCTTTTTAGTGCTCTCTATCTCGCGTTTCTTGGTAAACCGTATGGGCCAAAGGCGGGCTGGTTTCTCTCGGTGCTCGATCGTGATTTTGTACTCAAGCGTCTTGAGGAGGTGATTTAATTCCCACAATTCATGCAGTAGCCGGGATGATTCGTGGGCTCGGTGCTGTGTGCGCGGCATGGACCGCTAACGCAGTAGTAGGCTGAGCTGTTGTAATCAAAGCCGCTTGCCCATGGTTCTTTGGGGAAGTTGCATACCGTGGGGCTCGTACAAAAGCGAATGCTTATTTGGTACACCTGTTCTTTTGGTGTGTAATCTAAATCCGCGGGGCCCCAATTGTCCCAATCGTAGACGGTGTTTGGCCACGGCGCGTTAGGCCAACTGCCCCCTGGTAAATAGGCCTCAAGTCCTGGAGGTATTGCTCGCGTTACATCGTCAGGATAATTACCCCCGTGGTCACTTTGATACTGCTCGAGTGCTACGTCGAGCTGGTGTAGTTCTTCAAGCGCGCGAGAAAAGCGCGCTTTTTCGCGCGCCGCGGTAAGCGACGAATAGACGATGGATGCCAAGAACGCTATGAGCGCTATGACGACCAACAGCTCGATGAGAGTGAAGCCTCGGTGCACCTACCCAGTCTACCGCGCCTCGTGTGTTTTTTATACGAAATGTGGATAACTAACGCGGTGAAGTGGGATAAAGTGTCGTATACTGTCTCTTAGTGGGATGAAGTGGGATGCCCGCGGAAAACCGTTACACCACAATGTTAATCGGCGAATATTTACATACACTCGATAACAAGAAACGGCTTTCGCTTCCTGCTAAATTCCGCAAGGAGGTTGGACGCAAAGTGGTACTCACGCGCGGGCTCGACCAGTGCTTGTTTATGTTCCCTGAAAAGACGTGGGCTCGTATAGCACAAAAGCTTGTCGACCTACCCTTTGGCCAAGCTGATACCCGAGGCCTTTCGCGCTTCTTGCTAGCTGGTGCAGTCGATACGGAGGTAGATGGAGCGGGGCGCATATTGGTGCCGGACTATTTGAAAGAGTTTGCTGACCTGCGTTCTCGAGTGGTGCTCGCGGGAGTTTCTGACCGCATTGAAGTCTGGAACGAGAAGACCTGGGAGGAGTACAAGCGTCGTATTGAAAAGAGTGCCGACCAGATGGCTGAAAAATTGGGCGACCTTGGCATTTTATGATGAAACTATCTTTAGCACGTGCGTCTCATCCTAGCCGCTTGGCTCATGCGGGAGAGGGTGGTGCTCCTGTGCAGCCAGAGGTACACCACAGTGTCATGACCAAAGAGGTGCTCGCCGCACTCAACCTCAAAGCGGGCGAGCTTGTGGTGGATGCGACACTCGGACAAGGAGGGCACAGTGAGGCGCTCCTTGCACACAGCGACGCACAGGTGCTGGCGCTTGATGCAGACCCTGGAGCGATTGCTCTAGCGACAAAACGTCTTGCTCTCTATAAGTCGCGTGTGCGCATGGTAGAATCGAATTTTTCTGAACTTGAGCACGTGCTTGCGAGCGCTCGCACCCCGCTCATCAACGCAGCACTTTTTGATCTTGGGTGGAATAGCGGCCAGCTGGCTTCGGGCCGTGGTTTTTCATTTTTGATTGATGAACCTCTCTCTATGAGTTATGGGAAAGTCCCTGCCTCAGGATTTACCGCTGCTGAGGCGCTTAACCTGTGGGACGAGAAGACGCTCGCCGATGTATTTTTTGGCTATGGTGAAGAGCGGTATGCCAAGCGTATCGCAAAAGCTATTGTAGAGCGCCGTAGGGTAGCCGCTATCGCAACAAGTCTCGAGTTGGCTGAAATTGTTCGCGACAGTGTGCCACCCACATATCGCCATGGTCGTATCCACCCCGCAACACGTACCTTTCAGTCACTGCGCATCGCGGTGAATGACGAATTACGCGTTATTGAAAAAGGTCTCACCGCCGCATGGGCTCATCTTGCACCAGGCGGCAGGATCGTGGTTATTAGTTTTCACAGTATTGAAGATCGGTTGGTGAAGCAATTATTCGCTCGATTTGCGAAAGGAGGAGGGACACTGATTTATAAGAAGCCCCTCGTACCAAGTCAAAGCGAAGTACGACAAAACCCCCGGGCCCGCAGTGCAAAAGTACGAGCAATCCAAAAAAACTAACTATATGAATACCAACATCCACACCTTGAGCCTCTACCAAACCTATCTCACCCGCATTAATGCGCTATTGGCGGTAGTGTGCGCAGTATCTGTCTTTTTATATGGTATATTTTTGCTCATGGCGGTCGTACATACGGCATCACGCACTGCTGCAGAGCATCGCATCAAAACGATAATGGCAGATCTTGGTGAGATGGAGATGGCGTACCTTACACAGCAGAAGGCGATTACGCCTGAGCATGCAGAGACGCTTGGTTTTGTCTCTCCGCACACCGTGTCGGTAGTCTACACCAGTGCGTCGCCAGTACTGACCGTCAATACAATTCGGTGACCCAAAGTGCCAATCATCTATTTCTTGCCCGCGTCAGAGTTCTGACGGGTTTTTGTGTGCTCGTGATGCTCATTATCATCGGTAGGCTCTATGTGCTGCAGATTGTGCACGGCAAAGCCTACTCGCAAAAGGCGAGCTCGCAGTTCGTTGAACCGCAAGACACCCTTACCGACCGTGGCACCATATATTTTGTAGATAAAAATGGTACGCGCATCACTGCGGCAAGCATGAAAGAGGGCTCTGCTATAGCGGTTAACCCAACCAAGGTAACTGATGCAGAAGCGCTGTGGAGCGCGCTTAAGGATGTGGTGCCCCTCACACACGATCAATTTATAGCGAAAGCAACAAAGCCGGACACACGCTACCAACTCCTCACTGAACACCTTGATCCAGAGGTTGGCGCGCGGATTCTAGCTCAGCAATTGCCGGGTATTATCATGCAGCATGATCGGTGGCGTTTTTATTCAGGAGGATCTCTTGCGGCACAAACGCTTGGCTTCGTTGCATATAACGGCGATGTTGAGGAGGGGCGTTATGGGCTCGAGCGGTTGTACAACTCGGTGTTGAGCCGCAGCGCAACAGATCTCTATGCAAACTTTTTTATTGAGCTGTTTGGCAGTGTACAGTCGAGCGTGAGTAATGCGCCAAAGCAGGGGGATCTCATCACGACCATTGAACCTACGGTACAGACAGAGCTCGAGCGCCAACTCATGATCTATGATCAGACGTGGCACCCAAAGCTTTCTGGCGGCATCATCATGAATCCTCAAAACGGAGAGATCTATGCTCTTGCGGTATACCCAACGTTTGATCTCAATGCGTTTAATACGCAAAGTGATCCGCGCATTTATGCAAACCCACTGGCGCAGAACGTGTATGAAATGGGCTCCATCATCAAGCCACTCACCATGGCGGCGGGGCTCGACTCGGGTGCCATCACCGCCACCACTACCTACTATGACACCGGCTGTCTCACTGTGGACACAAAGAAGATTTGTAACTTTGACGGTAAGGCGCGCGGCACCATTCCTATGCAGCAAGTACTCAGTCAGTCGCTCAATGTGGGTGCGTCATGGATAGCGACACGTATGGGGCAGGCGACGCAGCGCGACTACTTTCTTGGGCGATTTGGTTTTGGTACGACGACGGGCATCGACCAGCCGGGGGAGGTGCGAGGTATAACGAACAATCTGCAAAGTAAGTACCAGGTGGGGTATGACACCGCTTCCTTTGGACAGGGTATTGCCCTAACACCTATCGCAATGACGCGAGCGCTTGCGGTGTTAGCAAATGGTGGGTACCTCGTGGTACCGCACATCGTCAAAGAAGTAGAGTTTAGTAGTGGATTTAATCAAACACCCGACTGGGATGCGCGAAAGACCCAGGTGTTGCAGGCAGGCACGTCGCTCACCGTCTCGCGCATGCTCACCGAGGTTGTTGATACATCGCTTGCAGATGGAA
>CAYWFM010000002.1:0-60510 GCA_964457915.1 uncultured Candidatus Saccharibacteria bacterium | reverse complement strand
CTTTCTATTTTTTGCAACTTTAGGCGTACGGGATCTTGCAGTCCTCAAAACAGTGTGCGTCGCGGTTGAGCGTATATATTCGCTGGCGCCCCATGTCGGCAGAAGCTACCGCATTTACTGAACGCAATATATTAAGATGATGTGTCACCGTTGGCTGTTTCAGTTTTATTTTTTCAGTAAGCTGTTTCACCGTAAGACCGGTCGGTTCTTTGCCAAGCATGCAGACCACCTTATACCGGGTGCGATCCCCTACCACCTTAAAACATTCAGGGCAGAGCTCCTCCTCACCACTGGTAACCCAACTCGGGCGAGCATGCGTCAACTCTTTACCGTGCTCTTTTTTTGTTCTCGGGGTTCTTATCCCCATCTTTTTTCGTGGTTGTTGATTCATAGATACTCATCTATGCGTATCATAGATAGACACTTATCAATGTAACACATTTTATATATGCAGCTAAAACAGCAACCCGCATTGCAAGCCATTTTGAAACGTGATGGTGCACGGGTACCTTTTACGAGTACTAAAATCGCCGTTGCCGTCGGCAAAGCGATGAAAGCTGCGGGAGAATTCACCGAGGGGGCGCCCGAACAGGTAGCACGCGCGGTAACATTGCATCTTGAAAAATCTCTCACTGAAAATCCATCCTCTATACCAACCGTGGAGGGCGTTCAAGACGAAGTTGAGCGCGAACTCATGGCACTCAACTTCCCTGCCACCGCAAAAGCATACATTCTCTATCGCGCAGAACGCTCAAAGATGCGCTCTGCACAAGGAGAGGTGCCCGAGCGTCTGCGCGCTCTGGCGACTGCCAGTAAACAATACTTTACCGGCAACCCTCTCGGTGAGTTCGTATACCTGCGCACATACGCTCGTTGGATAGAGCCCGAAAATCGTCGCGAAACATGGGTTGAAACGGTCGACCGCTATATCGCATTCATGCGTGAAAATTTGGGAGACAAATTGACCGGCGGCGAGTATGACGAAGTGCGTGATGCTATTGTGCGCCAAGAGGTAATGCCATCGATGCGCCTTATGCAATTTGCTGGTGAGGCAGCGCGCCGCTGTAACACCTGCGCCTACAACTGTACCTTCATCGCCCCCACCAAACTCACCGACTTTGCCGAAATCATGTATCTCTCGATGCAAGGCTGTGGGGTGGGTTTTGCGGTCGAAAGCCAAAATATCGAGCAGCTCCCCCAAATTCAAAAACAATCAAAAAAGAAACTACCGACCCATGTGGTCGCCGACTCTAAAGAGGGTTGGTGTGATGCGCTTACTTTGGGTTTACAAACATGGTACAGCGGCAAGGACATTGATTTTGATTTTTCAGGCGTGCGCCCTGCAGGAACACGACTCAAAGTGATGGGCGGCAAAGCTTCAGGCCCCGAACCGCTGCGCTCACTTTTAGAGTTTGCGCGCGAAAAGATTTTACGCCGACAAGGTCGGCGCCTGCGCCCCATTGATGTGCATGATGTTATCTGCAAAATTGGCGAGTGTGTCGTGGCGGGCGGTGTGCGCCGCACCGCAATGATCAGTCTCTCTGATCTTGATGACGTCGAGCTGCGCGATGCAAAGAAGGGCCAGTTTTACCTTTCTGAACCCTACCGCATGGTCGCAAACAACTCTGCGGTATATGAAACACGCCCCTCAAACACCGAGCTCATGGAGGAGTGGGTGGCGCTCATGAAGAGCCAGTCGGGCGAGCGCGGCATCTTCAACCGCGGGTCACTGTCCAACACGCTACCAAAGCGTCGCCTTGCAAACTTTTTGCAGCAAGGGTTTCTCAATGGTGACCAAGTAGTACACGGCCCCATAGGTACTAACCCGTGCGGCGAGATTATTTTGCAGTCAAAACAGTTCTGCAATCTCTCTGAAGTTATCGCGCGCTCACACGACACGTTTGAAACACTTTTGCGAAAGGCGCGTCTCGCAGCTCTCTTGGGTACCTACCAAGCATCTCTCACCAAGTTTAACTACATCAGCTCAGAGTGGGCTGAGCACTGCAAACAAGAGGCGCTCCTTGGTGTCTCGGTGACCGGCCAGTGGGACAGTGAAGCAGCGCGCGACCCCCAGACTCTGCGCGCCATGCGCGACCTCGTCGTTAAAGCGAATGAAAATTATGCGAAGCGTTTTGGTATTGCTCCGGCCATGTCGGTGACCGCGGTAAAACCTTCAGGCACCGTGTCACAAACTTTCAACTGCTCCTCGGGCATCCATCCACGCCACGCCAAATACTACATTCGCCGTGTGCGCATCTCTGCCACCGACTCACTCTTCAAGATGCTCAAAGACCAGGGGGTGCCCTACTATCCAGAGGTTGGCCAAAACACTGAAAACGCCACAACCTACGTACTTGAATTCCCGGTTGAGTCGCCAGACAGCGCAAAATTTAAAGACGATTTCAGCGCACTCGAACAACTCGAATACTGGAAGATGATTAAGCTTAATTTTACCGAGCACAACCCTTCGGCCACCATTTCAGTTGGCGAAGACGAGTGGATTGGCGTTGTCGATTGGGTGCAGAAAAACTGGGACATTATCGGCGGCCTTTCCTTCTTGCCGCGTTTCGATCACATCTATCGTCTAGCACCATATGAAACGATAGACAAAAAACGATACGACGCGTTGATGACAAATTTTCCCACCATCGACTACTCAAAACTCATACTCTACGAACGTACCGATGAGACCGAGCAAAAGAAAGAGTTGGCTTGCGTCGGAGGAGTATGTGATGTTGATATGGTTGTCCCGGGGACCACAACCACCCCATAACCATCATGAGTATCTACACCCGCACAGGCGACTCTGGAGAGTCAGGACTCTTTGGTACTAAAGAGCGCTTCCCAAAAGATAGCGCCCTCTATGATGCACTCGGTACGCTCGATGAACTCAATTCACTCTTAGGTTTGTGCTACGCACTGTGTGAAGAACCTCCCACCGATCTGCAGGCATCAAAAATCGTGCGCACCGTGCAAGAACATCTCTTTATCGTGCAAGCAGAGCTTGCTGGCTCAACCAAATCACTTTCTCCTGAAGAGGTGACTTGGGTCGAGGAGCACATCGAACTCCTCATGCGCACCGTCGAACCACCCACCTGCTTCCTTATCCCGGGGGCAACGGTGCGCGGCGCACAGTTTGATGTCGCGCGCACTCTCGCACGTCGTGCCGAACGCGCGACGATACATGCGCGCAGTGTGAGAGCGCTTGGCGATGCGTCCTATGCATACCTTAATCGTCTGTCTAGTTTACTCTATGTGCTTGCGCGGTATACTGCCGCCAGTGCCGGCAAGCCAGAGCCTGCGCCAACCTATTAATCTTTCACAACACCCATCATGACTACACGAAAAAAATTGGGAGCTCTTCTTGCTTGTGCGATTGTACTCATAACCTGTCTTGGACTTGCTGCCTACATTGCTCCCAAAACACACAAAGTCTACGCTCCCGCACCTCTCCGAGAAGTAACCACTAAACAGCAGACTATCTCGCTTACCATCGCTGGGCTATATGCTCACACACCAGTAGCCATTACTGCCAGCGACACCGCACTTTCAGTACTCAAAACCCTCAACGCTAGTGACCGTGCACTCCAGCTTGAGACCAAAGAGTATGCAGGGCTCGGCACGTTAGTGGTAAGTATGCATGGGCTCAAAAACGGTGCTGACCATAAATACTGGCAATACAAAGTGAATGGTGTCATGCCTCAAGTGGGGGCTGATTCATATACACTGCAACCGAATGATGTGGTTGAGTGGATCTTTGCACCGTCTACATTCTAGGTATGCGCAACAAGCCACTCACCATACTGGGGCTCATCGGCTTTGGGCTCCTTGGTCGCCTGCTGCCGCATATCCCAAACTCGACACCCGTAAGTGCCGTGGCACTGCGTGCAGGGCGCGACCTTGGTCGCACGTGGGTAGTCATCATCCCACTCTCAACCATGCTCATCGTGGATGCGGTTATTGGATTCTATGACTGGCGTATACTCGCCTCAGTATATTTGTCGTTTGCACTCATAGGTATGTTTGGGTACTCTATGCGCTTTGTTCGTGGCGCATGGCGTATGGGTGGAGTTGTTTTGGGTTCTTCTTTTGGTTTTTTTCTTATCACCAACCTTGCTGTCTGGCTGTTTTCACCCTGGTATGCAAAAACACTCGTAGGGCTTCTCTACTGTTATGCGCTTGGGCTTCCTTTCTTTCTTTCGATGCTCGCGGGTGACCTACTGTATGCAGCACTTCTCTTTGGCGCTTTTGCATATGTGCGAGCTCGTGCTCGGTTCGCACACCAAAAAACCACCCCTTCATCAGAGTGGTTTTTTGGTGTGCGATAAGTAACGCACTAGGCGTTGTCAGGGGTGGCAGCCCATTCCTCTGCAAACTTTTTGCTCCACTCCACCATCTTAGGATCATCTTAGGATCATCTTGAGGCGTCGCCTTGATATCTGCCGCCATCTCAGGGTGTGTTGCTTCAACGTGTACCATACCCTTTGCTATCATCTCATCGGGAGTTTCCGCGGTGATTTTCTCTTCGCACGGACCACCCATTTGAGCACAAGACATGGTTTTCATATAGAATATATTATTTTTTAAATCTAAACGTTCAAGGAGATTCTACCACTAAAGCCACAGAAAGTCGCTGAACCGCCTGGCGCATACTAAAACAAAGAGATTTTAGTTTAAACAAAAAGACAATCCACCAACCAATACTATTTGAATAAAAATTGCCAATAAAAGTTTTTTGAGACCAATAATTGTTTTGGGGGTATAAAAATATGCGGCTGCCGATACGCTATATATAATCCCTGCCATTACAACGACTATCAATAAGTTGGGCCCTTCAGGATCATTGAAAAAAGCGAACATTGCCCGAGAACACAGGAGCGCTGTCACACCAAGAATTACTAGCGGTACCTTTCTCATGAGACTGATAACGTAATCCACCTTCAAAAAGTTTCTTTACTGCTCCGCAGAGTCTTGGCGGCGTGGGGGCGGGGGTGGGGTGTTGGAACTGTTTTGGAAAAGGAAATGGCGGTCACCTTATGAGTGACCGCCCTACCAAATTTGGCAATCGCACCTAGTCGGCCGGAAAGACTCCGAGCAGTCTTCCATCTGGATCACGAAGGAAATGACTACCTTCTGCGGTAACTGTCTTTGGGCGAGGCGAAGGTCCACACCCTGGTTCAGGGCATGTGCAGTCGAAAGCAGTTTTCATGCCAGCGACTACGATATCGCTTTTGTGGCAGCGGTGCTCCCACAGCTTGTTCACATTGCATCCGTCGCAAAGTATCGACATATTTTAGATGTCTCCTTGTTCAGCTAAAAACAAATTACAATACTTTTATAAAAAAGTCACTAGCTGCCCCTATGGCCGTAGGTCCTGAGAGGATTCGAAGGATAGCCTGCCCGTCCGTAACTTTAGTGAAGGGGGGATGTTGGAACTGTTTTGAGTAAATAACAGAATCGCCCAACGAGGTCAGGCGACCTGTTGGGCGTTAACTTTCAACCGCTACTGCAATAGCAGCATCCACCAGAGTATCCATATCTTCATGGAATCTGAAAGATGCGCCCAGCGCACAACGAAGCTCATAGAGAATGACGTCCAGGCCGTAGAAACCAGGATGACCCCCTACAACCATTCGAACCTCACCCCTCTCAGCGAGCCCAGTGAACTTGCCGATTTCTCGACGAGTGTCCATGGCGTACGGTTCAGGTCCAGGATGAGGTTGTGTCTTACTTTCAAGCCCAAGCCAGAAGATAACGCAGCCAGCAACATTCGGGGTAAGACCCGCCAGAGTGAGGTAGTAGCGTTCCCACACGAGTTGGCGATTTTCCGCGGCAGAAAATGGTTGGTGAAAGTGTTCAGCTAGACGATGCTCGGCAGACCAACGAGCCGGACACGCGATAGTGGAGTGCCTGCTTCGGAGTATAATCCGCTCTGCCATATCAGCCTGCCAATCACCTCCACCACGGATGGGACCAGCAAGAAAGAAGAGCGGCCTACGGCTCGTCGCGTGAACGTCGACGATTCTTTTAGGTACGATGATCATCGTATTACCTCTTCGAACAGTTGTTATCCAAAACAAAATTACAACACTTTTATAAAAAAGTCGAGCTGGCCCTCTGGCCGTAGGTCCTGAGAGGATTCGAAGGATAGCTCGCCCGCCCGTAGCCTTGGCGAAGGAGGGAAGTTGGAACAAGATTAAAATAACCGCCACTCTGGGAGTAACGGTTGTTGTAGCAGGTGTCACCTGCGAGATTGTGTTTGGGGGTCTCTTAGGGTTATAAACAAAATTTACAGACTGAGTGTAAGCCGTATAGACACACTCAACAGCATTTCATTAGCTTTGTATTCTAGCGGTTCGCGCCTGATCATTGATGTATTTCTGGCGAGAAACTCTCCCTTCAGTATTCCTTGCAAATCCACCCACCAACAGTCAGAAGTTTTGTCGGCTGAATCTTCGCCGCCAAATACAATGATTTGCCTGTCATATGCTGAGTCTCGTCGGCAGATGAGACATATCCCATCGTCGCATTCGAGAATAGCCACCCCTTCTGGATAAAGCACCTTAAGCTGCTCGTCTTTTAAAGGATCCCGTTTCTTGTTTCGGATGTTCGGCACAGCGCACCTTTTAGTTGAAGATCTACATACACTACCATTTATAAAATAGCACACTTATTACAAATTGTCGAGCTGGGAGACTAGGTGTACTACGCTAAAGCTTCGTAACACCATTTTTGGACTCAAACTTATCCTTCTTCAAAACTCCGGAATTGGCCAAGCGTTTATAGGCGAAAGCTTTCCCAGAGCCTGTCTTTAAATACCGCTCAAAATCTTCGGCGAGCCGGCGGTTTTCGAATGCTCCATACCAAACTAACCTCCACGGTAGATATGGAGCTGTTGCTTTGGATTTTCCACTGTTATGCTCAGTCAAACGCTTTCGTAAATCGGTGGTTGAGCCGAAATAGTAGTTCGAAGATTTTGAGCTCCAAAGTATGTACGCGTAGTGCATGGTGATGGCCAGGCCATTCCGAAGCTTGCTTGCCCTACAAAGCCTTGGCGGCGTAGGGGCGAAGGATGGCTGGGAGACTAGGATTCGAACCTAGATAAACAGATTCAGAGTCTGTTGTCCTACCATTAGACGATCTCCCAATAGGACCCACACAAAGGGGCCGAGGGTCCCAATGCCTTACCACTATACATTTTTCAGGCTGTATTTCAATAATTTATTGTTACTTAACACACGAGCGTTTTCCTTGTAGGGTAGGCTTTGGAACACAGGCACAGGAGGTACATTTGCCACAGGATCCACTCGTTCTGCATCTTTTGGAACGGTTCGCAGTAGATCTGGTAGCTGCTGAAGCTAGAGTAAAGGTTTTAAAAAGACTGCTCGCGGCGTTACCAGATTCAGTGGATACGCAGCTTTGCTACAAGGTTGTCCTGAACAGCCTTCGGACTGACGAGGATGAAAAAAATGTAGAACACGTAGCACAAGGACTGCTTGCACAAGTAATAGCTGCCGCTGAAGCTGAGTTCAAAAAAGTAAATAATAGAAGCGATGTGCAGGCTAAGTGTTGTGTATTCGTCGCACTGCCGGCCTACCCCGAAGATTGGTTTGGGGTACCTGAACGGTTTTGGCAGCAGTATGTAGCTCAACCATAGTGGGGGAAATTTAGTGGCGGCCGAAAGGCCGTCACTCTTTTTTAAGACGCGCTATCTACCGACCAATACCGTGTTTTTTACTTCAGTTAAAGCCTGTCGAATGATTTGATATAGTAGCACCATGAACCCCCACAAAGAGATCGATGCCTATATTGCGGCGGCGCCAAAGGAGACGCAGCCGCTCTTGAAGCAAATGCGCGAGGCAATCCGGGAGGTGGCGCCTGAGGCAACAGAAACGATAAGCTATGGAATTCCAACATTTAAGATGGGTGGCAACTTGGTGCATTTTGGCGCGTTTAAAACGCACATGAGCTTCTTCCCCACCTCCTCGGGCGTCGCTGCTTTTGCAAAAGAGCTTTCAAAATACAAACTCTCCAAAGGCACGGTACAATTCCCCCTCGACCAAAAACTCCCGCTTTCGCTTATCAAAAAAATCGTCCGTTTTCGCGTAAAGGAAGTGAGAGCGAAACGCTAATAGTAGTAAATATGCGTATATACATTGCCGCCCCACTGTTTAACGAGAGCGAGCGCACCAGAAACCAAGTGCTGCGCGATACGCTCAAGGCCTTGGGTCATGAAACATATCTCCCCCAAGAAGATGGCGACATTGCTTTTGATGAAATAACCAAAGGCGCAGACATACGAAAAACTCGCCAGAAAATTTTTGAACACGATATGGCTGAAGTAAAGCGCTGTGACATTCTCCTGTGCGTCCTCGATGGGCGCGTGCCCGACGAAGGCGTGTGCGTTGAGCTTGGTATGGCCTACGCGCTTGGTAAAAAATGTATCGGTTATCTAACCGACAGTCGTTCTTTTGATGCCTATGGGCCAAACCTCATGATCGAAGGGTGTCTTACCGGTATTGCTCATTCCGTGGAAGAAATCGTTCAGCTGCTACAGTAGTATACTGTGTGTATATGCAAAAAATTCTTATTGGTGCGGGAGTGGTAGCAATCGTCGTACTCCTTGGGGCTGGTGTGTACTTATCAAACACTCCCTCTTCTGCGCCTGCGCCAGAGAAAGGAGGTCCTATGGTGATGACACCAGCAACCGACCCAAAAAATGCGGCGTATATGCTCGATGGTATGCATGTGCAGCTGCACGATGGTAAGGCAGAGGTTGAGGCCGCGCCTGGCTCAGCCTCAAAAATAGTTACGAAATTTTTTGGGAATGAAATTAAAACCGATCTTGATGGCGACGGGCGCGAAGATATCGCGTTTATTCTCACTCAAAACACTGGTGGTTCGGGCACCTTCTACTTTGCAGTCGCAGCACTCAATACCCCACATGGTTGGATGGGTTCCGATGGCTATCTTCTGGGTGATCGCATAGCACCTCAATCAACAACACTGAGCCAAAACCCCAAACAAAAAGGTGTTGTGGTATTTAATTATGCGGACCGTGCACCAAATGAGCCTATGACTACCCAGCCCTCTGTTGGTAAAAGTGTCTATCTCAAGCTCGACCCTCAAACTATGCAGTGGGGTGTGGTGGAGCCCCACTTCGAAGGTGAGTCTCGATAACAGCATCGGCCGGTATACTAACCTATAATGAAAGAGTCCTTTGCGGTTATGGCGGCCCTGCTCGCGCTTATAGGAAATATCCCTTATGTATACGATGTGTGGCGCGGCAAGGTGCGCCCCCACGCCTACTCGTGGTTCGTGTGGAGCATCGTCTCTCTAGTCGTATTCTTTGGCCAACTAGTGAAAGGGGCTGGCGTCGGCGTTATCCCTACCGCCGTGTCTGAAATTTTTACCATCATCATCTTTTTACTATCGTTGCGGTATGGTTTTAAAGAGACGACACGCACCGATAAACTCTTTCTTATCATCGCACTCTTAGGACTTATCCCGTGGTGGCTCACCCGCGACCCCACACTCTCGGTCGTCATTGTTGTTTTTATAGATTTTGCTGCATTTGTTCCAACATTGCGCAAAACATGGAAACATCCTAAGACCGAAAATCCGCTCCTCTATGCAGCAAACATTCTGCGCCACGTGCTCGCCCTTTTTTCACTCCAAGCCTACAACATCGCGACTGCCATTCACTCGGTGGCTATGATTTTTGCAAACGCACTTATGACGCTGTTCATTCTGCGCCGCCGAAAGTAGCGCTATACTTGATCTGCATGAACAAGCGCAAAAATAATTGGCTAACCCTTGTTGGTTTTATTGTCCTCGCTGAAGGTGCGGGTATAGTCGGCTCACTCTTCACCACTCCCAACATTCCCACTTGGTATGCCACCCTTACCAAGCCACCCATAGCACCACAAAACTGGGTCTTTGCACCTGTGTGGACGACGCTCTTTTTGCTCATGGGGGTTGCAGCATACCTTGTATGGCGCTCAGGCTCTCAGACCAAGCCAGCACTAAGAATTTTTGGGTTCCAGCTAGCACTCAACATGCTGTGGTCGATACTCTTTTTTGGTCTCCAAAACCCAGGCACCGCGTTTGTCGAAATCATCTTCCTTTGGCTCTCTATCGCGTGGACCATGTATGCGTTTGCCAAGCACAGCACACTCGCCGCATGGCTTTTAAGCCCCTACCTTGCTTGGGTCACGTTTGCAGGAACACTCAATTATTTTATTTGGACCCTCAACTAAGAGAATATTTGAGTGCTACAATATCTACACACGCACGGTGAAATACTCCACTGCTTACATAGTGGCGCTTGTTGTATTTGGCACGGCACTTGCTGTGCCGCTTTGCGTGGCACGCGCACAAGTTGATCAAGCCATTTACTGCCACAGTGGCCAGTATTGCTCATTTGATAACCCAGATACGAGTGAGGGGCTTTTTCGCCAAAATCCAAGTGATGGTTATATATGGTTTATCCCATATCCAACTCTCTACACGCCTCCAACCACTCCCCCCACTCCTTCAGCGACAACTACCCCAATAACTTCACCAACCACCACCCAGCAGCAACCCACACCTCCCCCGACGACACCAACTCAAAATCCACCAAGTACCACCAACCCCACGAAACCAACCGAGCCACAGCCGCCGACCACGACCCCTGGGCAAACACTCGCAGTCGGTAATAACTTGTACTACACTGTCCTGTTTTATCTGCCCGGGAATCTCGGCACTTCAACCGGCGCCTCCATACCACTCCTCTTGAGCACCTTCTTTCCTAACCTAGCGCCTGCTGATGGGTTTGCGGTAAATCCTTCTGCACAAGGTGTCGAGAGCGAGCTTGTCCCAGCCGGCACTCCACTACCTGGCGACAAAGCATATCTTGGTGATAGCGCCGAAGCCGCGTATGAGTATTACACCGACGAAGAATCGGTTGAGGTGGTCACAATGGGTACACCAGGAACACCAGCTGCTACCACCACCCAAAAACGTAAAGTGCTCAGACGACGTCTCGTAGCGCCCAAAAAACAGCACGGACTTTTTGACGACCCACTTGTTCTTGGAGCGCTCGGGATAACCATAGTGGCACTCGGAGGCGCCGTAGGGTATGCCGGATACAAGCGATACTATGTTTTTGATGATGAAGATGAGATTGCTCGCGATGGTTCGCGCGATACTTTTTCATAATTTGCTATACTGATTCGTATGCTACAAGCCGGTTTTCGCAAATGGGCACCACTTTTGGTGCTGTCTTTTGCTCTTCTTATCATCATTCTCGACACCACGATTCTCAATGTATCGCTGCGCGCTATCATAGGCGATCTCAACACTGATATTCAAAGCATCCAATGGGTCATAACCGCCTACTCACTGGTACTCGCCGCCTTCACCATTACCGGCGGCAGGCTCGGCGACCTCTTTGGTCGTAAACGCATGTTTGTGACGGGCGCGCTTATTTTTGCACTAGGTTCATTCATCACCTCTATCAGTACCAGCGTGGGCATGATGATTATTGGCGAAGCGATTATCGAAGGGATCGGCGCCGCACTCATGATGCCTGCTACCGCGTCACTCTTGGTCTCCAATTATCAAGGGCGTGACAGACAAATCGGCTTTGGTATTTGGGGCGGCGTCGCCTCAGCGGGTGCGGCGCTCGGCCCTGTGTTTGGCGGATTCCTCACCACCTACTACTCATGGCGATGGGCATTTCGAATCAACCTCTTTGTCGCTGCGGTTGTTATACTTGGCTCACTCATTGTCCACGAAGCGCGCGATACGAGTCGCAAGCCACAACTTGATTTTCTTGGAATACTCCTTTCATCACTCGGCATGCTGCTGGTTGTGTTTGGCGTCATAGAGTCTTCAACCTACGGGTGGATCTATGCGAAGGAGGTTTTCATACTTGGGTCTTTCTCCTGGGCTTTTCTGGGACAGTATTCAATAGTGCTCCCGAGCATTCTTCTTGGACTTGGATTGCTGGGGCTCTTTGCACTGTGGCAGTACTATCGCGAGCACTACGCACAAAAAACACCTCTTGTTTCTCTCTCGCTGTTTCAAAACGGTGTCTTTGTGCGCGGCACACTTATCATCGGCCTTCTTTCTCTTGCACAGGTAGGTATGAGTTTTGTGCTCCCCGTATTCTTCCAGAGCGTGCTCGGGCTCTCAGCAGTCGCAACGGGAGTTGCGATGCTCCCCATGTCGCTCACCCTTTTGGTTGTTTCAGTTTTTAGCGCTTACATCATTCAGTTTGTAACCCCTAAGCGACTTATTCAAGCCGCGGTCCTTATTAACGCCTTGGCGTTTTGGGTGCTAAGCCTAGGTATCGGAAGTGATACGACCCAGTGGGCACTGACGCCTGGTTTTATACTGTTTGGTATTGGCATGGGTCTTATTATGTCGCAGGCAAATAATATTACGCTCTCTGCGGTACCGCTCGCCCAAGCCGGCGAGGCATCAGGAGTTAACGGTACCCTGCGCCAACTAGGAGCCACTCTCGGCTCAGCCATTATGGGTGCTATTTTACTTTCTACCCTTTCTACCAATCTGGTTGCGGGTATAGTAGCGAGCCCCTCTATCCCTGAGTCAGCAAAACCCGCTCTCACCCAGCAGATCAAAACCCAAGCATCGACGATAGGGTTTAGCGGAGATTTTCAAGAAGCGCCCAACGCTACACCGAGCACACTTGGCGTAGCGCTGACAGGTATTGTACGCACCGCAACGGTTGAAGCGAGCCGACTCACCCTGCTGTCGGGAATCATTTTTATGGTACTCGCCTTTTTCCTCACCTTGCGATTACCTAGTACAAAAATGTTATCCCCCACCGAACCAAAACCAAGCAGTGGACACTAGTGGCTAGTACTACTTTTGCGCTGCAGTAGCTTTTATGAACGCAATAAAGAGTGGGTGTGGTTTGAGCGGGCGCGAAGTAAGTTCAGGGTGAAATTGCGAACCGACAAAAAATGGGTGTACTGTGCGGGGAAGCTCTGCTAGTTCCATTAGTTTTCCTGATGGTGATTTTCCTGAAAATACGAGCCCTGCTTTTTCAAGCCGCTCAATATACTCAGGGTTTACCTCGTAGCGATGGCGGTGGCGCTCGTCCACCTGTGCGCCTCCCCCCTCCTTCGCTAACGCCCCAGCGGACAAGTATGCTTCGTGGGCAACGGTGCCCTCTTTGAGCACACAGGGATAGGTCCCGAGGCGCATGGTGCCGCCATAGTCTGCCTTGGTAAGTTTTTCCACCTGGTCGGACATCACGTCAATAACAGGATGGGGTGCCTCTGCATGAACCTCAGCGGTGTTAGCGCCCTCGAGCCCCGCCACGTGGCGCGCATACTCAATGGTTAGCCACTGCATACCGTAGCACAGGCCGAGGTATGGAATTTTTTGTTCACGCGCAAACTGAATAGTGCTCACAATACCCTCGACGCCGCGCGAACCGAAACCCCCAGGCACGACAATGCCATCATACTGGCGCAGCTCTTCTAACTTCGCAGGGTCTTTTTCATATACTTCAGAATCTAGGTAGGACAGTTGCACCTTACAGTCGACCGCATACGCCGCGTGCTTGAGAGCCTCGATGACCGAGATGTAGACATCCGAGAGCACATACTCACCCGACATAAAATATTTACCAACAACCGCGATAGAGCGTTTTGTCCCCCCATTTTTTGATTTAGCAACAAAGGCCGCCCACTGCGACAGATCAGTTGCGCGCCTATCGAGCCCAAGTACGTCGCACAAAATATCACCCATACCATCCTTCTCGTAATTAAGTGGCACATCATAGATTGAGTCGACATCGGGCGCACTAATAACACGCTCAGGCAGTATGTTGCAAAAGACGGCTATTTTTTCTTTGCGTTTTTGGTCAAGGGGTACGGTAGCGCGCGCCAAAATAACATCCGCCTGGAGTCCGACACTGTTGAGCGAACGCGCCGCATACTGGGTCGGCTTGGTTTTCATCTCTCCGATATTGCCAGGAATCGGCACATACGAGAGCATGACCACCGCCACATCACGAGGGTATTTCTGTTTGAGCATCCGTGCCGCTTCAAGAAAGATGATGTTTTGATACTCACCAATAGTGCCTCCTACCTCAACAAGGGTAATATCAGCGTTTGCTGTTTTTTGTGCCTCGCTGATACGGCGCAACACTTCAAGGGGCACGTCAGGTACCACCTCAACATTTTTGCCCCCATATTCTAAATTACGTTCGCGGCGGATAACTTCTTGGTAAACGCGCCCCGTAGTCATGTAGTTTATAGAGGGTAGTGCCTCATCGAGAAACCGCTCATAATTACCCATGTCTTGGTCTGTTTCGTACCCATCATCAAGAACAAAGACTTCGCCATGCTCGGTTGGGTTCATGGTGCCCGCATCAACGTTAATGTACGGGTCGATTTTGATGGCCGTAACCTTGAAGCCTTTGGATTTTAAAATCCTCCCGATGGAGGAGGTTGCTATCCCTTTGCCGATGCCGCTCATTACCCCACCGACAATAAAAATGTATTTCGGATTCGTAGCCATATATCAAATTTTTATATATCGACGCGTCGCGAGAAAGTTCGCAAGCGCGCCGAGCCCCACTCCCGTACCCACGATTATGATAAAAAAGAGTATGAAGTGGCTGAGGTAGTAGGTGTATATGTTAACACCACCAAAGAAGCTCGCGGTTGAAGCACCCAACCACCAGGTGAGTGGGTAGAAGAGGAGCAGTGTCGTGATACCCGCAATAAGCCCCTGGAGCATACCTTCGATCATAAAGGGCGCTCGAATGTACAGCTGCCCAGCACCCATAAGCCGCATAACATGAATCTCGTCACGGCTCGTATAGATGGTGAGACGTATCATGTTAAAGAGCGTGGTTATTGTGGTGATGATAAAAATGGCAATAATGATAAGCCCGAGACGACCACCTGAGTTGGTAATATTTTTAAGGTTTTCGAGCGCGCTGCGGTGCTGCTCGTTGTTGTAGTTAATCTTATCGATACCGGCACCAGCACCGCTCCCCAGGGACTGCTGCTCGTTAAGGAATGTCGCTATCGCATCATACTGGGATACATCTTTTGCTTTAACGTTGAGTACGGCGCCCAGCGGGTTACTGCCGAGCTCATCGAGCGCCTGGAGTGCGAGCTGGTCATTTTGATGGCGTGCACGAAACTGCTGCTCCGCTTCGTCAGCAGATATATACTCAACAGATGCAACCTCAGGAAGAGCCTCGAGAGATTTCTGCAAGGTAAAGATCTGCTCTTCAGGAGCCCCCGTGGTGAAGTACACATTCACATCAGCAAGATTGCGCAGCTGGTTAAGTGTCGTATTGAGAATAATGCCCACAAACAGCATGAAACCCAAAATAAAGAGGGTTTCAACCATAATGAGGATCGATGAAAAGGAGACAAAACCATTCCTAGAAAAATCTAGGAGCCCAGCACGTATAACACGCCGAAGGGTGACGAAGCTCATCAATGCTCCCTAGTATACTCCTCCTCCTACCCCGAGGGCAACTGACTTATAAAATATACTTCCCTTCGCGGTCATCGCGCACCACACGGCCACGGTCCATGGTAATGACCCGCTTCTTAAGCGCGTCAATGACACCCTTATTGTGGGTAGTGAGAATAACCGTAGTCCCAAGGTCGTTAATTTTCTTCAGAATCTGCACAATTTCAAAGGTGTTCACCGGGTCGAGATTACCCGTTGGTTCGTCAGCAATAATAACGTCGGGCTGATTTACAATGGCGCGCGCTATGGCGACACGCTGCTGCTCACCACCGGAGAGCTCGCCGGGAAAGTTGTTCATCTTATCTGCAAGATCAACAAGCTCAAGCACGTGGGGGACATCAGAGCGGATTTCCTCCTCATCGCGCCCCGCTGCCTCCATAGCGAAGGCTATGTTTTCATACGCGGTCTTGTTTGGGAGCAAGCGAAAATCCTGAAACACGGTGCCAATTTTGCGGCGCAGGTGGCTCATACGCGAGAGGGGCACCTCGTGGATATTGATAGACTCAAAAAAGACCGAACCGGAGCTTGGCTTTTCTTCTGCGAGGAGCATTTTAATAAGCGTCGTCTTCCCTGCGCCCGAGTGACCAACAATAGAGATAAATTCGCCTGGCTCTACCGAGAAGGAAACGTCTTGTAGCGCAACAGAACTATCTGGATATATTTTCGAAACGCGGTCGTAGTAAATCATGATGTAACTTTTCTATTGTACTCCCGACTCGAGGCTTAGCAAAACAGCCTTATGCAGCTTCAATAAACGGGTCGAGATTGCCGTCGAGGACTCCTTCGGCATCATGCACCTCAACACCGCTGCGGTGATCTTTCACGAGCTTGTAGGGATGGAGTACGTACGAACGAATTTGGCTGCCCCATTCAATCTTGTTGGTATCAGTTGAAAGGTCAGAGATTTTTTCTTTGCGCTGCTCTTCAAGAAAGTGCTGGAGCTTCGCTTTTATAATGGCGAGCGCCTTCTCTTTGTTTGCTCCTTGGGTGCGCTCACCATCAACATGCGCCGATATGCCGGTTGGCTTGTGCACGATACGCACCGCCGTCTCGCGTTTGTTGACATTTTGCCCACCAGGACCCGAGGAGCGTGCTACCGAGACATCAAGGTCACCCTCAGGAACCTCTAGGTTCGATACCTTTTCAATCACCGGCAGCACCTCAACGAGCACGAATGATGTCTGGCGTTTTTGGTTCGCATTAAATGGCGAAAGACGCACCAACCGGTGTACCCCATACTCACGCTTAAGTGTCCCAAACACTCCCTTCCCGGTGATTTCCATCGAAAGGTTGCGATACCCACCATGATCATTTTGATTTTCATGCAGCATCCGGGCACCCCAACCTTTTTTCTCAATAAATTTTTGATACATCGAAAGGAGCATCGCCGCAAAGTCTTCAGCATCATCTCCGCCTGCCCCAGCAACAATAGAGAGTATTGCGCCCCCACGATCATATGAGCTGCCTCCCTCAAGCGCCGCCTTTAAATCTTGTAGCTCCTTTATAGCTGCCTGCGCTTTGTTTTTATCGCTCCAAAAATCGGGTGCGAGCATCGCCGCCTCCAACCCTTCTATTTTTTTCTGTATCTCTCCCTTCTCCTCCTCTTTAGTCATTGGAGCCAGAGGGCGGGATCGAACCGCCGACCTTCTCGTTACGAGTGAGATGCTCTACCAACTGAGCTACTCTGGCAACACCGTCACCAAAGTACCATAAATCTCGCCTACGGGCGAGAGGTTTTACTTCCCTCGGCGGCGTTCACGGCTGGCATACTCATCGAGGATGGCGATGAATTCTTCTTTCGTGAATGCGGGCCAGTACGTTGGGGTAAAAAATAACTCACTATACACACTCTGCCACGGCAAAAAATTTGAGAGTCGCTGCTCGCCGCCGGTGCGAATAATAAGGTCTGGGTCGGGGATATCACACGTCCATAACTCTTTCGAAAATTCTTCTTCTGTTACGCTACCCTTTCCTTGCGCGAGTAACTTATTTATTGCCGTCACCAACTCAAGACGCCCACCATAGGAAAGCGCGACCACGAGCGTACCCGTAGGATCTTTTGGATTAAGCACTTCAAGCTCCTGTACTCTTTTTTCAAAATCAGAGCCAAAGCGTTTTAAATCTCCAGCAAAACGCACCGCAACATTTTCTTGTCTTGCTCGCTCCATGTCAGGCACTAAATTGTTTTCAAAAATGTTTGTTAAGTATGAAACCTCTTCTTTCGAGCGATTCCAATTTTCTGTCGAAAAAGCATACAGGGTCATATAGAGCACCCCTTCCTCCTTACACCAACGCATAATTTCAAGTATTTTCCCGTAGCCAATCAAATGGCCTTCCATGTGCGGTATACCTCTCTCACGTGCCCACCGACGGTTACCGTCCATAATGATCCCTATTGAGCGTGGGCGATTAGGTTTTGTTTCCATAGCTACAAAGCGGGCAATGCTGCTTTACTGTAATAAACTCTCAAACCTAAGGTTTGGTTTCCTTGAGCCGAAGGCCAGAATCGAACTGGCGACCTACTCCTTACCATGGAGTTGCTCTACCGACTGAGCTACTTCGGCGACATAAACAGGCCCACGCATGCGCGGACCTGTATACCGTACACCAAAACGAGAGATTTTTCCACGCCCCTTTAAACACCTTTTACTCACCACCTACACTCCCCTTACCCATGAGTTCTCCTGCGTAATACATATGATTTTTATCTTTTGCGTCATACTCGTTTGTACCAACCATGCCCGATTCGACGGTAAATGTTTTTAGGTCAGCGCTGAGTATAGGCTGGTCGTAGTAATACACATGCGCGGCTCCTTTCGCATAGCCACCACCAAGAACCTCGAAGGTTTTCGAATCAACACCGGGGAGCGCTTCACAATCGACATACACCCGAGTTGAGTCTTTTGCGAAATCATCATCAGAGAAAATCGAGAACGTCGCCGCATCAGCGCCCTCTAGTATCATGCCGGCGCAGTAAACATCCGTGTCGCTCTTTGCGTACACACCTCTTTCTCCAAGCACCGTAAAGTGGTTCGCGTCTACACCAGACAATCTGTCGGCGTCATAATATACTGACCATGCATCCTTTGCGTAATACCCATCTATTTTGAATGTTCGCGGATCTGCACCACTGAGCATCTCATTGTTTAGGTATACATACTCTCCGTCAGTTGCATACTCCGAGTCGGCTATGCGAACAAGTGGGTGGAGTCGACTTGGTGTCGAGCCATTGAAAAAGCAAATCGCGAAGACTCCTGCACCAATAAGTGCCCACTTCACCTCTTCACTCATTGGTCGTGCTGGTGGATAACCGTTGCGGTAGGTGGCACGCCCAAAGCCAAGTATTGGGTAGAAGATGAATGGCAAGAAGATTAACCCCACCGTAAAGCCTGCACTGCGACCAAACACTCCCGCCAATCGTCGTGTGATAAGTACAAAGAGCACAATATTCACTATCGGCACAAAAAGGAGCACAACCCACCACAAGGGCAGGTTGGTCATACGCAACTGTATAACAGTGTTATAGAATGGCACGATAGCAACCCAACCTGGGTGGCCCATTTTTTTATACACCTTCCATTGCGCGACAATGATGAGCACGATCAGCGCAAGCACAACCGCAATACCAACGAGCACGAATACTACTATACCCACCATCATGCTTGGGCTTATTTGCATCGCTTCTTGTGCGGCTGCCGTCAGAGTAGCAAGTGGCATGGTTGCTTGCACCAATTCTGAAAAAGTGTGCATATTACCGATCATTTTTTTTCAAAAACCCCTGCGGCGGCATCATAGGATTCTTTGACTGTGTCTCTGTCTTCACTTGGGGCATCAGCATACCCACAGCGATCATACGTGCAGTCAGTGACCCGTCGGGGTTCTTTGAAACCTCAACTCCCACCTGAGTTCCTACCGTGAGATCCGCAACCGTCCCCTGGAGTGTTGAGGATGCAGCCGATAGTTTAATCGCTGTCGTCGGGACAATGGTGATAGGAGCAGTTGTGGAGCCGTTTTTAAGCTGCAGGACGAGTGACGAACTTGCTATGCTTTGGATAGTGCCAAAATACATCCGCTGCTCAGTGGTGGCTCTTGTAGAGGTTGCGTGTTCTGTTTTTCTGTCCTCACCATCTCTCTCGTGATCTTCTTTTTTACTATTCTCAAGACCTTTGCCGCAGGCGCGTTCAAAGAACGCTCTTGTGCGTGGCCCAACTTCACCCTGTGTACTAGAAGCAATACCGTTTTTTATCTGGAAGCGAGCCATTGCTTTGGCAGTTTGAGGACCAAAGAGACCGGTGGAGGATGCGGTGAATCCAGATTCTGGATCTTCTCGCAACAGATCTTGTAACTTACGCACATCGTCACCTCGAGAGCCGACAGAGAGATTGCGATCCAGCGCGACACACAAAAGCTTACCGAGTTGCCCCAGAGAAAGGTTCCCCTGCTCGCCAAGCGTTGGTTGGGAAGACGTTGCAGAGCCAGTGAGAGCCGCTTGTACAGTACCGATAACGCTTTGGTCGGCACCAAAGACCTGTAGCATTCCAAGAATAGCTTTTACCTGATCATTGGTCAGTTGTGCTGCGCGGACAGGTAAAGAAACTACAGACACAGCGAGTACGAGAGAAACACCAAGAATAACTTGCTTGTAGCGTTGCATATAGAATGATGAATGAGTAACACCTTTACAGTACCGTTTTTTGTATGCACTGTACACTCAGCTGTCCACAACTAGGCACCGCGGCCCTGCAGAAAGGTTAACATCACCTCAGCGCCAGAGACATCAAACGGATCATCTGGACAATTGTCCATAAACCCCGGTTCAATAAAGAGTTTTTTAATGACTCTGTCTTCAACATACATACTATAGCGCCAAGAACGCTCACCAAATCCAAGATTTTCTTTCTTCACCAACATACCCATACCCCGTGTAAAATCACCATTACCATCAGGTAAAAGGTGTACCTGTTTGATACCTAACTGCTTCCCCCACTGAAACATCGTGAACGCATCATTCACGGAGAGACATATCACGTCGTCAACGCCCGCCTGATTAAACGCCTCGTACTGTGCCTCGTACCCTGGTAGATGAGTCGAGGAGCAGGTTGGAGTGAAGGCGCCCGGCAAACCAAACAACACAATACGTTTACCTGCAAAAATATCGTCTGTTGTACGATCTTGCCAGCGGTAGGGATTTTCACCCTCAAGCGACTCATCGCGCACACGAGTTTTGAATACCACTGAGGGCACTCTGTCTGGATGTGTATGCATGGGTGTACTATACTCCATCCTTCTAAAGAAATCAGGGTGGTGTTAGTGGACCGTGCTCGGGTCAGGAAGCTGACTCGTACCCACGCCTGGTGGATACACAATAGGAGCATCCGGCCCCGCAGCAGTAGCCTTTTGCCCTTGCCCCATTTGTCCCAAAGGTGCATGCATCCGCAAATACCACCACACCCCCGCACCCAATAGTGCCAGCACCAGTAACCCAATAATTGTTTTTATGATGGTGTTCATACTACAAACACAACAACCAGTAATACCTGTAGTGTAGCATCGTTTTTATGCGGAGTGCTTGCGTGCTTGAAGCTTCATATTGTGGCGATAAAAGAGTACGGGGACCAAGACGAGCGTTAGTACAATCGCAAACGAAAGACCAAACATAATAGCAAACGCGAGCGGCCCCCACATCGCATTAGTAAACGAGAGTGGCACCATGCCGATAACGGTTGCAATAGTAGTGAGTACAATAGGGCGCAGTCGGGTCGCTGCAGCATCAACCACCACATCAATAAGCGGCCTATCTGCCTCGGCATTGTGGCGGTGAACCATTGAATCCATAAGGATAATGGCGTGGTTAATGATGACGCCACCAAGCGCAATAACACCCAACAGCGACGAAAACGATACTGGCTGTCCGGTGAGCGCCAAACCATCCAAAACGCCAATGAGTGAAAGCGGCACAATCAAAAGAAGATAGAGGGTGTAGCGAATTGAATTAAACGAGATGATAAGAATCATAAACATAAGAAGGAGACCCGCGATAAGCGACACGAACATATCGGTAAACGATTGATTCACGTCTTCGGTTTCTCCCCCATATGCAACCACCACCCCCGGGGAGAGCTGCAACTCTCCAATACGCTTTTGAAACTCTTTCGTCACCTCCGTTGCTGTCGTCTGTGAGTCGGGGTAGGCGGTTACGGTTTCTTCACGTACCTTGTTGTAGTGCGTAATAGCCGCATTACTGAGCCCTAACGAGTCACTCACGAGCGAGCCGAGAAGCACAGGTCCTGTGCTCCCCTGCACGGTAATTTGTTTGATCGCCTCGATGGTGGTTTCGTTTGAGGTGGCTGGTGTGGTAAAGGCTTGATTGAGATCTAATTTCACCACCACCTTAATATCTTGCGTTGGTTGGCTAATACTTGTCGCCTGTATGCCGGTAACCGCTGCGCGCAGTGTCTGCGCTACCTGCTGTGTGTTGATGCCAAGCTGTGCTGCTTTTGCACGGTCGATAGAGAGGTCAAACGCCGTACCGTTATTTTCGGTTGATGCTGCAATGTTGGTTACATGTGGAATGGTGCTCAGGAGCTCCTTACCCCTCTCTGCTGCGGTCACCAAGTCATCAAGATTGTCACCATCAAACCGAATAACTATCGGCGCCCCCGAGGATGGTCCCTGTGATGACTGTAGCACCTGTATCTGCGCATCGGTGATACTCGAAAGTCGCTTCGCTAAATCTTCTTGGACCTCGGTGCTGCTGCGGGCGTGTCCCTTAGGAAGATTGACGGTGATATTTGCAGCATTACTACTTCGTGCCCCATTTGGGTCTGATGCACCGCCTCCCGAGAGTGCCGAGCTCGCGCCCACGGTTGTTTGAAAAGACTCAATATCCGGGTCCGCATATAAGATCTCTTCAACCGCACGCACCGTAAGGTCAGTATGCGCGAGGGTGGTACCCTCAGGTTTTTTAATGTTTATAAACACAAAGTCCTCATCTGATTGGGGGAAGAACACTGACTTCACCACCCCGGTAAATGGGAGGGCGAGCGAGAGCACAAAGAGTACTGCGAGCGCTCGCAAAAAGAGACGCTGCCACCGAGCGTTCTCAAGCATGCTGCGTAATTTCTCTTTATACCACTCAGTAAAACGCTCGGTGTATTTCTCCTGTGCCGCCTCTAGTTTGTTTTGTTTACCTGCGGTCATCAGCAGAGCGATGAGCGGCACAATACCGAGTGCAACAAAAATACTCGCCATGAGCACAAAGATAAGCGTATACGGGATACCGGCAATAAACTTCCCGACGATGCCCCGTATAAAGAAGAGTGGCGCAAACACCGCAACTGTCGTCATTGTCCCTGCAATGAGGGGCCACGCGTAGTCATGGAGCGCTGCGCGCGCGGCGTCTAGTGGCGTCTTGTGGGTGCGCATGCGTGCATGGATTGCCTCAGTCACCACAATGCCCGAGTCGACCAAAATTCCAACTGCAAGAATAAGTGCGAAGAGTGAAATAAAGTTAAGACTATTGCCGGTGAGGAACAGCGCGAGAAATGCGATGAAGAATGAGATCGGGATAGAAAGCGCCGCAACAATAGACTCACGCCAACCAATGGTCAAAAATAATACCGCCATAACCAAGAGCACTGTTATCACTCCTGTCTCGGTTAGATCGCCCAACTGCTGACTCACCTGTGTGCCTGCGTCGGTTGTTGGTGGGATAAAAAGTTCCAGACCCTGCAGTGACGTCGCCTGGAGGCTGATGAGTTTTGTGTGCACCGCCTGCGCAGTCGCCTGGATACCCGCGCTCGACTGTTTGTACACCGTGAGGGTAATAGCTTGTTGAGAAGGTTTGCCGTTAAGCGACAATCGCGAATACGTGGTCTCCGGCGCCAACCCATTTGAAATAAGCGCCACATCACGCAAATAAATAGGTGTCCCGTTCTTTTGGCCCACCGCAATATGGGCGATCTCTGCAGGATCCGTAATACCGCCCTTAAAATTCACATCATAGTTAACCCCCTGCATGGTAATACTCCCCGCGGGCAGAGATGCATTCGCCTGGCCAATAGCAGCAATAATGCCCGGCAAGGTGAGACCATACTGCGAAAGTGCTGCTTGGCGAACCACCACATCAACCTCGCGTGGCGGCACACCCGCCACATCAACTTTTGAAACTCCGTTAATGTTCGTTAGTTCGTTTTTAAGCGCAGTGCCCAGTGCCGCAAACTCGGTTGGTGGAAGATCACCCGAAATAGAGGCGACCAAAATTGGCATGTCATTAAAATTCACCTTAACTACCTGTGGCGCAGAGGCATCTGAGGGCAACTCGGGCACCGCTTTGGATACCGCGTCACGCAAATCTTGAATCGATTGGTTAATATCAGCACTCGCCACAAACTGCACCGAGACTTCAGCGACGCCGTCGCCCGACATCGAGGTCATCGTGTCAATATTATTGATGCCCGAAATTTGATTTTCGAGTTTATCAGTCACCAAGGTCTCCATGTCGGCAGCAGAGGCTCCGGGTAGAGTCACAATCACAAACCCCACCGGTATGGTGATCTGTGGGTAATTTTCTTTTGGAATCTGCACGAGCGCAAAAAGCCCAGCGGCTAGTAATACCGTTAGTAGTACATAGCTGAACTGTCTTTTTTCAAGAAAAAAATTCCAAAGCCACAACATAATTTAGCGTGTGGTAGTCGCGGTCTCGACTACGACGGTTTGTCCTGCTGACAGCCCTCGCGCATCAGCGACAATAGGAAGATCAAGCGGCAAACTAGAAGTAACAACCACCTGATCACCCAAAATTGCACCCAACACCACCGGCTGAGCAACCAAGGTGGAGCTAGCGCTCATCGTGAACACCACCGGGCCGGTGGGTAAAATCTTTGCTGCAACAATGGGAATAGTGATCTGTTTTAGCGTTTTCTGTGTAGCTGCATTTACCGAACGGCTCAACGAGAGTGTCACCGCCTGACCAGCAGCAAGAGTGCTCGTGTCTCCAGTGAGACCAACCTTCACTTGAATTTTACCCGTTGTCGGGTCAAGTGCTGGTGCAACAAACGTAATAATGCCCGAGAGTGCACCATTAACCGTTGTCTTGTTACCAACAGCGAGTGTTCGTGCTTCGTCTTGGGTCACCTGCAACTCAACATAGAGCGCCCCAGGATTTGATACGACCGCTACTTGCGAAAATGAAGAGACGTATCCACCGCGCGTAATCGGAAGACTCACAATAGTGCCCGTAATAGGGCTGCGGATGATGGTCTTCTCGAGCACCGCTTTAGCGGCATTGAGTGAGCCGAGTGCTGTTTTAAGCGACGCTTGTGCCGCAGCAATATCGTTCTGTGTACCACCGTTTGCAGTGTTTGAAGCACTTTGTGCCCCACTGACTGCAGCATCATACGCATTCTTTGCGGTCGTGAGTGCTGAGATAGCACTATTCACTTCGCTTCGTGCTTGGGCGAGCGATGTCTGATACCCTCCAATAGTAGTGGCGGTATAGTTGCTGTCTGGAATTGCGATAGTAAACGCGGTAATAAGATCGCCAAGAAACACCTGTGTCTCTTTTGCAGACTCCAAAAGAGTCTGCGTACTAGCACCAAGATTGCTCGTGTTATTCGCAGCTGACGAGGCCTTACCCAGTACTGCTTCAACAGAAATTCGCTCCGCTTGAAGTGCATTTGCCAGCCGACTATTGGGTATGAGTACTCCTATAAGGGTCGGGGTGCTCGAGCGTGGATTTACAAATAGTGCATCAGCTTTGGTGTGTACCGCATCATCAAGCGCTGCATACGTACTGTTTAGTGCGGTGGCGAGCGCTACCGCACTATTTTGTGCCGAAGATTGTGCCTGTGACGAGGAGAGCCCGCTGTTTGCCGCGGTCGTGCCTTGTGCTTTGGCGAGCGCTGCTTGCGCTGATTCATACGCACCCTCGGCCTGGGTCACCGCCGCTCGCTGCGAGCTATTCTCAAACGATCCGATAATTTCACCCGCCACCACTCGATCACCAATAGAGCGGCGCAAGCTCGTTACCTCCCCCGCTGACTGGGCCAGGATGGTCGCCTGATCGAGTGAAGTTACGGTACCCACCACTGCCAAAGGGCCTGTTTGCTGGGCAAGATCCCCAACAGTGGCAACCGTTACATGGGCAATATTGCTGTCAGTAGCCGCGTCGGGAGTCTTGGCACCAAAGATAAAACGGCTCCCGATAAGCGAGCCAACGAGAATAAGGGCAATACCACCAACATACCAAGGGTGCCCCCCTACGAGGAGCCAGAGTTTCCGAGCGCTTCTTTGCATATATAAGGAGTATACGACATTTTGGCCTAAATTTGGAGTCAGGGCCGCCCGGCCTACCTTTTAGGGGCCTCTGCGTATTTTTCGTAGAACGTATTGGTAAAAATATGTTCGGGATCGTATGTTTCTTTTGCTGCAAAGAATTGGTCTATATTCGGATAGGCTGCGCGCAGCTGCTCTTTGGTATACGAGAGTTGGTACGGTAAGAAAAAGGTTCCTCCGTGTGCTATCGCGGCATCAATAAGATCACGCGTCAGGGTTGCCATGCGCTCACTAGACCGCGCATCTGTTTTCTGGTTGAAGTACAAGACAATAGCAAACATGTCTTCTGGTGCATACGTGAGGTAGGTATCTTCCTTATGGACAATGCGCACAGAGGCATTAAGTAGATTGGCTCCATCGGCTTTACTTATATTTCGCAGGGAGTCAACAAATGAGACAAATTGATCACGGGGGATAAAATACTCATGCAAAATATCAGTGTCATTTCGCATAGCATTTTTTAGATAGGGCACCGAGTCGTGCATTGGTTCATTGCGCGATACGAAGCATGCTTCTCCCTCACCCATCGCTTGTGTGCGCGGTTTAACGGTGCACGTCTCGAGCTTGGGTTCGATGTATTTTTCGCTCCACCATTTAATGTTCATAGGAATCGTGCCTGTTTTAGAAAAGTTGATCATGAAGCGCCGCAATGGGATAGCACTCACGTCTGCCAGGGGTTGTATCACGGCACCCTCTCCCTGATCTGTTTTGGTGTAGGTGTATAAAATCATTTCCTGAAGCAACGAGCCGGGCGCCGTTGAAAGGTGCCCATAAAAAAGTCCGAGGTTTTGATCGGGCATAATTTCATCTTGAAACACTTGGGGGAACTCCTGGTACCCAATAATCCGTCGCTGCGAAGTATAGATATCGTTCACAGTGATGCGCAGCGTCGCATCAAGAATGACCCCAAAGAGACCATACCCACCAACAACTAAGTTAAAAAGTTCTGGATTTTGTGTGCGACTTATCGTCTCAATACTTCCATCGGGGTGCATGATGCGCATCGAGAGCACCGTGTCCCCAACTGACCCTGCGGTGTGATCCATCCCATGAGCATTTACTGAAATAGAGCCCCCGACCGTAAAAATATCAGTCGATTGCATCGCCTTCACCGCATAGGTTGGATGCAAGTAGTTTTGGATATCATGCCACGTTGCGCCGCTCTGTACGGTAATAGTGTTGGCGTCTGTGTCGAGTGAAAGTGCCGCGAACCCCCGCATATCAAGCACGAGCGCCCCACGAGCAAACGCTTGCCCACCCATACTATGTCGCACGCCGGCAGTTGCTACTTTGAGATCATGCGCTTTGGCGAATACTAAAGCGTCGTGCACATCCTTCTGTGAGCTGATGCGTACGATTCCATATACCGCGGTTCTATCAAGACAGCTCGCATCATTAATGGTGCCGCCGCGCTGCTCCCAAGGAAGTGAGGGCGGGTAGTTTTCTTTGCTACCAGCTACCATCGGCTCGGTATCAGCAATCGAATTGGGGCCACAGTCCTTTTCTTTCTCAGGACCTTCTGAGAGATATAGTGCCTGCTTGAGAGCAACAGCAAAAACAACAAAAAGAAAAGTGCCCACCCACAGCGACTTACGTGCCCACAGACTCGACTTCTTTTGTTTCATATACTCTGTTCGTTAATAATCATACACGTGCTCAATTTCAACCTGCTCACTTTGAAGCTTTCGTATAATTTCATGTAACTGCAACACTGGCACACTGAGCGCCACGCGCCGTCGTTCTCTCTCTATAGCGACAGGCATCGAGAATATTTCTGTCGTATTTGGGAAAGAAACCTGTGCCCCTTGAGGAGCAAGCACCGTGAGTACTATCTGTGCATTCCCTGCAATATCGATACTTTGCACCTTTAGAGCGGCAAGCTTCAGCATGATGTCGGTAAACTGACCGTACCGCGGAACCCGCAGCAAAAGCGAACCATCGTGAGCAACCTGCACCACCTCAACTCTCTCATCATGAAATCCTGGTGGCAGAGGTCTGGTGCGCATATATATAACAAGTTCTGCTGGTGCATACGCAGCGCCAGTTACCTTCCCAATCACCCACGCATATGCACCCTTGCTAAGATATCCAAAACTCAAAGCAACGCGACGCTCCCATTTTCGTATAGGATGCTTCCCCCACAGCGGCACCTCTTTCCAAAGAGCAGTAAATTTCTGTCCATAGGGAAACGCATACCAAGGTGTTTCATACAGAAAATCTGCATACGTTTGTTCAACTCTTTGACCATAGAGATCTTCTTCGGTTTGTTCGCCACCCGCAAGAGCGCTGGTAATACGACCTATCGTGTTTTCGTACAACCATCGGATTTCATATTCAAAAGAAAAACTGGCTCCAATGGTGAGCAGGAGTATCCGCTGGCCCGGCTCGTGCGCATACCCAGCTTTATCGACCACCGCGTACATACTTTTATAACTACACCAGTATTGCCCTATCGCGGTCAAAAATGGAAATTGCTGCGGGGGATGCTGTGCAATAAACTGAGCATACTCTTCAGCGCTATATACGATATACCACTCGGGAAACGTGAGATAGGTGTCAGCCTCATGACGAGTTGAACCAGGTATGCCGTATGCCACTTCCGTCGACACTGGCACGGTAGGAGCGATAGTTGTACACGCAGCACCACTAACCAGATAGGGGAGCACCAGCGCACTAAGTACAACACTTCCCACAAGTCCTGCCCCCAATATACCTACTTTTAAAAAACGCCTCATCATGAGATTTCTTTGCCCTTGTGGCAATTAGCGCCTTCGCAACAGTTGGCGCGGGGTTTTAACGCCAATCCTCGGTGCGAGCCAATATCCTATCCAAAGCGCAACACCAACGAGTACGATATGCGGAGAGTTCGCAATACCGTTGTGAAAGCTCCAGTCTGAAGGTCCTATCCCCTGCGTGAGAATGCTACCCGTTTCGGTTAGATCTCTACTAAAAAGGAAGCTGACGATGCAGTCGATACCATACGGAATCGCTACAAGACGAAAGTAGTATGTCGACCAGCGTGTCGAATGGAGTGCAGCAACGAGCGCGGCAACTCCTGAAATAAAATGGCTAGCATCGATAAGAAAGCTAACGTGATAAAAACCAAATAAATTACCCTCAGCATCGATAAATCCCGGGATATGCCCCACACTCACCACGACAAAAAATTGAACCGCGTATAGTATCGCGAGCCATTGGATGAGTGAAAATTTTCGAATCATAGTAAGCCCATTGTGACACACCCCACACCACCCCCGCATACCTTGTGTGGATTAGGCGTCTGAACATGGAACAACCGGGCGTATTCGACCCAGCTGTATTTCAGTTCTGGTTCTGGGCGCAGCGGACGGGACTCGGCCAGGAATAAATTTGCTGCAGCAAATTTTTCACGACCCTGCCTCGCGGCCTCGCCTGCTGGCTCAGCATCGCTCCGGCTTTCAAGTCCCGGCGAAACTGAAGAAGTTCAGTTTCTCCCGCTGCCCGCATAAGCGCAAAACCGAGTAGTAAAAACTACTCGGTTTTATCGCTAGCGCAGCGGACGGGACTCGAACCCGCAACCTCCCGCGTGACAGGCGGGTGCTCTAACCAGTTGAGCTACCACTGCAAATGCCAGCCCCAAGGGGCAGGCAGGAGCATTCTAGCGCAAAAATGTCAAAAAATAAATAGCAAAAACACCTCCTGCTACGGAGGTGTTTTTGCTCACTGTGCCCACAAACGCACTTAAACTCTTCTCCCTCCTAGAGGACAGGGTTTCCGGCAGCGAGATTACTGCCTTCAGTAGCGACATAACTTACACAGTCACCCTGGTTTTTAAAGTACGATGAACCATCGCTCAGAGTGACCCAGCCGCCATTTTTACAATCTTGAGTAGTCCCTGGCACATCCCCACCTCCTGGCGTAATCTGTGCTGCTGCTATTGTCGTGACCCCCATAGTAAGTAGTAGCGCGGCCCCTGCACTCGCCATCACAAGTCTTGTATGCATATCGTATACGTTTACCTAATAACTCTCTTGAGTATACACAACAATTTTCGTCACTTATTGATATCTGTCCCCACTAAAGTGGTAGAATCGGCGTGAGATCATAAGATGTTAGGACTGATTAATTTTTAATAGCAAAATATATGTTTACATTAAATAATTTAGATTCACTTATAAACATCACAATTGCTTTACTATTACTTATCTTTTCAAATACTTTTATACAAATCTCGATTAAACTTCTTAATCATTGTTATCTTCGAACTGGTTTGAAAGTATTCAAGTTTCAAGCAGACAACATGGATAGCGTCTATGTTCGAATGGTAATCGTGTTAGTGTCTATTATTTTGCTAGGATTTGGTTTTTTAGAACTATTTAGATAAAAACTCTTCATTTCCCTCCAAAGCCATCAATAGTCAATAGGGTCAGTCACCTTTTATTTACATGTTTTGTGTCATAATATTTTAGGTCTACCCGGATCCCTGGTGCTTGCTTGTAATTGCTTTTTAAGTGCCTCCGATTATCTCCAAGGAGTTGTTCAATAAGGTTCAAGATAAAATTGACTACTACAGGAAGAAATATCGCAACCCACGAATACCGCAACTACTATCAAACCTGATTCGGTGTGGAGGATGCGGCGGAAGCTGTTATGCATACCGCCGCTATTACGTCGATAAACGAAGTACTCCGCACAAGGTCTATCACCGAGCATCGTACAAGTGCAATTGGACAATCCGAATATTACAGCATTCCAAAAAGTCGAATCTTCGGAAGTGCGACAACAATGAAATAAAAACATCAATCCTTGAGGAGAAAGTTTACAAACTTTTTAGAGAAGAAGTTGTAAAACCGGAGACACTCAAGAAGCACATGGATATCTTCAAAAGTGATGGACGCGCATCTCAAATGCGACTACAGCGCCATCTCGGAAAGATAGAAACCAGACTAAGAGCTATCAGTATTGCTAAAAAAACGAATTCTTGAACTCTATGCTAATGGTGGTGCCGAACGGGCAGAGTATGCAAAAAAGAGCGCTGAATACGATAAGGAGATTAGTGAACTGGCTAACGAGAAGTTGGATCTGGTAAAGCGGATACCCTTACTACATAAACCAGCAGCGATCGAACTGAGTATTGCTCAATACTGCGATGAGATCAGGGTACGACTTCAACAATGCAAAGACTTCGAGACATATCGGCAATTCTTCTTAGACTTTGTCGACCATGTTGTCTACTACAAGAATCTAGTCGAGCCACACGGCTATGTTCCTGTAAAATCTGGAGAACGAAATGACGATGGAGAGATCGAAACTACAAAGATTGAATACAAAATCACTACTGAAATCGAGTGGGCTGAACGAATGGCTCAATTTTGGAAAAAGACAGGTGGCACTCGAATCAGTGTAATGGATTTCAATTCTATGATTGGATCAAGCAAAAGAAAGATGAAAGATGTGCCACTGTTCTCACTTAAAGAAAAAGAAACGAAAAATGCACCAGCGGATATATGATGAGAATTCCTGCGATTACACTCTGTATTACTATTCCAAATAAAAACTGATTTGGGTGTTCCTTTCGATAAGTTTTTCCTCCACTTTTCAATCGAAGTGCACCTGTTTCCACTTCATTTTTAATCTGGATCAAAAGCCAAACCCCTAATGCAAATGCTAGTAAAGGCAGGGCAAATTCACTGTATTTCATTATCGATCTATTTCCAGAACTGGATATTCTTCTCTTTTATTTCACCTAGCCATTTCTTGAAGTCATCTTGATCGATAACTCCATATTTTCTATCAGGGTCAGCTTTGGAAAGCCCGTCGGCAGCATACGTTGCCTTTTCATAGATTTCATATATGAAGTCTTGTTCCTCTTGGGTCAAATTCTTCCATTCTAGACTATCGGGCGCGTAAAACTTACTAATGGAACTAAAAAAATCATCAAGGGTTATTTCCTGACCTAAAAACGAATCGATTAGTTTTTTAACGGTATCCATATAGCTATTTTGACAATAATTTTGATATTTGTCCAAGAACCTTAGACAGGCCCGACAAGGTTGATTGGAGACCTTGCATGTTACCCGATCTTACCAGATTTGACACCTGCGAGGTTTCCATACGCCCAGCTGAAATAATTTTTGTAATTTGAGGATTTGTCGTAATGCGACTAAGTGTGTTTGGCAATCCGCTTTGATTAAGGATATTTATATTCCCCCCGTTACGGAAATCGATGTAAGGTTTACCGCTTTGTGAAGCTTCTTGTAGTAATTGGCCAACAGATTTTCCAGTTTGTTGTGAAAGAAGATCAAGCTTACCCGGTACTTGCGTTGTTTGAGGAAGAGACTCCAATCTAGACAGATTTCCCATGGATCGAGTTCCGATTCCCGAAAGAGCATCTACGCTAAGTGATGTTAGTGCTGCTGACGCACCGTATGCTGCAAGTCCTGAACCCACTCCAACTACCGCTCCGGTTGTATATGGATTATTCATTGCATAATTCCATGCCGGACTACTTTGACCAAGATAATTTGCCGCTTCGCCGACTTCACCATAGAAACTCGAGAAGGATTGTTGGCCAGTTACGAACTCCTTATACCAACGGCCATTTGGGTCACTTTGAGTGATCGGATTATTGCCCGCATAAGAATAACTGTTCATTGATTGAGGGTCTGATAAAGCTCTTATGCCGTCCTTAGTCTGGCCCACTTCCCAGAACACAGGGTCCTGTGAAAGGAACTGACCGCGAGACCCCTCGTAGTAACGCGCATTCATGTAGTTTAATCCACTACCCGCGTCGTACTCAGTACCTGCATATTTACGCTTCTCTCCGGTATAGGCTCCTGCTTTGGTATCAATACGCAGCGCACCATATGGGTAGTAGTCGAGAGTTTCGACTATGGTGCCTGTGGTATCCATGACAACGTTGGCGCCAGAGAGATTGTCGGTAGCAAAGTAGCGCAGGGTGGAGGTTGCTACTGCTCCTACGGTAGTGGTGGCAGGTTTGAAGGTGGCTGCTACCAAAGCCCAGTTGGTGGTTGTCGCACCGAGGTAGGTGTCGGTATATGCCTTAGTGGTGGTGGCAAACTGGTAGCTTGCAGCGCCCAGGGTTGCGATGAGGTTGTCTTTGTATATTGAAAGAGCGGTAGAGGTAGCATCACTCGTGCCATTGCGCGAGAGTGTTGTCGTTAGGAGGTCGGTTTTAGCCGCAGGGGTGATGCTGATGGTGGGAGAGCCGGTGGTGCCTACTGCTTTTGTGGTGTTGCCCAGAGGATTAACGAGAGTTGTGCCGATGAAGGAGGCAGCGGCGAGTTTAATTGCATTGGTATTACCCGCCACATTTACAACTACTGTTTTTGATCCTGAGGTGATCGCTAGTACGTACCAAAGCTCGGCGTCCATGGTCCCCTGGAGCGTCGAGGTAGCCTTTGTGAAGGCGGCGCCATTGAGTGTGGCAGAGCTCACCGTGCCTGTAGCAGTATTTTGGAGAATATCTGCATACAACACTACCAGCGAGTTTGGCGCTGTGACCATATGCGTCCATGTGCGCACCGTGGAGCTTGCGAAACCAACCGTAACATTAGTTGAGGTTGCAGCGATGGCGATGGTCGAAGTACTCACCCAACCGCTGAGTGGCGCCGCGATGTTCTCAACAGTCGCGAGCAGCAGATTGTTTGCGAAGATGTGCTTGGTGGTGGTTGCGTTTCCTCCAAGCATCACATTGTAAAGCTTGTTTGGATACAGAGTCGTATATCCTTTTTCAACTGTTTTTACTCGAGTACCATTCTGGTCATACCCATAGGTCGAAGTTGCGACTCCGTCTCCACTTTGAACCAATCTGTTTTTGTAGTCCCATGCGTAGGTAGAGACACCCTCACTAAGCAAGTTGCCATTTTGGTCATACACAAGGGTGGTGGTAGCCGTTGTTGTACCAAAGCCACCAAACACAGTCGTAGTAGCCGCTTTAAACGCGACCATGATCATAGTCCAACCTTGTGCCGCCGCCCCAGTGTAAGTGTCAGTAGTCGTCCCACTAGTGGTCGCCAGTTGATAACTCGATGCGCTCAGTATCGGGCCTGTTGTGTCATTACTAATAGCAGTGCGATTGGTTGTAGCACTGGTGGTTGAGTTGCGGGTGAGCACAGCCACCACCAGAGCATTTTTAGGGGTCATAGGGAGCGCAATTGGCGGATTCCCACTACTCCCCCCGACTACATTCGAGGCGACCAAGGGTGAAGTTGTCGCAACCCCCACAAAAGATGCAGCGTTGAGTTTGATAGCATCTGAGTCTCCCGTAATATTTACCGATAAGACACCTGGGCCACTTGTCGTAGCGACGGTATACCACACCTCTGTGTTAATAACTCCATTACGAGTATACCGAATACGGCCCAGGGGGCTCCCGTTCCATGTTGAAGATCCCACAAACCCTCCTCCGACAACATGCCCAAGGATTTCTGCAGAAAGAACCACGAGCGCCTTGCTTGATACTGTCGGGTGCACCCATGTTTTTGTGGTCGTGCCTGTAAGGCCGGAAGATATATTCGTTGATGTAGACTCAAGAAGAATAGTTGAGGTCGCAATAGTATCTGCAAGTCGCGTTGAAGTAGCTACATAGAGCGCCGTTAGCGCATGTGGGTTTGCATAGGTAGAGCCAACATTGCCCAAGTATGCATATACACCCGCGGGCCCGCTCGTGATGTTACCGAGTTTGTCATAGGTATAGCTATAGCTGTAATCAGGGGTTGTTGTTGCACTGGTCGTTGATGCTGCGGTGAGTCGATTGAGAGCGTCATATGCATATCTAACTACTTTGTTGGTCGCAGAGTTTGAAGCGTCCGTGATTTGGGTGATATTCCCCACCGTGTCGTAGGTATAGGTCAGATCTTGTGCACGCCCAGCGGTCGGTGTTGCGGTTACTCTGCTAGCCAATCTGTACAGAGTGTTTGCATCATACCTATTGGTAGTAGTTGCTCCGTTGCCATATTGCACGGTGGCAATATCCCCCGTAGGAGCGTAGGTGAATTTGCTCACTATAGTAGTGGTTGCGGTGCCCACACCTCCTTCTTTTTCAAACACAGCATCTATCTGATTACCTGAGGTATATACATACTGCACTTTTGATCCGTCGGGATAGGTTATGTATGTTTGATTCCCGATTTGGTCATAGAGATATGACGTAGTAAACGTCGTAGTAGTACCCACAATCTTTGCTGTTTCGCTCGCGCGCAACCCGAGCGGGTTGTATGTGTAGGTTATGTAGGCCGAGGTAGAACTTGCTGCACAGAGCTGCCCTATACCTTTCGAGCAGCTGTCATAGGTATTGAGTACCTCAGTGCCGGGCGAGCCTGTGTAATCTTCGGTAAGTGGGCGGTTGAGCACATCGTAAGTGTAATTGACCACCTGACCTTTTGGATCCACCGACTGGCGAAGATTTGCAGCGTCATAAACGTACGCCCATGTGCCGAAAGTTGGGTCGCCTGGCGCATGTAAATCTTGTGCTGATGTCCGCCTCCCTAGCCCATCATACGTAAACGCACGAGTGTTACCTTGCGCATCAGTAACATTCACTAGATTATTGCTCGCATCATAGGCATACGTAGTAGTGCCTGTAGAGGTGGCGTTAAACTCAACCACCGTTGCTAAATTTTTATACGCATCATACTGCAGTAGTTTTGGGTTACTGCGAGGGTCTACAACAGTCGTCTGCCAAGGTTTATATGTATAGGTAGTGCTTCCGACTCCATCAGTTACTTTTATCACTCTCCAAAGAGCATCGTAGAAGTATGTCGAGTACAAAGCGATTGTTGTGGTGGCGCCTGTCCGGCCGGTACTTGAGGCAAAGTATGGCAAACTCTGCAAACCAACCAATCCAAGCCTGTTGTATATAGTGTCAGTAATCGCGTACGTATTATTCCCACCCACCTGGACTCTTTTTTGGACTGGCTTACCTTGGGTATCAAAATAGGTATAGGTTGCCGTGCTCGTCGCGGCTGTTTGGTAGTCGGTTTGTGCAACTTTAGTGCCCCCTGGCGTAGCACTATCGGTATATGCGTACACGGTGCGTGTTACTAAAGCGCCAGTTTGTGGATCTGTAACTCCAATAAAAAGAGGTCTGCCTAATCCATCATAGGTCGTCGTACTCACGCTGCCATTAGGATCTACAGCACGTATCACCTTTCCGAGAGCATAGTTATACTGGTAGCTCGTCGATTGGTTCAGCGGATTAGTGGTAGTGGCTGGGTACAAGTAGTACGTGTCCGGCACATACGTCGTCACCCCTCCACTCTGATTTGTCGCTCCCACCACAAATCCATACATGCCATAGGTCTTAGTAGTAGAGGCATACAGTGAGCCTGATATCCAATCCTCCCCTTTGGTTTGATTGCCAACGGTTACACTACCTAAAGAGAGATTGTCATAGTAGTAGCGAGCTTCGCGGACTTTAGTACTACTCTGATCCTGCACTAAAGCGCTAGCCAAAAAACCTGTTGCGGTCGATCCGTTAGCCGCATAGGTGTACGTGGTTGATACAAGATCAGACCCCACATCGCCATATGTCCCATCATCATTCCCTTGTACCTGCCCATATTGTTTTTTAAGTGTAAGGTTCCCTGTGGAGTCATACGTATATTGCTCGGCACTATCTTTGTGTGTGGACCCACCGTCATAGGATGATTCAACAGCTTGCGCCAGATACACAAAAGCTGCATTAGTACTCACGGGAGTACTGTCCCATCTATATATGGTTTTGCTATACAGACGGTTGGCGTCATCATACACCTCTGTCCGATACGCCCTCCCTATTTTATATCGCGAGTCTGCATATTCGCCGTGCGCCGCATCAGTACCACCACCGGTGTGAAAATATGTTTTGGTGACATTCCCAAAAGTATCCGTCTTGGTCACAAGACCAAATCCCCCTAACTGATGATCAAAAGCGCTCGCATAGTAGTTAACTCCATCCTTGTATTCATAGGTAGTTGTGGCTACATTCCCAAATCCATCATTCGTCGTGATCGTGTTAACGGTAAGTAATGGATATTGCAAATGCGGATTGAGCATACCCCCCGACACGTCGCGGTACGCGGTGGTCATTTTATATCCGAATGACGTTTTTGCCCCCGTTGGTGTCGTGACTTGCGAGAGAAGATCTGCCTTGAGAGCTTTATTAAGCCGAACCGTCAGATTAAATGAATCGAGCATGTCTGGCATACCATCCCCGTTCAGGTCAACCGGCATGTTGTACTTTCCCATCAATCGCAAAGGTGGCACCCATCCTGTGTCTAAGTTAAAACCCCCATACCCATCACCTATATATGCCTCCTCGTACTGTGCCGTGCCACCATAGTCGGCCGAAAATAGTATGTCTGGAATACCGTCTCCATTAACATCAATGAACCACGCTCCGGGATCCACTAATCGCGGCAAATGGCTCCATGCTTCGTCATATATCCATCCATGCCCTGTGTTTATATAAGTCCGATTGTCACCAGTGGTATTATCTTTGCGCAAGATGTCTGGCAGACCGTCACCATTCACATCAAACATACGATTGCCGTATGCATTCATATATAGTGGGGGCATTTGCCATGTTGTGGTACTTTCATCCATCCAACCACCGTTTCCATCGTTAATAAACACACGATTATATTGCAAAATCTCTTGCCCACTTGTATACGACTGTACCGCATCAGAAAGACCATCACCGTTTACATCAATAAGGAATGTACTTTTTGCGTTATTAAACGGTATAGGCACCGTGCTCGTGCTAAGCACCCATCCTGCCCCAACGTTTATATATACTCGATTAAAAGTGAACATGGGGTCGTCTGAACTATAAACAGCATCTGACCAACCATCACCGTTCATGTCGCCCATGCGCCAACCAGGAACACCCATATACCCCGGCTCGTACCATGTCGTAGAGGCTTCACTCCAGTTACCCGTTCCTAGGTTGAGTTTTGCATGAGCGTTTGGCGAATCAGCGAGATCATCTAGCTGATAAATTACATCTAGCAACCCGTCGCCAGAGTAATCAGAAAGGAAAACGCTCGGCAAAGCTAAACCGATAGGAAGTCCCCATTGAGGATTCTCCACCCACCCCTTGGTCGTAGTTGAAGACTGATAATTAAACGTGGTGGGCGGCAGTGTGGTAAGCACGCCCTTTTCATCTTGGCCTGATTGTGTGACAGCTGCGAGCAGCGAGCGCCGCCCATTATCACCCGCTAAATATGCAAGGGTGTATTTTTGAGTCCACACACCGTTAACCTTGGAAATAATTTCAGAAATACGATATGCACTTTTTACACCAAAGCCACCAAGGTAGGTGGAAGTTGCATTATCTGGTCGCGATTCCCGTGAAAATTCGATACTAAATATACCTGTCGATGAAGCAGAATTGGTATAGGTAATGGTTGAGGGATATATCTGGTTACCATCTTTAATATATTGATAGGTAACGAAATTGCCGTTACTGTCACGCACTTCTGTAAGCATCCATTTATAAACATGTGAGGGATTCGCAGGATCGTCTTGTCGAGCAAGGGTGCTTGAACCGAAAGTGTATACTACTCCCTTCTTATCTTTGACTGTCCAACCGGTGGTGGTTGCATATGTGTATTGGAGAAACTGCCCATCCTCAGATCGGGTCTGAAAAGTCCCAAGGACAGAGGTGGTTGCCAAATCACCACTCAATGACGAATAGTAATCGTCTTCATCATAGATACTATCCCACCCCTGTTTATTAAGACGTTGAATATATGGTATGGACAATTCCCACCCGTAGCCGACGATGGAAGATTGATCTGCCCTTTGACTGTTATACGTGAGTTGCACGTTAGGCTGCATACCATTGCGCCCAGGAGGTATCGCTATAGGTACTGAGTATGTTACGGCACCAGACATATAGTCAGGACCCGAAGGATTTTGAGTGGAGACTAGTCCACTAAAACTATCTGTCTCATCGACAGCACTTTGGGTTGAAAAGGTGCCCGCTCTGTTTAAAGTAGTCCCCACACCAGCGCCTTCGTTTGTGTTGGCTGCAGCAGCCGATTCTGGGACAAGTGCCTTTTCATTACCCCCGGGTGCGCCTGGCTGCACTTGTGGAGTAGGTGCTTCAAAATTTACAGGAGAAATATTTCTTTCTGAAGCACCAGCATCTACCGGCAGTGACAGAGTTGGAGTGTCTGGCGTGTTCGTCGCCACTGAAGGCGGTGGCAATTCGCTTATTGGCGTGGTCGTTTGCGCATACACAGATACCACAGGAGAAAAAGCTATCGAAAAAATAACAAAAAGTATTGCTATTTTGAACACCAGCGGCCTTGTTGTATGAAAAATATGGTGCATGAGGAGTTCTACCTAGTAGCCCAATTCACGCCCACACTATATGAGCACTTTGCTCGTTGTGCAACGGCAAATACTAGGAAGACACGAATACCCATTAGCGGCAACTTTTGTGTCGGCGGGAGGCTTGGCCACGAATAATTTTGCTGCAGCAAAATTTTCTCGGCCCCGGCTCGCGGCCTCGCCCGCTGGCTCAGCATCGCTGTGCCTTGCAAGTCCTCCACGCAAAATGCGCAGGCATTTTGCTCGCGCTCAAAAACTTCGTTTTTGTGTCGGCGGGAGGACTTGCACCTCCGACCTTGGGTTTATGAGTCCCATGCTCTAACTACCTGAGCTACGCCGACATCGTCCCGCCATAGCTTGAGCCACGGCGGACATTGTCCCGCCGAAGCTTATGCGAAGGCGGATGTGACCATACCCTAGCATTTTTAGGCCGTACTTTCAACGAAAAGTCCCGCCAAGGCGGGACTTTTCGTTTCTCTTGTTGCGGGGCCGGGATTTGCACCCGGGTCCCGAGGTTATGAGCCTCGTGAGGTACTACTCCTCCACCCCGCTATATTACGTAAGAATTTCTTACGGTAGTATGCAAAGATTCTACTCTTATTTTTAAAAAATTCAAGCCTCGATTATATAAAATTAAATTCTTCGAAGACGCGACGGTACTGGTCTATGGTCGCGCGCACATCGCGTTCAGTGAGCGGGAAGCCTTCGCCGAGGTGTGCTATCGCATTGCGTACCTTGTGAGCCTCCCAGGCAAGATCGAGGGTGGTGAATTGCAGTGGGTTAGCATTTTTTAATTGCTCTCCCACCGTCTCTCCCGGGATGCCCTGCTCGCCAAGCAGCGCAGCGAGTAGTATATCAGCCTCGAGAATCGCACGCCGCCACTCGCTTTCGTTCGTAGAGTTAGCGAGCCCTGCTATCATTTCCCATCGTGGATTCTTTGCCGCCTTTTGTTCATGATGACGACTCAGACGCTCCTTCTCTTCGCGCACCAAAAAACCATGATGCTCTGCATTAATGAGTTTGATGCGCACAAATAGCAAGAGCACGAGCAGTACCACTGCACACACCATACCCACGGTGGCGACAGTCTCAACCAAAAAAAGAAACACCCTTGGGACACTGTGCACGTCGACGGGTACTCCAAAAAGATAGTCGAGCAGGCGCACGACCACATATTCAATATTGATGCTCGGCATCATGCACTTTATTGTAGCGCAGGTTTTTGTGTCGCTTCGAACGTTTTCCCTATTGAAAAAAGAATAGCTTCGTCGCCGTGTGGCGCGGTAAACTGGATGCCAACCGGAAGATGTGTGCCTTCACGTACGACGGTACCCATCGGGACCGAGAGCGCTGGGTTACCCGTGAGGTTTGCGGTTACGGTAAAGATGTCCATGAGATACATCGAGAGCGGGTCTGATTTTTCTCCTATTTTGGTCGCAGGACACGGCGCTGTTGGCGTTACGACTGCATCACACCCACTGAGCGCTGCCACCATTTCGCGAGTGAGTTGTGCACGCGCTGCGGTGGCCTTGCCATAGTAGGCGTCATAGTATCCAGCCGAGAGCACGTAGGTCCCGAGCATGCTGCGGCGACGCGGCTCTGGGCCAAGCCCCACACCCCGCGTCTTTGCATAATCAGCAAACAGGCTCTCACCCTTCAGCGAGAGCCCGTAGCGAACACCATCAAATCGCGCGAGATTAGTCGAAGCTTCTGCTGGCATGATGATGTAGTAAATAGCAAGCGCGAGTGCCGCCGATGGAATCTCAACATCAACGATGGTATACCCAAGGCTCTCGAGTTTTTTGAGTGACTCTTCAAACTGCGCGAGCACATCAGCATCGACCCCCTCTTTCAGAAGCGCCCGTGGCACGCCGATGCGTTTTGTCTCTGGTATTTTTTGATACGTCGACTCACCTATCGTCGTGCTATCAAGTGGATCTTGCCCTCGCGTCACTGAAAAAAGAAGTTCTGCATCGGCGACTGTGCGCGCAAAGGGGCCCACCTGGTCGAGACTACTCCCCAGAGCAATAATGCCAAAGCGCGAGACTGCTCCGTAGGTTGGTTTGAGTCCTACCAAACCGCAAAAACTTGCAGGTTCGCGCACCGACCCACCAGTGTCGGTACCAAATGCGCCCAGCGCCATGTTTGCGGCAAGTGCGGCTGCAGAGCCACCGCTGGATCCTCCAGGAACACGCGACTCATCGTGTGGGTTACGAGTCACCCCAAATGCCGAGTTTTCAGTCGAGCCACCCATGGCAAACTCGTCCATGTTGGTGCGACCCATAAACACGGCGCCGGCATCCTTTAATTTTTTTATCGCAGTCGCATCGTAGGTTGCTACATAGTTTTCTAAAATTTTTGATGCAGCAGAAACCCGACGACCTTCAATGAGGATATTATCTTTAATAGCAAGTGGGATACCGAGAAGCGCGCCTTTCTCTCCTTTGGCACGGCGCGCATCAGCTTCCTTTGCTTGTTCTTCAATATCCTCAAACACTTCGAGGTAGGCGTTCATAGAACCGTTTTTTTCATCAATAGACACCTTGCACGCGCGCACCAAATCGAGCGAAGAAATTTCTTTCGCCTCTAACTTTTGTAGTGCTTCGATTATTGAAAGGAGGTCCTTACTCATCTTTTTGAATGATTTTGCGCACCACGTTGTAGCCATTTTTTTCTTTCGGGAACGATGCACGAATGGCAGGCTCAGTCCCCGCAACCTGGTCGTGCTCATCGCGCACAACATCTTCACGCATGACGTTGTGCACCAACGGCGCTATTGGTTTTGTTGCATCAAATTCAACCGCACTCACCTGCGCGACATACCCAAGAACGCTCGATATATCACTACCAAGTGCTCCCAGCTCTGCCTCTGAAAGATCTAGACGGGCCAGTCTTGCAAGATTTTCTAACTCCTCGCGCGACAACATATGGGCCATAGTACACTACTCACGCCCCTTCCCCAAGAGACGCTCAAAGGCGGCCTCATCGAGCACTGGCACCCCCAGCTCCTGTGCTTTTGCTAATTTTGAACCTGGGTTTTCGCCCACAATAACACCCGTTGTCTTTTTTGATACTGACTCAGACATAGCAGCGCCCGCTGCGCGCAAGAGCTCTTTTATATGGTCGCGATCATAGCTCGAGAGAGTGCCGGTGACCACATACGTCTGCCCTGCCAGAGGGAGCGGTTTTTGGTTTTGTCCAAACGCCTCGTTTTCTATAGTAAGAACTTTCTTCAGTCGACGAACAAGGTCACGATTTTGCGGCTCTGCAAACCACTCAACGATGGCGTGCGCGACAATTTCACCGATGCCCGATATATTTCTTAGCGTTTCTTCTTCTGTCTGCGCGAGGTCGTCAATGGTTGCAAAATGCTGAGCTAAGAGCAGCGCGGTTTCTTCTCCCACGTGGGGCAGTGAGAGGCCGGTGAGTAGTCGTGCGAGTGTTGTGCGTGACGCTTGCGCAATTGAGGCAATGAGTTTTTTTGCAGACACTTCAGCAAATCCTTCGAGCATTAAAAGGTCGCCTTCTTTGAGCGTAAAAAAGTCATCGACATGCTGTATGAGTTGTTTTTCAAGCAGTGCATCAACCGTTGACGGGCCAAGGCCTTCGACATTGAGCGCCCCCTTACTTGCAAAGTGTCTAAATCGTCGTCGCAGCTGCGCGAATGAATTCTTATATACACACCGCCACGCAGCACTACCCGGCACCCGTTCAATTTCTCCCCCACCACCACACTCAATAACTTTTTTTGGCCACTGGTACGGCTTACTCCCCTTGGGCCGAAGCGCGGGTAACACCTGCACGATCGCCGGGATTACATCCCCTGCTTTTTGCAAAATCACCGTGTCTCCAATGCGCACATCAAGCCGTCTTATTTCATCTTCATTATGAAGTGTTGCACGCGACACGGTTGAGCCTGCAACCAAAACCGGCCGCAGGTGTGCAACCGGCGTTAATACTCCCGTGCGACCAACCTGGAGCACAATATCTTCAACCACTGTTGTCACCTGCTCAGCAGGAAATTTAAACGCAATAGCAAAACGCGGCGCCTTGCCGGTGTAGCCCATGTTCTCTTGCTCGTCACGTTCATCTACCTTCACCACCACCCCATCTATCCAATAGCCCTGTGATTTATTTTTACCCTTCCATTCGTCCCAATACTCAATCACTTCATCGATAGTAGTTACATGGCGAAAATACGGATTAACCTTGAACCCCAGAGTACCAAGATATGCCAACTCTTCGTGCTGGGTTTTGGGGAGTGCCTCTTGCGTGTATGCAATGTCATATATAAAGGAGTCGAGTTTACGTGCCGCTGCCACCTTAGGATCAAGTTGGCGCAGCGACCCTGCGGCAGCATTGCGCGGGTTAGCAAAGAGGGGTTCGCCCTGTTTTTGGCGTGCCACGTTAGCCGCCTGAAGCGCCGCTTCACTCATCCACACCTCTCCCTCTACTACACAGCTAATAGGCCGCGCGAGGGTGAGCGGCACCGAGCTAATGGTGCGGACATTGTGGGTAACGTCTTCACCCACCACCCCATCACCGCGCGTCGCCGCTGTGAGTAATGTACCGTGCTCATAGGTAAGCACGATTTTCAAACCATCGATCTTTAATTCACACGTATAGGTAATTGGCCCCCGAGCCAGCTTATGCACACGCACATCAAAGTCGCGCATGTCCTCTGGAGTGAAGGCATCATTAAAAGACCATTGTGGTACGGTGTGTTTTATTTTTTTGAACGCCACTATCGCTTCACCACCAACCCGTCCGGTTGGTGAGTCTGGGGTGCTAAGAGAGGGGTAGCTCTTCTCTATGCGCAGCAGTTCTTGTTCGAGCTCATCGTACGCAGAGTCAGCTATTTCAGGCTGGTCGTTGTAGTACAAACGACGATGATAGATAACCAGTTGCTTTAATTTTTCGTATCGCTCGATAACCTTCTTCGGTACATCCATACCCTCATAGAGTACCGCCCAGCGCCCGAAGTCGCAAAGGTTTAGTAGATGACGAACAGACTACGCTGTAAGCGATTTGGAGCAAGTGTGTTGCAGGTATTATAGCCATCAGCACTAATCGCGGTGCGTCGAATACTCACCCCGCTCAACGTATCGTAGTACTTATGAACCGAAACGGTTGTACATGGCGCGTCGGTCGATGCTGCCGGATCCATAGAGATCGAGAATGTTGACGTTGCGTCAGTCGCTGTTTGTACAATATTTGCAGCTATAGCCAGCTGCGTTGCAACATTTTGTTGATTACAGGTAAAATCGGCACCCGACGGAGCTGCCCATCCGGTTATCCATGGCGCAGCGAAAAAAGGTTTCGGGCCGCCGTAGAGACTACGATACTTTGCGTCCCAGTACAGTGCACAGTCAGCGCCCGTGTCCGCGGCGAAGGCTGCGTATTGCGACTGTATCGATATCTGCGAAAGTGCGAGCTCGCGCACCACCAAATCGTAAATAACCACCCCTATCGCAAGAGCAAGACTTGCAATAAGCACGGCAAAAAACATGGTGAAGCCTCTTGGTTGTGATTTATTGCCACGCATAAAAATTTTCTTGTTCAGTAATAGTGTGTGTTACCCCTCCAATATCATCCCACCAAACTTGAGCGGTCACCTCTAGCTCATCGGCCTTACCTGGCGCTAGCGACACCTGTAGCATTCGTGTAAACACGGTCGGCACAATAGTGGCGCTCGTTGCGCCGTAGGTGAACCACCCATTCGTGGTGTCATAATTAAGCGAGCGGCAGGTGGCGCCGTCACTTGCGCAGTTGGTAACCGTTTTTGTTATAGAATCAATGCGACACCCCTTTGTGCCTGAGCACACCCCGCCACTTAAAAATGGGTCAAACGCCACCGACCCACTGCAATTCCCCAACGGTGCACCTGTAAGGCACGAGGTGTCCCGCAAATACCGAGCAAACTCGATACTGTCTTGCGCGAGATACACGGCGGTTGTCTGGTCTTTTGCAATCAGCGCAATTTGAAGACCTTTGGCAGCAATGGAGAGGGGCCCCACGACCGCCGTCATGAGGATAAATATCGCAACCAACGTCTCTATGAGCGTGAATGCTTTTGGGGAAAGAAGTGTCCGCATACTATTGATCATATAAGCGCTGCGTTACGGTTGTTTGTATATGAAATTCACTTGTTTGGTTAGTGGTCACCTGATAGGTACCCGAGAGGAGTATGGAAATTTTCGGCTGTGTCGTATCGGGCACACACCCCCCGATCCCTCCCGCAGAACAGGTACCCTCCACATAGAACCGTAGATTCGTAATTTTTATTTCTGGCGTCGTGAGCGGCACCCACGAGTTTGCGAGGCTCCCGGTACTGACGTTTCTTAATAGTACGGTGCCAGCGGAGTTACACACATTAGCAGCAGTGCCAAGACAATAAGACACCCGCGAACCATCAACCGCATGAAGCGCAATTGCTGTTGCTCCCGACGAAGTACAGTTAACCGGGACAGGACTGATAGCAACGCTCGCGAGACCACAATCGTAGTTAAGCCCCGTGCGCATGGTACGTGTCATACTTTCAACAGCGGCGCCCAGTGTGTCGACCGCAGTATTTATCGAGGTAGCCTTGCGGGTCGCGGTTGAGAGGGTGAGCAGCGCTCCCAGAGCCACGACCATAACCAGACTAAAGAGCGCAACCGATACGAGTATTTCAACCAAGGTAAATCCTTTTTGCATACTTAACATAAGGTTGGTGTTGCCTTCAGACGAGTAATGGTCACACCGGTACCGGCAAGATTCCCAACTCCGCAGACTGTCACCTGGCCCGTCAAGGTGATGCGCACCACCCGCACATCGCCATTAATAGCTTTGAGCTGTACATAGGCAGCTTTAAATACTCCGCTTGCTGCAGTCGCAGGTTGCAGGACGCCACCAACATCTTTCTTGTATGCGGCCAAGAGTGCGTCAGGGTTGGGGCGTTTAAATAAGATATTGAGCACATCAAGGCGACTGCTTGGCGTTGTTGAGTCGTCAGTAGTACCCGTGTCGCGTCGTACACTACAATACCAATTGTTCGAACTTTCAGTACTTACCAAACACACTTCCTGAATTGAGAAATTGCTTTGGACGGTGAACGTTTTTAGCCTGACCACTCCTGCATCCATCTCACCTTTTGGAGGCACTATTGGATCGGAGAAGATGAAATAGTCGTTTGCCCCATTCCCAAATGAAACACCAAACACAGGGCCAAAAGATGCCGCGCCCGGACTATTTTGAATCACAGAGGTGCCGTAGACCTGCGTTTGACGAATGGTGAGCGCGACTTGGTATGCAAGCCCACGCATAATGGTACCCGAGTCAAACTTTGACTGGCTGTTGATAAACGCCAACGTCATGAGGGTCATAATAACGAGCACCACCAAAAGCTCGATGAGGGTAAAACCAGTTTGTTTGTAGTGTATTCTATGCATACGAGTTAACAGCTACCGGCGAACGTCCCAATTCCATAAAAAAGATTGTTTGAACTATCCACGACTCCTGAACTGCTCGTGCATTGACCTGAACTGTTCACTCCTCCTGCACAGCGAGACCCTGCGTGTATGTACCGGCTTGCTGGGAAATTGTTCATGTTTTCAGGTGTGCGCCATACGAGTATGCAGTAACTCGCTCCGTCGTCAGAGCGATACAGATACCCTGCATCAGTCGACGCGGGGGGAAGCGGGTCTTTCATTCTTGTGTAATCAATCAGATAGGTCGCCAGCTCTGGGCCGAGCGTGTTTACTCCTGCCCCATTAGCAGCAGCACAAATGGTGGTGGTCTTATACGTTGGACTATCAAAACTTGACCACACCGATGCGTTATTTGAACACTTCGTTACGGGGTAATGTCCATTATCGCGATAGTACTGCTCGACAGCAGCCTGGATCGTATCGAGATCTTTGAGACGTTGTGCGTCACGAGTTTTAATTTGTGCGGCGATTAGACTTTGGATAATAATCACAAAGAGAACAGCGATTATAAAACAGACCACGAGCAACTCGATGAGCGTAAAGCCTGTCTTAGTGGAAGAGGAGTGGGAGGGTGCTAAAAAAATCGACATGTAAGAAGAAGCTGAGCGCCGCGCCGAGCGCCAAAAACGGCGCGAACGGGATCTCGCTTTTCATTGTAACCCGCTTTGTGAGCAGAAGAACAACAATCCCCACCGCAGCACCAAGCCAAATACTGAGCATGAGTGCTGTAAGGCCTTGCGTTAGCCCCAACAGCCAACCCAGGGAGAGTTCAAAAAGACTGTCCGCCCACCCCATCCATCGACCGCGTGAAATAAGTGATATGAAAAAGAGCGGGAACGCGAGAAGCGGGCCAGCGGTAAGTATCATCCAATTCACAGTCGGTAGCGGGAGGACAGACTGCACCAACACAAAGCCGATGGCTAACCCCAAAAGCGGGAGCGAGGCCGACCATGGGATAATCATGTGCCGCACATCGTATACCACAATAAAGAGCACCAAGAACCACACTACGAGCCAAAAAAGATACCACACTGGTTGGGAATAAAATAAAACAAAAAGAGCCACAGAGAGCAGCCCTCCTAAGAGTTCAACCAGTGGGTACTGCCACGAAACACGCGAACCACAATAGCGGCAACGACCACCCAATAACAGATATGACACCACCGGTACCAGATCGACTGCATGTAGCGTATGCCCACAGTGCATACAGCGCGAGCGACCTTTAAGCGCCGACTTACCCGTATTAAAACGAAAGAGTGCCGCATTAAGAAAACTGCCCAAGATACATCCGAGCAAAAAAGTTGCGAGCGTATACAGTAGAGTCATAATGCTACTGATTAATCACGTCGTAGCACGTCGTCGCGGTACCCACCGCTGCATTTTTGTTTTGGTTTGCCGCATCATAGGTCGTGGTACAGCCAATCGATGCTCCGTTAAAATCGTTACCCGTAGCGCCACACACATTAGCCTGCCAACTATTGTAGCGCCCAGGTACCTGCTGGTAGTTGCCAGCTCCCAGCGTGCCCTGTATCTCCATCACTGCACCTAGGTGATACATAATACCCTTATTGCTCGTGCAGTTTGTTGTACCCAAGGCGTTTGCCGCCACATATATGTAGTCACTGCCAGTTAGTGGATCTTTGGGCACAACGGGCATGAATGTAGGTTGTAAATTACTCAGGCCGTTTGGATATGAAAGGTTTTCGTTATAGTACTGTTCAAGGGCAAGCTGAATCTGCTTAACATCAGCAATGCGTTTAACATCTCTACCCTTTTGACGTGCCGTGAGGAGCGAGACCATCACAATCGAGGAAAGGATGCCGATAATAGCAATAACGGTAAGAAGCTCCACCAACGTGAATCCCTTCCCCCACACACCTCTACTCAAATAAGAGCGAATACTCATAGCCTTACTATATCACCAACAGCGTGCGCCCGGCGTATACAGCGCGAATGTATTTTCATAGGAGAATCTTACCAAGCAGGTGGTACCTGTCAGACTTAGTGGGCGGGGGTATGGGTTGGTTGCTTCGGTATAAGTCTCTACCGTCTGATGAGCTAGCAGCATATAGTTCTTGCCATCAGACACGTACATATAACACCGATCGGTCTTAGGAGTTGGGTCGTTTGGTAGTTGCTGCATGAAGGTTGGCGCAAGTCCCGGTATCCACCCAGTGTCACCCGTGTTAGGCAAATCCCCCTTCCCCCACGCGCCCGCAATAGGACAATTACTAAACCACTTTATCGTTGGATCAAGGGTTGATGGATAAAACCCTTTCTCAAGACGATACGAGCTGAGCGCTATCTCAATATTCTTCAAATCTGTTATGCGCTGCGCGTCACGCCCTTTTGCCCTAGCGGTTACTAGAGAGACCATAATTATAGAGGCTAAAACACCTATCACCGCTATGGTGGTGAGCAACTCTATGAGCGTAAACCCTCTCTGCAGCCTAGCGCGCATAGATATCGTTAGTTGCATCCAGGCTGCACTGAGCCGCCGGTATCAGAACCAACATGCACCAACCCCGCGCCATAGCCACCAATGCTACCCTCGAGCATTGCGCAAATTTGATAGTGTTGAGAGTCGGGATTACCTGTAGCGCTACCTGTTGGGTTTTCATTGTCTATACGAGACATAGAATAGCCACACACCGTACCTGGAGGGTCGGCAGGGCCGCCAGTTGCACCAAGGCACGCTGGCGAGGAGGTTCCTGCGGTTGGATCAATAAACAGCTGAAAATTAGTAGCAATTGAGGTGGTCGCATCTCGGCCTATCGACATAGGACCTTCAACAACATCAGAGATACTGCAATATTCAGTCGCACACCCTGGCAGCGCAGCAGGATCGCCCGCAGCAGTCCAAAAACTACTGAACGGATCAGAGTCGTTTATTGCGATAAACCGACCCATTTGCTCAAGAGACGCCATGCGGTTTGCATCTCGAGCACGACTTCGCGCTTGGTTTAAACTTACCAGCACGATGGAGGCCAAAATACCGATGATGGCGATAACCACCAAGAGTTCGATAAGGGTGAAGCCCTTTGTAAACGTTTTCATATAGCGTTAGTATACTCCCAAAAAAAGAAATCCCCAGCTCAGTCTGGGGATTTCTTTGATTTACACAGAGATTAATTGCACCCCGCACGGACAGCACCTCCTGTGTCTGAACCTACACGCACCATACCGTTGGTTGCGATAGCACCACCATAGGTAACATTACCTGTTTCAAGAAGAGTACAAATCTCCCAGCTCTGTGTGGTGATAGAAGTTGCAGTACCAGCTGTGTTTGTAGTTGGTGCCGTTCCGTCTACTTTAGAAATAGCATACTGACAAGGCGCGGTAGATATTGTACCCGCAGTACCCTGACAGACCGTTCCTGAACCACCCACAGTAGGGTCAGAGTACTTACCAAACACTATAGGGACTGGGCCCTTACAGCCGTTTGCATTCACATACCGCGTACCACTGGTGTAGCAACCGGTAGGAGACGGGGCTGGATCAGCATCAGCAACTTGCATAGCTTTAGCCATTTCTTTTAGAGACGCAACACGCGCAGCATCACGGCTTTTCTGTCGAGCGCTGTTAAGAGACACAAGCACGATGGAGGCCAAAATACCGATGATGGCGATAACCACCAAGAGTTCGATAAGGGTGAAGCCCTTTGTAACAGATTTATGCATACATAATTAATAGTCACCAAATAATACGAGATGAACGGAGACCTTCGCACATAATTGTACCTCAAAAATAGAAATCCCCAGCTTTGAGCTGGGGATTTCTACAACACCAGAAAGGACGAGATTAGCAGCCTGCGATGACCGAACCTCCGGTATCAGAACCTACGTGGACTGCACCAAAGGTAGCCGCCGTACCGCCGTATGAAGTATTGCCGCCTTCAAGAATGCTGCAGATGCGATAGTTCTGCGTAGTTGGAGCTGCAACGAATGCTGCACCCGCGGTACCAGCCTGACCAATCGAATATTGGCAAGCCGCTGAACCTGCTGTTGCAGCTGTAGCAACGGCGCAAGCAGTACCACCAGTACCCACTGATGGATCGCCATAATTGGAGAAAGCAACTGGAGTTGGACCTGTGCAGGTATTTGCCTTTGCACCAGCGGTTGTACAACCGGTAATTGCTGGTGCTGGGTCAATATCAGCAACCTGGATAGCTTTTGCCATTTCACCGAGGGAGGCGACGCGGTTTGCATCACGACTCTTGGTACGAGCGCTGTTAAGAGACACAAGCACGATGGAGGCCAAAATACCGATGATGGCGATAACCACCAAGAGTTCGATAAGGGTGAAGCCCTTTGTAACAGATTTATGCATAAATCAATTAATAACTATTAATCTGCTTAATAATGAAAGCGCAGACACTACTAGTATACGACCCTTAGCGACACCCCACCCCTCTTCGTGTGGATAACAGGGAGCCGCTCGGCGGCCTTCTCCTTAAATACTTGTTGTTGAGTTGTAAATTGGGAGCAGCACCGATGCAAGCAAGAAGCCAACCCCCAGGGCGAGCAGGATGATGAGGGCAGGTTCAATGAGTGAGACGAGCGTATCAACGGCAGCATTAACCTCGCGATTATAAAACTTTGCCAAACGCTGCAAAATATTGCTCATCTCCCCTGTTTCTTCTCCAATTTGAAGCATCTGAATCAGAATCACGGGCATCTCTGCTGGATATCGTGCGAGCATTGAGGACATGGTGTTACCTGCCTTCACCCCTTCGAGCGCCTCGAGCAAAATTTGTGAGTAAAGATCGTTTTCTATAACGGTCGAGGTAATTTCAAGTGCACGCACCGCTGTAATACCCGAGGAGAGCATGACGTTCATGTTGTCGCAAAAGCGAGCTAGGTAGAGCTTGCGATACAAGCTGCCGATATACGGAATACTGAGCCTGAAGTGACTAAGCCCAAGCGAGCCTTGGGGGGTTTTGCTGTAGCGGTAGAGAAAGTAGCCACCGACGATAAGTGCTATGAACACGAAAATACCGTAGTCAACCAAAAAATGACTCAATCCTAGGATGATTTGGGTATATATAGGGAGCTGCTGACCATCCCCTTCGAGAATTTCTCCAATCTTTGGGATAACAACGGTGAGCATGAGCGTCATCACCGCGACAAACGTCGCCATAATGAAGGCTGGGTAGACAAGCGCGTTGCGCGCTTTACTGGTGAGCTCGTAGGAGCGCTCGATATAATCTGCCAAAAATTGGAATGTCTGGTCGAGCTTACCCGACTCCTCGCCGGCGCGCACCATGTTGACGTAAAAACTTGAAAACACATCTTGGTGGCGCATGAGCGCATCTGAGATGCTTGTACCCGACTGCAAATTGTCACCAACATCTGCCAAGATGAAGCGCAGCGCGGGCTTTTCAGCCTGCTCAGAGAGCATGCGGAAGACGCGCAGCGCAGACACCTGTGCCTCAAAGAGTGTCGAGATTTGGCGTGAGAGCATCACCACATCTTTTTGTGATACTCCGGTGAAAAACGGGATATTGCTGAGATATTTTTGTATACCTACCTCCTCAGGGTTTGATATCGCGGTAATGGTAAAACCCTTTGCCTGCAGTGAGGCTATGGCAGCTTCTTGGCTTGTCGCGTTTACGACGCCACCTTGTGTCTTACCCTGACTATCGAGTGCTTCATAGGTAAATTCCATACGTTTAGAGAAGACGCTCGAGCATCTTTACGTTCCATGAGCGCGCGTAGGCGTTCTCAACCGTGATTTCTCCGGAGCGCACGAGGTCGGCGAGCGAACGGTTCATGTCTATCATCCCCTGCTCAGCGCCCGTCTCGATGACTGTTTGGATTTCATGCGTTCGCTTTTCACGGATGAGGTTGGCTACTGCGTTATTGTTGATGAGGAGCTCGCAGGCAGGCACGAGCCCACCGGAGACGCGCGGGATAAGACGCTGCGAGAATATACCAACCAGCGATGCTGCGAGCTGAATGCGAATTTGGTCCTGCTGATTGGGAGGAAATGAGTCGATAATACGGTCGATACTTTGCGCGGCGTTGTTGGTGTGAAGTGTCGAGTAGACGAGGTGGCCAGTTTCAGCGGCGCGCACCGCCGTTGACATGGTCTCTGGTGTGCGCATTTCACCAATCATGATGATGTTCACGTCTTCACGAAAGACTGACTCGAGTGCGTTTTCAAAACTCTGCGTATCCACCCGCACCTCGCGCTGCGAAATGACCGAGCGCTTATTTTCAAACAGATATTCGATAGGGTCTTCAATGGTGACAATCTGCTCAGCCCGCTCCGTGTTAATTTTTTCAATCAGCGAGGCGAGTGTGGTTGTTTTCCCTTGCCCCACTGGCCCCACAACCAAAAAGAATCCCTGACGACGCGATGCGAACTGCTCAACAATGGGCGGGAGCCCCAACTCTGCAATAGTGGGAATTTTCTTAGGGATAAGGCGCAGCGCAGCAGCATAATTACCACGCTCAATAAACCCGTTACCTCGAAAACGGCCGCGGTCAGCATATGCCCACGAGAAATCTATTTCCTGTGTGTGCGCAAAACGCTCCTTGTGTGCGGGCAGCAGCATTTCATTAAGCAGACCGATTACGTCTTCGTTTGTAAGCGCCGGCTCAGAGAGAATCGGGGTGAGCACGCCAGAAGTACGGATAATGGGCGGGAGCCCCACGTTAAGGTGTAAGTCGCTCGCCCCTTGGGCGAGCAGCGATTCTACGAGTGTCGCTAATCGAGTCTTGTAATCCATGTTAAATTTCTATTTCTTTCGTTTTATCCACGGCGGGCGCAGGTGCAACGCTTGTTGATTGTGCAGCGGGCTCCGCTGGCACAACCTCTTCATCTGCTAAATCGTATGTACCACCAAGCGAGTTCACTTCAGTAAACGGCACCACCCCTTGCGTGGCTTTTATGATAGCATCTTCCTTCATGGTGAGCATACCCTGCTTACGCACAGTAGCGAACATTTCTTCCTCGGTTTTTCGATCAAGTATTGCACGCTCAAGTTCTTGATTCATCGCAAACATTTCAGTGACCGCGATGCGCCCCTGGAGGCCTGTTGGGTACTCTGCTGTTGGCAGTGGCATGTGTACTTCAGCAAGCGACGGGAGGTCTTTGCGAAACTCCACCGGCAAATCTTTAAATTCCTCATCAAACATAGCCTTTGTTGAATTATCCACGGGGACCTTCTTGCCGCCGCCGGGCGCAAGTGTTTTTACGAGACGTTGTGCCATACCCAAAATAAGTACCGGGGGGATGAGGTACGGCTCGACACCCATATCAAGAAGGCGCGGCACAATACCAATAGAGTTGTTGGTGTGGATGGTCGAGAGAACCAAGTGGCCGGTGAGTGCTGCTTGCACTGCCAAATTGGCCGTTTCACTGTCGCGAATCTCGCCGACCATGATGACATTTGGGTCTTGGCGCAGTGTGGTGCGCAAACCGTTCGCAAAGGTGTATCCAATTTCAGGCCGCACCTGCGACTGAGCCACGCCCGGGATGGTGTATTCAACTGGATCTTCAAGCGAGAGCACATTTTGCCGCTCACGATCTATCTCATTGAGAATCGCGTAGAGCGAGGTTGATTTACCCGAGCCCGTAGGACCTGAGACCAGTATGAGACCGTATGGTTTTTTAATCGCAGTGCGCACCAACTCAAGACTGCGCTTGGTATAGCCCAAATCCTCGAGCCGCAAGAGTTTTGCCGCCGAACCCAAAATACGCATCACCACCTTCTCTCCGTAGTAGGTAGGGAAAGTTGAAACACGAAAATCTACCTTGTTGCCGCCCACGCGCGCAGAAAAGCGACCGTCTTGTGGTTTTCGTTTTTCATCAAGACGCATATTGCCGAGCACCTTAATGCGAGCGACCACCTGGCTGTGCACCTGACCTGGAAGGGTGGTGTTTGTCGAGAGCACACCGTCGATACGAAACCGCACACGAGTTTGGTCGACGAGCGGCTCAACATGAATGTCAGAAGCACGCTGTTCAAAGGCATGACGCAAAATAGTTGCCACAATTTTGGTTACCGGAGCATCTGAGGTGATAGCCTCAGCTTCGGTCTCAGTGATCTCATCCTCCATGAGATTCCTTTTTTTAGGCGCATCATCAACCGTGAGTTCAACATCAAGCTCGGAGAGCGCCTTCCCCACTTCTCCTGAAAGCCCCTTATACTGGGTCAAGAGTTTTTCAAAATCACTGTCGGTGATAAGAAAAATCTTATACGGCATGCCTATTTTTGCCGAAATGAAGGTGAGTGCATCGCGTGCCTCAAGATTGTCTGGGTCAGTCACCCCAACCTCAAGGACGCCCTCGGTTATCGCGAGGGGCGCGAAGTGGTAGTACCGAGCACTCTCCTCCGGTATATACCGAAGTATTTCAAAGGCTATCGGTTTATTACCCAACTCTCGAGTTGGCACGCCAAAATACTGCCCTTTTGCTTTGAGGATCTCATTGAGCGGCACACCAGCTGCTACCAGTACCGACTCGGCGGATACGCCTGGCGCGCTTAATTGTGTTTGCAACGTAGCAGCAAGCTCACGGCTCACAACGCCGTTTTGCTCTAGTATAGCGAGCAAGTCCATACTTTTTATTTCTTCCCAGGCAGGGGCAGTTGATTGGCTGACGGAGCAAATGAAATGGGCTGGAATGGGTTGCGTCGGCCAACCGGCTCTGACTTCAACACAACCCCAAAGTCGGTAAGTGAAAGAAATACCGGATCTTTAAAGACCGCATCATCTAGGTGTATCCCCTGCAAACTGGCGAGCTGTTGCAAAATTAATTGAGACTCCGGGGTGGCTATTTCACTACTCGTAAGCACGGGGCCTGCGCCCGTTTGTCTAAAAAGGAAATAGTATCCGCCACCCAACACTGCCACGAGTGCGATGATACTGAACACCATATTTTCTTTAAGAAAAGTTAGCATAATTTAGTGTAGCCAATAGGTACGCACCGTAAAAGTGTAGAGGGTTGCGTTAGTCGCTCCATCACTTTTTGCAGCTGAAAAATTAAGACTCATAACATCAAGTAGGCGCAAGCTGTGCTCAAGATCTTGGAGGAACGCTATGAAAGTGTCGTAATTATTGGTCGACACTGCAAAGCCCACATCTACCGACCCTGTTTTGCTCCCTAAGGTCGCCCCGGTGTCTGCAGGATTGTCCCCGTTTTTATCCAAATTACCCAGTGTGACATTCGAAAGAGAGAGTCCGTGGCGTGAGGCGATATTGTTTACATCAATTATGAGACGGATATTATCGACATTGTCTGGCAAAATATGCTTTAGCTTGTCTAGGTCGGAGGCCTGAAAACCATCACGCTTTGCGAGTAGATCATTGCGAGCTTGGATCAAGTGTTTCGCATTATCAAGAGCTTCAGAATAGGATTTATTCTGCAGAGAAAGTCCTTTGATCTTCTGGTAGGTTGGATTGGTATACAGCACAAAAAGTGCTATAGCGCTGCCGACAAGAAGAATGGGAAGAAATAGACGTAGCATAGTTATCGTAATTTTGTGGTCGAAGCGGCAGAAGAAGTACTCGAGGTTGTGGATGGCATAGGTGGCGGTGCCAAGAGGCCCGGTGTTGAGGTTGCTGCGGTAGTGGTTGCACTGAGGACCCCCGTTTGTGTACCAAGGCTCGCTGCATAGCTGGTGAGTGGCTGATCGAGCTTTGCGGTGACCGTAAACGTAATCATTTTACCACTCGAATCTTGCTGAATATTTGAAAACACAACATCCTGCAATTTATCACTCGCGCCGAACTGATCGCTTTGAAGCGCCACGGTGCCAAAACTATTCGCTATACCGGCAAGCGTTATTTTTGCTCCCCCTTCAGGATCGACGGCATACTTATAGTCGGTAAACTGTACCGTCTGGAGCGTTTGGTCACCAAGATATATGAGCGGCGTCATTGCGGTATAGTGCCGCTGCATAAGCGACTCTGCATTTTTCATACGCGCATCCAGTCGTGCCAGATCCTCTATAGCCGGCAAATCAAAGGTTGTTTGGTCGTGCTCTAGTTGAGCGCTCTTGTCACTTATTTGCTTGGTGAGATACTGTTGCGCAAAAAAGGCGATACCCGCTCCTGCGCAAGAAGCAATAAAAACCAAAAGACCAAAAAAGAATATAACCATACCCATTGCTCGAGAGCCGCCCATGCGGGCAGAGTTGGTTACAGGTTTTTTAGGTATGAACGACGGAGGCGTCACCGGGACATCCATGCCCTACCAGTATACCCCCATAACATGGGTTACCCCATAAACAATCCACACACGGCACACTATATTTCTTGCAACCGACGCAAAGCGAGCCCCACCGCAACAGAAAACTCTGGGCCGGCCTCTTTTAAAATTTGCTCAAGAAACGCGGGCGTCTGTGTTTTTGAAAAAGGATCAGCTAAACGTACCGGGGTTGAAATGTTTTTTTGTGCAAAGTCTTGGAGACCCTTGAGCCCAGCCCCACCCCCGGTAAGCACTAACTCACTTATTGATTGATTCATGCGAGTCTCATAGGCTGCGACGGTTCGTGCGAGCTCTGAGACAAGCGGCGAGAGTGAGAGCTGGAGCGAATCGGCGAGACTTGCCTGCGTTTCAGTTATGCCATTGGTAGGGCCAAGGCCAAAGCGACGCTTCCACTCCTCTGCCTGGGTAACTGGAATATTAAGCGCGCGTGAAGCCGCAAGGGTAAGATCTTGACTCCCTTGGCTTATAATATGGCTTTCGCGGACGAGCCCCCGCTCCACCACATAAAACTTTGTCGTGCCCGCGCCCATATCAACAACGGCAATGGGCGCGATACCGTGCTCAAGCGCTGCGCGCACCGACGAAAACACTTCTATTTCAAAAAAACCAACCTGTAGCCCCGCACTAGCGCCTATAGAGCGAAACTTAGAGATAGTGTCATTGTGGATGGCCACCAGAAGAACCTCAATTTTAGAAGTCGCAGCCTTTTCCTTGTCGGTTCCCACGACAAACCAGTCAAGCATTACCTCATTAATGGGCACTGGTATATATTTGCGCGCTTCTATGGGGACCACTGCGCTCAATTGTTTTTCAATAGAGGCGGGCAACTTCAACACGGTAATAAGGCTCGAGGAGTACGGGATAGAAAGCGCCGCGTTTTTGGTTGTCACATTTGCCTCGCGCAAAACATCGGTGAGTGCTTCGCTTATCTTGTCAGCCGAGAGTGAGGTTGCACGACCAATTTCAAGCCCTGCATAGGGGCCAAGCGCTATGGCGCCGTACGTCTCCAAGAGCACGTGGCCGCGCTCGCGCTTTAATTGGACCACCTTGATAGCAGAAGTTCCTATGTCGATACCAACGACGCTTTGCGTGCCTGAGGAAAAGAGTGACTGGAATGAGAATGCCATATGAGAGAATGTATGGTACTAGTATAGCATTATGCGTGCCCGTTTTAACCGGCTGCGCTCACACATAGTGTCCTTTTTGGACATGGTGCTGCCGCCGCGCACCTCTGAGCGTTTGGTGCGCTCTCTCACCCTCGAAGATCTTCTAGCCATACGCCCAGCAGCCTCGGGAGCCCTGCCTTACCATGACCCTCTCGTGCGCGCTCTCGTGTGGGAGATAAAATACTATGCAAACGCTCACGCCCTAGCACTGTGCGGCGAACTCTTGGCTGAGCGCATACTCGAAGCGGCGAGCGAATCGTTAGGCACTCCACTTTTGGTACCTATACCCATGCACACAAAACGCCGCAAGGAGCGTGGGCACAATCAAACAGAACTGCTCTGCAAAGCAGCACTGCGTGCTAATCCACTCTTGCCCGTAGCGTATGTACCTACTCTTTTGGCGCGCACCGTACACACCACCCCGCAACAAGGTCTCCCTGAGTATATGCGCCGACGCAACGTGCGGCATAGCATGTCCACCACCAACACCGCTCTCGTACACAATCGTGTGTGCATAGTGCTCGACGATGTTGCCACCACTGGAGCAACGCTCGCGGAGGCGGCGCGCGCTCTTGCCGGTGCGGGAGCGCGTGAAGTTATCCTCCTCACCCTCGCCCACACTGAGTAACTTATAGTTGGGGGCGCTTAGGAGGACCTTTAGTGCTTTTGCTTTTCAAAAAAGACTGCACGCGCTCCCAGAGTGTGGGTGTTCGCGTTAAATTACTAAACAGCTCGTGCTCGGGTTTGGGAGGTAGTGGTGGATGTGTCTCGTACGGGAACGTGCCCGCCGCTCGCAGCAGCTCCACCATACGCTCATGTGAAGGAACGACAAGATTTTCAACATACATGCTCGCGTTCACATGGAAACGCTCGCGCCAGCCTGGCATTTCGTTAAAGGTGCGCACCGCGTCACTGAGAGTGCGAGGTTGTCGATCAGCAACAAACAATCCGTTTACCCTATCCTCTATAATTTTTTGCGAAATGGGGCTGGTGCGAGCAATAATGGGACACGACGCGGCAGCAGCGCGAATGATAATCACATCTTCCTCCTCGCTTTCGTTGAGATATATAAAAACATTCGCCTGCGTAAACGGGAAGGTGTTGGGTTCAACTTTAAGATACCGCACCCACGATTCTTGCTGATACTCGCGCGCTCGGCGCAGACATCTACGCTCATCCTTTGTCGATGAGAACAGTATGAGCCCTGCCTTTGGATACCGCAGCCGAAGTAGGGCGAGCGCCCCCATGAGAGCATCCAGTGCTCGCCTACTGCGTGGGACAAAGGCCGTTAGGGTGAAATTAAATTCTGGGTAGCGAACCTTCAAATCAATCGGTTGCACTGTCTGTTGGTTTTGCGTATATACCTCAGGCATCGAGCGGAGTTTTTCTTTTTGGGTTTCATTCGCGGCACTCTCAAGATAGATTTGTGCACGATTGGAGAAGACACATATGCGTGTCGCTCCCTCAAGTACCGCACTCAGTGGGAGCGCTGGCCAGCGGAAGAGTCGCTTACGCAGCGGACGCTTCCAATAAAAGTCGTATACATGCACGAGCCATGCACGGTCATACGTACTAGCCAACTTTAAACCCACCCACCCCGAGACAAATGGGTCATCAGAAATAATAACGTCGGCATATAGTTGGCCTCCCCATGCCACCTGTTTGCGCACCACATAGAGCGCATCGAAGTATCGCATGCCTGGCAGATAAGTGTTTGTTGGGTACAACCAGGTGTGATCGTTAACCTGCTCAATCGCATACCCAGGCCGCGTGAGAACGACCGTGTGCAGGGTGCTATATACCTCACTGAGCATGAGTAAAAATTGCCGCTCTACACTTGCTGGATCAAAATAGCGTTTATTGCTGGTAATAAACACCGCGTGCATAGCACAAGTATGGCATACAATTTTATTTCAGTAGTACTATAAGTATGCGTGCTCGTTTGCGCTTTGTATGCCTACTCCTAAAGCCTCAATACCTCTCGTACTCTTGCGTCTCGTGATGGGATGGTACTTGTTGGTTGATGGATATCTGGCGGTCACAACACCAAACTGGAGTGCGCAGGGGTTCCTACTCTCTGCAAAAACATTCCCTACATTGTATGCATGGTTCGCTGAACCAGCACAGCTCTGGTGGGTAAACCCGATAAACGCCTGGGGCGTGCTGCTCATTGGTGTCGCACTTTTGCTGGGAGTTTTTGTGCGTCCTGCGGCATGGGCGGGCGCCATACTCATGCTTCTATACTACTTCCCCCAGTACCATCTACCGAAGGTGCCTCATGGCTACATTGTCGAAGAGCACATTATTTGGCTGGCGGTCTTCATAGTAATCGCAACAATACCAGCCGCGCAGTCGTTTGGCCTTTCTCGATTTTTGCGCAAAACCTTCTTGGGCCGCCTTCCTGTCGTTTGGCGGTTTTTATAAGAGCGGTGAAGGCGGCGTCGGACCGAAGCCCACTTTCGCTCGTCCAGGGCGGACTGCGTCAC
>CAYWFM010000001.1:0-112357 GCA_964457915.1 uncultured Candidatus Saccharibacteria bacterium | reverse complement strand
CGCCCGGCAGGACTCGAACCCACAACCCCTTGGTTCGAAGCCAAGTGCTCTATCCCTTGAGCTACGGGCGCATCACCTAACCTCGGACCCCACCTGTGGGTAGGGTAGCTAGGCTTGTGGTACGATTGTGCCATGCAAGTGCAAAAGAGCCAAATCCCGCAGACGGTGCTCTCGATTTGCGAAACATTTGAAAAGGCTGGGTTTGAGGCCTGGATAGTCGGCGGCTGCGTGCGTGACATGATCATTGGGCGCACTCCAAAAGACTGGGATGTCACTACTAACGCTAAACCTGAGCAAATTCAGGCTTTATTCGAAAACACCTTCTATACCAACGATTTTGGCACTGTGGGCATAGTTACTGAGGACGCGCCCGAATCGGTCAAAGTGGTTGAAGCGACCCCATACCGAAAAGAAGGGAAGTATAGCGATGCTCGCCGTCCAGACTCCATCGAGTTTAGCGACCACATCGAGGAAGATTTAAAGCGCAGAGATTTCACGATTAACGCACTGGCCTATGGTCCCGCAAAAGGGGAGCTTATAGACCTCTTTGGTGGTATCCAAGACTTAGCTGACGGGGTCATACGAGCAGTGGGGGAGCCCAAAGAGCGCTTTTCAGAGGATGCGTTGCGCATACTGCGAGCAGTGCGCCTCATGGCAGAGCTCAGTCAGTTTAACTTTGATATAGAGGAAAAGACGAGGGAGGCGATAGGTGCCTGTGCGCCACAGCTCGCTAAGATTTCACAGGAGCGCATTCGCGACGAGTTCTTACGTATCCTCAACTCGCCCCAACCACGAGAAGCTCTAAAAATGGCTCAAAATATGGGAATATTGGAGTATATACTACCCGAATTGGCACAGGGAATAGGGGTAGACCAAAACCAAGCGCATAAATATGACGTCTATGAGCATAATTTGCGCTCACTGCAGCACGCTGCCGATAAGGGCTGGAGCGAAACTATCCGACTGGCCGCTCTCCTGCATGACATAGGCAAGCCAGCCTCGCGCCGCTGGTCAGATGAAAAGCGTGACTGGACTTTTCATGGCCACGAGGTGGTAGGGGCTAAAATGGCAAAAAAGATCTTGGATCGTCTTAAGTTTCCACGTGAAACCATAGAGACGGTCCAAAATCTCGTGCGCTGGCACATGTTTTTCTCTGATCCAGACAAGATTAGTCTCTCTGCGGTGCGCCGTATTATCCGCAACGTTGGGCCTGAAAACATTGAAAATCTTATTAATTTGCGCATTTGTGACCGTATAGGCACCGGAAGACCTAAGGAGCAGCCATTTCGTCTACGTAAGTACCAATCAATGATCGCGCAGGCGCTGCATGACCCAATATCTGTCACCATGCTTGCCTTAGATGGCAAACAACTCATGGACGTTACACGTGAAAGACCTGGGCCTCGTATCGGCTGGATGCTTCATGCACTGCTAGAGGAGGTGCTCGACGACCCGAGCCGCAATACGCAGGAATATTTAACAAAAAAAGCACTTGAGCTGGTACGTCTTGATGATAGGGAACTACTCGCGCTGGGCAAGGAAGGTAAGGAGCGAAAGGAAGAGAAAGAGGAAGAGTCTCTGAAAGAGATAAACAAGAAATACTTTGTAGACTAAAGGATTGTCCTTTAAATTCCTTAATAAAAGACATTATTTGACGAGATATCCACAGGATTGTCTTTTACAATGTCTTATATAAGCGTACTATTACTGTAGGTCGCAAAGACGAGAGAATAATTTGAGAATTGAGGAGTCCTGCCCTGTACTTCAAGATTCAAGAGTTTACGAGTTCAATATAATAGTGCGTTAGCGTCAAGCGACAAAAGTTCTTTCAGTTCACCCCACGTGGTGCACGCCATTGTTCTAGACAATATATGGATCAGTACGAGTCCTCCTCAAACAACAATAAAATATAAAAAGAGGTACTCAAGTGTAATCCGTTGTTCGCTAAAACAATACCGGCATGCTCAATATAAGCCTCCAAACGGCCTTTCAGGATACATAAACCTCCACCCTGAACTGACCAATATGGAGGCTTTATTAATTTCTAAACCCACAGGGTAGCCCTATGGGTTTTGCTATTTCAACTCCAAAAGGATAGGGCAGTGGTCAGAGCCAATCACATCAGGCAAGATGCTTGATTTTTTAATATGGGGGACGAGGGCGCGAGAGGCAAAGAAGTAGTCTATGCGCCAGCCAACATTGCGCTCGCGCGCCAGGCCAAAGTGGCTCCACCAAGTGTAGTGGCCATTTCCTTTAGTAAATAGGCGGAGGGTGTCGACAAAATGAGCCTTGAGTATAGCGTCGACCCCTTCGCGCTCCTCTTTGGTGTAGCCATGCTCGCCCTCATTTGCCTTGGGGTTGGCGAGGTCGTCGGGCCCATGGGCAACATTGAGGTCACCGCAGAATATGACCGGTTTGTCGGTCTGGAGCTCCTCCATATATTCCAAAAAAGCTGGGTCCCATTGCTTGTGGCGAAGCTTGAGCCGGCTGAGGTCGGGCTTGGTATTAGGGGTGTAGCAGGTGACGACCCAGGACTCATCGAGCTCGACTGCGACCAAGCGCCCCTCTTCGTTGGGGTCCCCATAGCTATCCTCAGCTAATCTATGCTTCTTTGCTATAGCTTTTGGCAGCCCAAACTGGACCGAGTGCACGGGGATGGTCTTTTTTACAAAAATAGCGGTGCCGGAGTAGCCCTTCTTCTTGGCAGAGTTCCAGTACTCCTCGTAGTCGGGTAAATCAAGCGCCGCCTGGCCACGCTCGGCCTTTGTCTCCTGCAAGCAAATGATATCGGGCTTGTACTGCTCAACAAAAGGCCCAAAATAACCCTTCTTGTGCACCGCGCGTATCCCGTTCACATTCCACGACACGAGTTTCATACGTGCATCATACCAAAAAGAACTGGTACACTATAGGTGTATTAAGTAAAGTAAATAGTATGATGCATCATCTCAACAAGTTCAGTCGTTTTTGTTATAACCCGTCGCTTGGGCTTTTACTGGTCCGTGTTTCAACCGGTCTTATCTTCTTTCATCATGGCTACATGAAGCTCCATAACGTCGCGGGCACGGTGGGCTTTATGGCACATTTAGGTATCCCGGCACCGCTCGCATATGCCGCGATATTCGTTGAGGTAGTTGGCGGCTTTATGCTAATCCTCGGCGTCTTTACCCGCCCAGCAGCTGTAGCGACCGGCATTGTCGCCTTGGTGGCGTTCTTTAGCGCCGTATTACCAAACAAAGGCTTCCTCGGCGGTGAGTTCGAACTCCTCCTTGCGGCCACCTCTTTTGGTATCGCACTTATTGGCTCGGGCCGCGCACGCCTCACTCACACCTTCGAGCACGATAGGGAATAGCTTGTAACTTGAGCCCCCTCCTGCTACTTATATGCAGTAGCAGCACAACAGGGAGGCAGCTATGCCCGAAACCTTGTTACTACAAGGCCCATCACTCTATCCCGAAACGATCCGGCAATACTTCATCAAGGCTGGTGAAATTTTGAACAAAGAAGTCGAGCGTGAGCGGCGAGAATGGTGGATATTCCAACAAGTTATGGGAGAAACTCCCAAAGCTCTCGAGGCGCTTCGTGAATTCCTTCTAGACGTGACAACCTGTCCGCTTGAAGTATTCAACTTCTGTGTCGCCATCGTCGAGGAAGCAAGAGTGGGGCAAGCGGCCGAGTAACCCTCGGCCGCTTTCCTTTTTATATTATTTCCTCCGCTTGCCGTGGAAGGCTTTGTGGACCTCACGCAGGTGTTTGTCGGTGATGTGGGTATACACCTGAGTAGTGGCTATGTTGGAGTGACCAAGCAGTGCCTGCACCGAGCGAAGGTCGGCGCCATTTTCGAGCAGGTCGGTCGCAAACGAGTGGCGGATAATGTGGGGTGTGACCTTGCGCGTGATGCCGGCTCTAATGGCATACCGCTTCACCGTGCGCTCAACCGAACGAGGGGTGAGCCTGAGTCCTTCTTTTTTATTCTGCGCAGCCTTGCGCGACGCGGGGCTATATTGCACAAATAGTGCTTCATCAACATCGCCCCGTTTATCCAAATATTCTTTAATAGTGCGCTTCGCGGCAGGGGAGAGGAACACCACGCGAACCTTCTCGCCCTTGCCGCGCACCGAAAACTCATCGCGCGAGAGGTCGAGGTCACGATTAAGATTACAGAGCTCAGAGACGCGCAAACCAGTCGAAAAAAAGAGCTCCAGTATGGCTCGGTCACGCAAATCGCTGAGAGAAGTGCCTTTGGGGCCTTGCATCAGGCGCTCAAGCTCGTCGGATGAGATGAGGTCGAGGTCGCGAGCGCCCACTTTGGCGAGCTCGATGCGCTCAGGATTGAGCGACTCGACCCCGCGCTTGCGCAAAAACTTAAGGAACGCCCGCAGTGAGATCATGTAGTAGTTCTGCGTCTTGTGCTTCATGGTGCCCGAGACACCGGGCTTGCGGTTAAGGTGCAGACGAAACTCCCGCACCATGCGCTCATCGAGCCGGGCAGGGGAGGAAACCTTGGTGTGCGCTAAAAAACGGCTTAAGTAGCGGTCATAATTCTCAACCGTCTTAATACTGCGGCCTTTTTCGATCTCTAAATACTCCAAAAACTCGGTTTTGAGGCGCTGTAACTCGGTGGTAGCCATGGGGAAGTACTATATATAGTACGCCACGGGGAGGGGGTTGCGTAAATTGCTGGGGTGTGCTATCATCTGAATCACATGCTTACGAAGAAGAAAAAGGAGAAAGTCATCAAAGAAGTGGCCATGCATGGCACTGATACCGGCTCGCCTGAGGTACAAATTGCTATCCTCAGCAAGCGTATTGATGATTTAACCTCTCATTTGAAGAAAAACGCCAAGGACAAGCACAGCCGCCGCGGACTTTTGCAGATGGTTGCTGACCGTCGCGTTCACCTAAAATACCTCGAGAAGTCTGCGCCAAAACGCTACTCCTCTGTTGTTAAGAAGCTTGGTCTCAAGAAATAATTTTCAAAGACTTATTCTTTTGTTCTCTTTTTTACACAGCGTGTAAACCCGAATCTCGGGGTCGTGCGTATATACTGGGGTGTAGCTCCCCGTTTATTTGTAATTTCTATCCATTTTCATGGCTATCATTAAACATAAAAGCCAGCGTGTCGGCATTTTTATAGACACGCAAAATCTTTACCATAGTGCGAAAAATCTTTATAAATCAAAGGTAAACTTTGGCGCAGTGATGAAAGAGGCGCTCGCTGGGCGCGTGCTGGTGCGCTGTGTTGCCTACGTTATTCGTACCGAAAGCGAGGAGGAGAAGGGCTTCTTTGATGCACTCAACAAAATTGGCATTGAGACTAAGGTTAAAGATATTCGTATCTTTGCTGGTGGCGCCAAGAAGGCTGATTGGGACATTGGTATGGCAATCGACGCCATTACTATGGCTGAAAAGCTCGACGCGGTCGTTATTGCAACCGGCGACGGTGATTTTGTGCCCCTTTTGGAGTACCTCAAAGGTCGCGGTTGCCAAGCAGAGGTTATTGCTTTTGGTAAATCATCCTCGGGTCAGCTGCGCGAAGTCGCCGATGACTTCACCGATATCTGCGAAAATCCGCGTGCCTTCCTTATTGGTTACCGCGGCGCGGGCGGGGTGCGCAGCTATATCCCAGGATTCGCTGCAGGCGACCCTGATGAAGGGGTAGACGTTGGCACCGAGGTGTACGATGACTCCGAAGCTGAAGCGCCCCCCGAAGAAGAAAAATAATACTCTTGTGCGTATCTATAGAAAAAGGCCTCGCTGGGCGCGAGGCCTTTTTTCTGTTATCGTTTCAAGTATTAGTAGTGTAAGTAAAAAGGGTAGGCCCCTAGATAGGCAGTATTTCAAGCCAGTGATGCTTCGATACTGAAATCTAGAGGTTTGTCTCACTATAAACATGCAAACCCGAACATTTAGTACTGAGATTGGCGGCAAAGAGATGATAGCTGAGTTTACTGACCTAGCAGAAAATGCGAACGGCTCAGTTATCCTCCGCTACGGTAACACCGCCGTTCTTGCGACCGCTGTTATGTCCAGCCGCACACGTGACGATATAGACTACTTTCCTCTCACGGTTGACTACGAAGAGCGCTTTTATGCAGCGGGTACTATCGGCGGCTCGCGCTTTGTACGCCGCGAAGGTCGCCCCTCTGAGCAGGCGATACTCTCCGGCCGCGTTGTTGATCGCACCATCCGACCACTTTTCCCGCAGCACATTCGCAACGAAGTACAGGTGATTATTACTGTGCTTTCGCTCGATGAAAACGACCCGGATATGCTCGCGGTCAACGCCGCGTCGCTCGCTCTGGCAACTTCAAACATTCCTTGGGGCGGGCCGGTAGCTGCGGTGCGCATTGCAAAAAATTCGACCGCATCAGATTTTATCGTGAATCCAACCTACCTACAGCGCGAAGGTGCTGTGCTTGATATTTTGGCCTGTGGTAAAGACTCTACTATTAACATGATCGAGGTTGCCGCTAAGGAAGCCAGTGAAGATGAAGTTGCTGCAGGGTTTAAGCTCGCGGTAGCACAGCACGATACCATCCTCGCGTGGCAGCAGCAGATTATTAAAGAGATAGGGAAGGAGAAGCCGTCGGCACAGAAGCCAGCAACTCCTGAGGCGCTCACGAAACTCTATGAAGAGGAGTTCGCAGAAAAACTCAAGGCAGCAGTCTTTTGTGGCAAACCAAACAAAGATGCTATTCATGAGGTGCAAGACCTTTGGAAAAAGAATGTCGACCAACTCATTAAAAGTGAGGTAGCAACACCCTCTGGAGCGGTTCATCTAGTGACAGAGGGTGTTACTGTCTCACTCACCATTACCCCAGGCATGGCGAAGCGTTTTCTTGAAGATAAAGTAGACGAGGTTATTCATGACGGCGCACTTGAAGGCAAGCGCGCAGACAACCGCCGCTTTGACGAGGTGCGCCCACTGTTTGCTAAAGCGGGAGGTGTCTCGCCGATACTCCACGGCTCGGGCATCTTTTATCGTGGTGGCACACACGTCTTTACCGCTCTCACCCTCGGTGGCCCTGGTGATGCACAAGTGGTCGACACGATGGAAGAGCATGACGTGAAGCGCCGTTTCATGCACCACTACAACTTCCCTCCATACTCTGCGGGCGAGACTGGCCGTATGGGAGGACTCAACCGACGCATGATCGGCCATGGAGCGCTTGCGGAAAAGGCACTCGCTGCGGTTATCCCGCCAGTAGAGCAATTCCCCTATACCATCCGTCTCGTGTCAGAGTGTTTAGCTTCAAACGGCTCAACCTCGATGGGCTCAGTGTGTGCATCAACGCTCGCGCTCATGGATGGCGGCGTACCAATTACTTCGCCAGTTGCCGGAATCGCAATGGGTCTCATGCTCTCGATGCACGGCGACGGCCGCTACAAGGTGCTCACCGATATCCAAGGACCTGAGGATGAATTTGGTGATATGGACTTTAAGGTTGCTGGCACGACACAGGGCATCACCGCTATTCAGATGGATATTAAGCTCGATGGGGTGCCGGTGCCAATACTCATTGAGGCACTCGAAGGAGCCCGAGCTGCACGGTTGCACATACTTGAAACCATAACGAGCACTATTGCCGCACCGCGCGAAAAGATTAATCCACGCGCCCCTGAAATACTCACTCTGCGTGTTCGCCCCGACCAGATTGGTCTTGTTATTGGTGGGGGAGGGAAGACCATTAACGGCATTCGTGACGTAAGTAAAGTTGATGATATTACTATCGAAGACGACGGTTCTATCTTTATCACCGGTAAAAATGGTAGCGCTTCTGTAGCAAAAGCACTTATCGAAGGGCTGGTAAAAGAGTACCAAGCGGGTGAGCTCTATGAGGGTGAGGTGACTCGCCTTATGGATTTTGGTGCGTTTGTAAGAATTGGTCCAGGAAAAGATGCCGAGGGTTTGGTGCACGTGTCTGAGGTTGCTCCGTTCCGCATCAACAAAATTAGTGACGCGGTAGCGGTCGGAGACAAAGTACGCGTTATGATAAAGGAGATAGACGACAAGGGCCGGCTGAACCTCTCCATTAAAGCTGCTGACCCTGAATTCGCTACACGAAAAGGTCTAGAGCCACAAACCAATGGAGCAAGAGAAATCAAACGACACATCGCCACAGGAGAATAACCTGGTGCAACCGCTGCAGACATTTCAAACAGATATTGAAAAAGTCTTGCAGAGCAACGAGCTCTCTAAAAAAGATTTAGCGGCAGCACAAGCACTGCGAGGTGAGCGAGCAGAGCCGCTGATACAGATGAGTACCAAGCCGCCCGCTGCGCCACCTCCTCCCCTAGAGCCAAAAACGGTAGTACTCCCCACACAAGAGGTACATTCACCGCTCAATGCAATGCGCGCAAGCGCGGATAAACTTGTTGCACAAGAGGCGGCAGCGACTCTGCCAAAAACCCCGGCACCTTCGCTACCTACACCCAAACCACAACCAGCAGTACCACCCATTGAGACCTTCAAAACCGCGGTGCAGGAATACGTGAAGGATAATAATGTTTCGGCGGTAGAGGTTATGGCTGCTGAAGAGACGCGTCGCGCTGAACAGGCGACCTCTGTAGAAATTAGGAAAGGAAGCTCGGTTGGTGTAAAAATACTACTTGTCGTGGTTGGACTTTTACTCTTTGTTGGAGCGGGTGGCGCGTTAGCGTACACCTACTACACGCAGCGCGCCTTGCCTGCCGTAGAAAATCCAAGCGCACCCTTTATAGCAGTAGATGGGGTGGTACCGCTTACCATACCGCCAAACGCATCGAGTGCGGACATACTCCAGGCGCTCACTGCTACAAAAAATACGGTGCAACTCTCGCTCGGACTCATCGCGCAACTGGCCCCAACCACAGGCACCACCTCCATTGCTGCGCAACCTTTTTTTGCGGCTGCAACCCCTCGTATGCCCGCATCTCTACTACGCACACTGGGCACGCAGTACCTCATCGGTGTTCACTCCTATGATGTAAATCAGCCCTTCGTGCTGTTGAGCGTGGACTCCTATGAACAGGGCTACGCGGGCATGCTCGCGTGGGAAAAAACGATACAGCAAGACCTTTCGCCGCTGTTTAATTATTCACCCATACGTACAAACTCCTCACAGGCACAAACTGCTCCACAGATACTTTCTGGCAGTTTTGCAGATTCGATAGTACACAACCATGACACGCGCGTCCTTACAAACAGTGCGGGCACGATCGTCTTTTTATGGACATTTGTTAACCGCACAACAATCCTCATCACCACCAACCCCGGCACCGTAGACGAGGTGCTCTCCCGCCAAAAAATAGCCCCCGTGGCACCGCTCCCGTAATATTGCACACCACGCCAGAGGCGGGTATGATGCACTCATGGACACAGACAAGCTAGAATATTTTAAACAAAAATTACAAACAGAGTACGCACGCCTCGAGCACGAGCTGCGTGATCTTGGTGTAGAAGATGCAGAGACGGGGGAGTGGGATACCGCTGCTGGTGAGGTTGATGAGACCGCAACCGAGCCTGATGAACTCGCAGACCGTGTAGAAGATTTTGAAGAGCGCGACGGAGAACGCAAGGTGTTTGAGCTACAACTCCAAAACGTGGAGCGCGCGCTCGCACATCTTGAGGGGGGCACCTATGGGATTTGTGAAATCGGTGGTGAGGAAATTGAAGAGGATCGTCTTGAAATAAATCCATCAGCCCGCACCTGCAAGGAACACCTGCATCAAGAAAAAGAGTTACCGGAATAATTCCAAAAAACTAAAAGAACAAAGGCCGCCCACTGGGCGGCCTTTGTTCTTGAGCAAGATTGTTCGGTAATTCGTTAGCGAACACTCAAAAGTTCGTGTCAACTTGCCGGGTAAAACAATTTTGGTACAGTGCCGGCATGCAGTATGCCCGCGTATGGGGCGCACAGACATCCATGCTGACACCGTACTTGGTGTCGGTTGAGACTGACCTTTCGCGTGGCTTGCACTCATTTTCAATCGTCGGACTACCCGACAAGGCGGTTGAAGAATCGCGTGATAGGGTAGCGGCGGCAATCAAACATGCAGGATTCGAATCTCCCAAAAGTCGCAATCAAAAAATAACCATCTCACTCGCGCCGGCCAATGTTCACAAAGAAGGGCCGGCTTTTGATTTACCGATCGCGCTTTCGTATCTACTCGCTGCCGATGATATTCGTTTTGCTGCTGATGACAGCGTATTCATCGGCGAACTCTCACTGGACGGCACACTACGTGCGGTGCGCGGCATATTGCCGCTCGTCGCTGAAGCAAAACGGGCGGGTATGAAAAATGTGTTTGTACCAAAAGATAACGCGCGAGAAGCAGCGCTGGTGCCAAACATTGCCGTGTATGGAGCAGAGCATTTGCAAGAAGTGGTTGATCACATAAATACAAAATCCCGACGCTCTGAAGTTTCAGGAGTCAAGACTCCGACCAAAGCATCAGCGAAACTTACGCCGACACCAACAACCAAATTACAACCAAGCGCGCACGAAACACCATTTGTGTTTGAGGATATCCGTGGGCAAGAATCAGCAAAGCGCGCTGCGATAATCGCCGCCGCAGGTGGACACAACTTGGGGCTCTCGGGACCACCCGGCACCGGCAAGACGATGCTAGCGCGAGCGCTTGCATCAATTCTCCCACCACTCTCTTTTGACGAAGTGCTCGAGGTAAACGGCATCCATTCGGTTGCGGGTACTTTACGTGGTGACATTATGACCATGCCGCCGTTTCGCTCACCCCACCACACCGCGTCATACGTGTCGCTCGTTGGAGGTGGCGCCAACCCCCGACCGGGCGAGGTGACACTCGCACACCGAGGCGTGTTGTTTCTTGATGAGTTTCCTGAATTTGATCGACGTGTCATTGAAGCGCTGCGTCAACCGCTTGAAGATCGTGTCATCGCGGTGGCACGTTCAAAAGGTACGGCGCTGTTTCCTGCACGCATCACACTTGTGGTCGCAATGAACCCATGCCCGTGCGGTAATTTTGGTCATCCAGACATCGCCTGCATCTGCACACCAAACACACTCGAGCGGTACCGCAAAAAAATTTCAGGACCTATCGCTGATCGTATTGACCTATGGATGACGATGGGACCAGTTGAGTTAGGTGAGCTTGGTAAAAAAGTTTCGCGTGGTAGTGAAACACAAGAAGCAAAGCGAAAAGTCTTACATGCTCGCGCCGTCCAAACAAAACGTTTTGGAAAAGAGGGGAGAGTGAATGCTGAACTTTCACCCCGAGAACTCGAAGAGTTGGTGCTGCTTCCAACACAGGTGCGCGCAACTCTCGAGCGTGCTGGCACTCGCCTTAACCTATCGCCTCGTGCGTTTCATCGGGTCATAAAAGTCGCGCGCACCATTGCCGACCTTGATGACATAGAGCACATCAACGAGTCTCACGTGCTTGAAGCCCTTCAGTACCGTGAGCGAAAAACATAGTAATTACAAGCGTTTCTCAGGCAATCGTTCAAAAATCTTTGTTGTTTCACAAAGCCGCGAAACACTTTATAGTTGGCATGTGCGCATCAGCATTATCGGCATGCCCGGGAGTGGGAAGACGACACTCGCAAAAAAGTTGAGTGAAAAACTTGCAATACTACATATTCATAATGATCGATTTTGGTTGGAGGCGGGTGGCGTTGCTGTAACGCATCAAAAAAATTCTGCAGCGTTGCGCGAGCATGTCATGGCAGAAGTTCGTAAACGCGCCCTCGCTGCACATCAACATGACTCGTGGGTATCTGATGGTTTTTATATGGGCGCCGTTCCTGAAATAGCACAGCGCGCTGATAAAATTTTATATCTTAAATTACCATTATGGTTGCGCTTACTAAACCACGCGAAACGTATCATGCATCCAAAAGATCGCCACCCAGAACTCACCTGGTGGCATGAGATTACTTTTTTCTATCAAATTATTAGACGAGAATTTGTAGCCAAACCGCGACTTGAAAAATTTGTCGAAAACAACAAAGACAAGGTAGTACTCCTTCGATCGTGGAGAGAAGCTGGTAGATACTGCTCCGAGCATCTCAGTAGTACAATAGAAACATGACACAAGAAACCAAAGGGTCAGCAGTTGCTCGCATTATTCAAGATGTAGAAAAAATACTTACAGAAGCGGAACACACAGCCACTGAAGCTCTGCGTCCGTTTGTGAAAGAAAAGCCTCAACAAGATCAGATTTTTTCGTGTTTTGAATTATTTTATACACAAGACTACGGACTCAATTACAATCGCTTTTTTGTAAAAGAAAAAGGCGGTAAAAAAATTCTTGATACCAAGTGGGGGAGTGCGGTGTCTGACAAAAGTTTTATACCGCGACTCGCAACATACATAGAGAAAACATTTGCTCAAACAGATTCAGGCATAGAGTTAAGCGAAAAAGAGGGCATTCTTTTTACTGAAAAACATGAGCAGCAATTGTTCTCTTGGTTTGCGCGTTGTTGGAAAAAAGCGGGCGGAGAACACAGCACCGTCCCAACCTATTTTGCGTTTGATAAAGAGTATCGGTGTCGAAATCTTTCAACGGGGGAAGTCTTAACTGAACAAGAAACTGCCGCCGAGCTTGGATACAACACTGTCACGAGAGAACTACCATAACTATTACACACAGCGAGCAAATACCGCGCCGCACATCTGATATGATGAGAGAGATATGAAACAGCATCTTGGGTTAGCTTCAATTATTATCGGCATCGTGCTTGTTATTGGTTTGTGTGGTGCAGCTGCGTGGTACTCCAGCGATACTCTTCGTTCATTCTTTGGTGGCCACCCAACACAGCAAAACACACCTCCCGCAGTGGCTCCACCAACCACCAAGATCACCTCGCAGTCAGACGGGGTCATCACTATTTTTGTTCCAGAGAGTTTTGGTTTTGCGACAACAAAAGATCAGGTGACGGTGAAGAGTTACATTCCACCCTGTGATGACGGATTCTTGTACTGCGTCTACTACAACGGCGATGCGTTTAAAGGAACCAACTTTGAAAGTGCTGGTCTTGCTATTACCAAACTCTCCAAGCTCACCACAAAGAAAACCTGTCTTGAAACTCCGCCCGCAGGATATGCAAAAATTCCAGAGCCAGTGCTGTATACCTCCAAGGAGACCTACGACACAGCGATGTTTAGTGTGAGCGATGGTGCGGCAGGACATACCGCAAGTAGCCGTGTATACCGACTCTTTGTGCCTGCAGCAAATTCTTGCTACGAACTGCAAACTCGCGTCGCGAAAAGCCAGTACAGTAATTATCCTGCCGGTTCAATAAAAGAGTTTACCGATGCTTATGAACTAAGTGCTAAAGCAATGCTGCGCGGACTGGTTGATACGGTTATGGCGCAAACCGTACAGGTACAATTCCCGAGCGCCAACTAACACTCTCTCCCTCACATAAAAAAAGTCCCGCCTCTGCGGGACTTTTTTATGTAGTTAGTATACTAATCTCCACTCCCAACAGGTATGGCACCAAATGGGTTTGTGGCACCGCGGATTTCGAAGTGAAGATGCGGCCCGGTAGACTCACCCGTGCGGCCAACTCTACCTATTAACTCTCCCTGCGAGACCGCATCGCCCGGAGACACGAGCACCGCGCTCGCATGAGCATAGAGCGTTTGTGTACCATTAGTATGTTGAATAACGATGTAGTTGCCGTAACCGCCGTTCCACGCACCATTATTTTTTGCAACAATGACGGTACCTGCTGCTGATGCATACATATCCGTACCGGTCGGTGCGCCAATGTCGACACCGTTGTACCCGTGCAGTGACTGGGTGATGACGCCACCGGCAACCGGCCAGTCATAATAGCCGTCATACTCAGGCCCGCCCGCGTTGCGCAGTGGAGCTGGCTTAAATCCTTTAGTCTTACTTGCCTTCGTGGTGCTTGATTTCGACTTAGCGACAGTCTTTGTTGGCGCAGGAGCAGGCACTTCCGCGTTTGGAATAATAATAGAAACGCCCGGCACCAGTGTCGCATCGTCAGAAAGGTTGTTATACAACGCTATATCATGCGCATCAGAGCGATACGTCTTTTCGAGACTTGCGAGCGTTTCACCCTTCAGCACGGTGTGCCGAATGCCCGTAATAGGGAGAATGACGAATTCTTCACCGGGATGGATAGTGCCATTTTTAATATTATTTGCACCGACAATGGTATTCGTATCAACACCAAACATCTTGGCAATAGTGGAGAGCGTATCACCAGAGCGCACCTTGTACACGCTAATTTGTGGATTTGTGAGCGGCGTGGCGGTATCCCCAGGGCGCAGTGGGTTATCTTGAGACTCTAGAGCCTCGCCATTTACTATCGGCACTTCACTTGGCACTGCTGAAGGATCTATACTCGCTGCCGCAGCAAGAAGCGGCATGGTTTGTGAGTTATACGATACCTCTGGCGCGCTCGCGGTCGGTGTGCTTTTTTGCAATAGAGAGGTAAAAAAGTTAGCAGAGGCAAAGGTCGGAGCCGACAAAAAAAGACTCCCACCGGTAGCAAGTCCTAAAAACAACACTTTTTTTACCTTCCCACGGCTATTTCGTGACGAAGGGTCTTTATGGGGCAGTGAAGACAAAGTAAGTGGGGGAGTGGCAACCGTCTTGGTTGAAAATGGCTTTAGTAAACCTTTTTCACCGTCCTTTCATCCGTGCAGCTAATGATACCCTCCTGTTGGGGTGCGTCAATCTTGCCAACATGCCGCTGTGGATAGTGTGGTTTAAGCGTTTTTACTAAAAATGCGGTAGGGTGTAGAGGTGTCCCATCTTGAAAAATTAAATCCCGCTCAACGCGAAGCGGTCACTAACACCGAAGGACCCCTTCTTGTGCTTGCAGGAGCAGGGGCGGGGAAGACGCGCGTCATCGCGCATCGAATTTTGGAGATTGTACGACAGGGCACCGCACCCGAACAGGTTCTCGCCATCACCTTCACTAATAAATCAGCTGGCGAGATGCGTGAGAGGGTTATTGCTATCCTTCGAGACAATCGCGCACTACCCGAAGAGCGCCAAAATCGCTCTGGTACCCCTTTTGTATCCACCTTCCACTCGCTAGGTCTCCTTATTATTAAAGAGAACGCGAAACTCCTCGGTTTTACACGCACCCCTACGATCTATGATCGTGCCGACTCGATGCGCGAGATAAAGGCTGCACTCAAACAATTTGATGAAAGTTTCGAGCCGCGAGCGGCACTTTCCATGATCTCAAAAGCAAAAGGGCAGGGGGCAACTCTCACCGACTTTGCTGGAAGCGCGCGCAACTACCGTGAAGATCTGGTGGCCAAGGTGTGGGGGATATATGACGCAGCGCTACGCAAAGATGGCGCCGTTGATTTTGATGATCTCTTGCTGCGCTCGATGCTCTTGCTTCGTGACAACGACACCGTGCGCCACCACTACCAAAATCGTTGGCGATATATACATGTCGATGAATACCAAGACACCAACCATGTCCAAGCGCGCATTCTTGAATCGCTTGTCGGCTCACAAAAAAATATTTGCGCAGTGGGAGACGTCGACCAAACGATTTATGGGTGGCGCGGTGCTGAGATAAAAAATATTATGTCGTTTGAACGTACCTTCCCCGGCGCAAAGATAGTAACACTCGAGGAGAATTATCGTTCAACGAAGGCAATACTCCAAGCAGCAAATGAAATTATAGAGAAGAATACGTATCGTCCAGAAAAAAACCTATTCACCAAAAATGCCGATGGTGAGCAGCTTGCGCTCTACCAGGCGTTTGATGAACTCGATGAGGCAAACTTTATTGCACGCATAGTGCGCGAGGGAATAGAAAAAGGGAAGCAGCCGCGCGATTTTGCCGTACTATACCGAGCCAATTTTCAGTCACGAGCCATCGAGGAGGCCTTGCTGCGCGCCGACATCCCCTACCAAGTGCTCGGCACGCGCTTCTTTGAACGCAGAGAGGTCAAAGATGCCCTGTCATTTATCCGCGCCGCAGTGTTTGGTACCACGGCAGACTTGGCGCGCATAGCAAACGTACCACCCCGCGGCATTGGCAAAGTTACCCTACTGAAAATCCTCGCTGAAAAAGAAGGAGAGCTCACTGGCAAGGTACGCGAAAAAGTAATCGAGCTGCGCAAGCTCCTGCACACCATTGCACAGGCAGCAGAAAAACTCTCCCCCTCTGAGCTGGTGCGCTTTGTTATTAGTGAGACAGGTTTGGAGCGGATGCATAAAGAAGACAAACTTGAGGGAGCTGAGCGCCTTGAGAACCTCAAAGAGCTGGTATCGCTCGCAGCGCGCTACGACGAGTACCCGCTTGTAACAGACATCTCTTTACATGCAGGGCTCGACGCTTTTCTTGAAAGCGCAGCACTCGCCAGCGACCAAGACGAACTGAAGGATGAGGCAAACTCGGTGCGGCTCATGACAGTGCATGCATCTAAGGGGTTGGAGTTTGCTCATGTGTTTATTACCGGACTCGAGGAAGGTCTCTTCCCCTACGCACGCGAGGGTGACGACGAAGCTGACAAGGAAGAGGAGCGTCGACTGATGTATGTAGCAATAACTCGTGCACAAAAAAAGGTGTATCTGTGCTACGCTTCGTACCGAACCATTTTTGGAGCAAAGACAGCGACACTACCCTCACAATTTCTCTCTGACATTTCGGGTGAACTCCTCGAACTTGAAGCGCCCGAGCGCCTTGGAAAAACCATCTATCTCGACTAAAGTTCACGTTATGTATAAGAAGAAGTCGCTTGGTCAGCATTTTCTCACCTCACCCGCGTATTTGCGGACCATCGCAGATGCGGTGGAGATCGTGCCTGGTGAGTTGGTGGTAGAAATTGGACCAGGGGAGGGGACGCTCACGCGCGAGCTGCTTGCGCGCGGCGCACAGGTTGTCGCAGTTGAAAAAGACTCGCGTCTTATACCAATTCTTTCTGAAACGTTTTTGAGGGAATGTGCAGATGGGCAGTTACAACTAATTGAAGGGGACGCGCTCGAGTTTGAACTCCCCAAAAAGCTCCAGAAAACCCCCTACAAAGTAGTGGGGAATATTCCGTACTACATTACCGGCGCTCTGCTTCGCTCTTTCCTCTCGTCCCAGCATCAGCCAAAAAGCCTTGTTTTCCTTATCCAAAAAGAGGTCGCCGAGCGCATTGCGCGCTCCAAAAAAGAAAGTCTCCTTTCTCTTTCGGTCAAAGCATATGGCGAGCCGCAGTATATCAAGACCGTACCGCGGGGGGCATTCTCTCCAGCCCCTAATGTCGACTCGGCCGTATTGCGGGTACAGAATATTTCTCGCACCCATTTTAAAAATAGTGAGGAAGAACAACGTTTTTTTGAGATCCTTCATGCTGGATTTGCTCAAAAACGCAAACTCTTGCGCCGCAATCTTGAGAGTGTTTTGGGGCAAGAAGCTGGCGAGCTACTTCAAAAAGCAGGAATTCCTGAAAACGCCCGCGCCGAGGATGTGCTGCTCCAAAAGTGGTTGCAATTATTTTCTATATAGCGCTCACCTGTTCTGTTTGCATACGTAACCCGTACAGCGGTATAGGTGGGACGCTGTAGGTAAAACACACATAGGGTATATCAAACCGTCCTTTTATTTCCTGTCCTGGGTGCGATGGGGGGATAGAGGGTGGCTTTGGTGGGATCCCAACCATGGTAGCAGGAGTCCATATGTATGAATAGGGTGGCAAGAGCAAACTTGCAGGCACCGCAAGCTGTACCCAAAGAGATGGTCCGAGGGCACTAACACAAGGAACCACCACGCCTATTCGCCCACCAAAAGAAAAACCTGTTAAATTTGAACTAACCGCCGCCGTACCCACGGTCGCCGCTGTGGTTCCAGCCGCAGTCGCTCCTGTTATTAGGTACGTTAGACCCGCAATGGCTGCAATTCCCATAACCCCAACCATGACGGCCATGCCACCGGAGCCCCCAGCATTAGAACTTGAACCGCTTGGTTGTCCTGTTTGAAATCCAAGCTGCTGCTGCGCATCAACATACGAAAAACTTGCCTGTGTAGACAAGGTAGCCATATCGACACTATTAAGCGTGTTAAATATGCCCTTTTCAACAGAGCCGCCCGAGAAGTATATGGTGTTGTTTTTTTGTATCGCTCCGCGTACCACCGAACCCTTTTGTGCGGCGACAACAGGATTATTGGTTTGGGTGTCTGTATACCAATGTATCCCATCGTTACTGATATACCGGTATATGGAAGAAAAATCTTTGTTAATAACCATTTGATACCCATCACCAGCGAGTGACACAGAAACATCAAATCCGGTAAGCGCTTTGGGTGTCTTTTCATCGATAAGATATGTGCGCTCAGTAGCAATCACATTAGTGCCGCTTTGGTCCAAAAGCGCACGATACACCGTGATATCTCCCGGATAGTTAGTACTGAAATATACCCACAGTTGAGCATCTTTTGTAAGTACTGCACCTGGTGACCACGCACCTCGAGCGTCTATTCCATTTGCCTGACCAATAAGTGTACCTTTATCCTCCCAGGAAACCCCTCCATCGGTACTAATAGCAACCCCAATATGATTATTGAGCCTCGCAAGCGTGCTTGAAGCAGCATCCTGAGCAGAAAGTCTTGTAAAATAAAGATATTTTGTAGAAGATTGATCGAGAAGCGTGACTATAGAGGGGTCGCTATAGTGCGTTTCGGTATTTCCTAATACTATAGGGCTGAATTCTCTAAAATTTTCCAGATTTCGTTTGTATAAATGCGGATTTCCAGAAGGGTCTGTCACACCACTCATTAGCGTGAGATCTTCCGAAGGGGAGTACAGGTTGTAGGAACCTCCTTCAAGTGCGGTTGTTTGGGTATTTTGTGCGTACGACACTGCAGCTAATTGTGCAGAGTGGCCCAAGAAAACGAGTGGAGCCGCCAGAACCTGGCAAATCACTAATACATACGCACACAACATCTGTATCAGGGCTATCATATTCGTAGTATACCGGTAAAAAACGGTATACTGTAGTGTATGAGTCTTCGCCCCTACCTACCCAGCGGCCAATTTATATTGCTATTTTCATCAATATTTCTCGCTTGTGGGCTCGTTTATGGCGCCCAAACTCTCACCGCACCAAAACAAGTCTTTCTTAATTCCGCGACAATACCCCACAATCCTACAGCCTCGGCCGGGCAGGGAGATTGGCAAACGAGTCTTGCCACCATCCAAGACCAGTCAGGAATAACAGCTCCGCAACCCCCCGATAGCGAAACCTTATCAAAGCAGCTTGCTGCAGCACAGAGTAGTACACTCACCGACACCGTGGCGCGAACCCTGTTTGTCAACCTTGGGGCAGCAAAATCACAAGGACTAGGCAACGACATTCCCACCCAAGACCAAATTGTCGCTCAGGCAACGGCACAAATTAAGAAAGAGCAGGTGCAGGGGTCGTTTTCTCAGGCAGATCTCCATATCGTCGAGGATTCTGCCTCCTCACAACGTGAGTATGGTAACGCCTTAGCAACATTACTGATGCGCAACAAGGAAAACGAGTACGCAGCAACCATGGTAGCTCTTGATAATGCCTCCGCATCTCAAGACCAGAGCCCCTTAAAAAACCTATCTGCCATACAAAGCCGCTACCAGGGTATAGCAACCCAACTCGTGGCGGTGCGCGTCCCTCGCACACTAGCCCCCTTTCATCTCCAGTTGGTAAATAATTTTCAAAAGATCGCCAACACTTATGATCTTATGGACGACATTCTTACCGACACCGTTCGTGGCTCTACCGGACTCCAGCTGTACCAATCGCTCACACAAGAAACCTTCAGAGTGTTCATAAACATAGCCCAAGCATTCAATAAAAACGGTATACTTTTTAAGAAGGACGAGCCAGGCGCAGCATGGGCTGTGCTTTTGTCCGCGCAGTAGCATGAACAAACAAATCATCATCACCATAGTCGCCGGCCTTGTGGTGGCTATGCTTATCGGGTTTGGGTGGTGGTGGTTCCTTAATCGGGCTCAAACCACCCCTTCTCAAGGCACCGGTTCGTTTGGCACTTCGCCCAATAAAAACCCCAATGGTACCGGTTCAACAACCCCAACGAATATCGGCTCGCCAGTTATCGGTACCGGACAACCGGTAAAAAACATACCTTCAGGGAAATATGCTATTCAAGGAATAAATGGGCAGCAGGTTGGGAATTATACTATTACTCCTACTGGTGGTGGTACATATGTAGTTGACCCACTTGATGGTGCTGGAATACTGGGCGCGGGAAACTATGTCATCACTATAGATAATGTCACGAGTAACTATCTCGCGGCACCCGTTGGTACTGGCACCACAACCTTATACACTATTGAGTTGGCGCCTTATGGTACAGGAGGAAATGGCACACTAACCTATGGTTCAGGAACAACCACCTATAATCCTTATGGTTCAACGGGGACCAGTAGCAACCCATATGGAGGTGGGGGAGGTTTTGGCACCACCACTAACGGAGGCTATGTATATACGCCCGCAACCACAACAGGCACAGTCTTAGGTGACAGTAATACGGGGGGAGTCGATTGGCTCATCCAGGGCGGCGGCAGCCTATTTAACCCAACTCCTATCACCCAAATTAACGGCTCTAACCCGTCAGGGAATGGCGGTATTTTGCCAAACATAGGAGGAAACCTTGGCTCAGGAGGCGGAGGCTCAGCAGCAGGGGGTGCACTGACAGCCCTTGCTGCTGCAGGGCTTGTTGGTGCTGCGACGTGCGGTGCGGCGCAACTGTTTCACTTAAGCTCTACGGCGGGGGGCGCCGCAGCGGGAACAGCAACAGCGGTGGGGGCAGTTGCTGGCACAGCAGGACCTGTTGTTGGCAGCACCGCAGCTATTTCAGTCATGAGCCTCGACTTAGGTAATTATGTTGCTCAGGGTGCCGCGGCGGGAGCTATTGGTGGTATTTTGGGCGCTCTTAAAGGTGGGGATCTCTCAAATTTTTCAACCAACACTTTTATGAGCTGCCTCACCCGTAACGTCGCCAAGATGGTGCTCAACCAAATAACGAATAGCGTGGTGAATTGGATCAATAATGGGTTTAATGGATCACCCTCATTCGTAACAAATCCAAATACTTTTTTTGCAAACCTTGCCGACCAAGCGGCTGGTAACTATATCCGCGGAAGCGCACTTTCGTTCCTTTGCAGCCCCTTCCAACTTCAAATACGCATTGCTGTAGCACAAAGTTATGCAAACAGAAATGCTAACTCCTGTAGACTCTCACAGGTCATAGGAAACATAAATGGCTTTATGAACGGCAACTTCTCTGCAGGAGGATGGCAAGGATTCCTTGCGTTTACTACTGTGCCCACCAACAACCCATACGGCGCATATGCCTATGGCTCACTTGGCGTGAGCGCTGCCATAACGGCAAACATTAATGAACAAAATAGACAGCTCTTACAGGGTAACGGATTCTTAGACTTCAAAAAGAAGACGCGTTGCACCACCAGCAGCACCCGAACCGATGAGAACGCCTATCGATCAGTCAGAGAGCTGTCGGGCGGGAACGGCGGCGCTACACAGTATGAAGTATGTGATCTGCAAGATACCACACCCGGCCACGTTATTGCACAGAGTTTGGGGGCTACTCAAAATAGCACCTTTACCGAACTGGACATGGCAAAAAGTTTCGATGAAATTATTAGCGCACTCATCACCCAGCTCGTAACACGCACACTACAGAGCGGCCTCTCAACACTCAGTGGTGCGGGCGGATATTCAAGTAACTTTTATACTGCAGACCAACTAGCTGCCCAAACAGGATCACAGAATCTCATTGTCCAAATGCAGGAAAGTACCATCATGGCACAAAACTATGCTGGCATCCAGCAGGGGAGTATTGCTGATATTCAGACCTCACAGTCTCAGCTCAACGACCTTTATAATTGCTGGAATACGGCGGCAAATCAATCTGCCTCAAGCGCCCTCATTTCAACCAGTACACTTAGCCAACAAGCGGTCGCACTTACTAACGCGCGAGCAGCTTCAAGCACAATTGTCTCGCTTGAAGAGCGGGTAGCAGGTCTGAATGAAAATATACTCTCCGCAAACAACTCCATCTCTACCCTTGAACAACTTCAAAGCGCGGCACTCTCAGCGGTATCAACTGATGATACAGGCACGGTGACCAGCCAGTACCAATCAGCAAAAGGGAGCGGGCAAATATATACTCAAAACGATGTGACTACTGCTCAACAAAACAGGGCGAGTCTCCAAGCACAACTCAATACGCTCAATCAACAAACGGCAGTGGGGCTCCAACAATGCTATGCATTCTAATCGAGTAACAAAAACTCTCTCATTCTTCAGCAAGTCACTGCTGAGCATACTACTGTTAACAGTATTTTTTGCGCCACTAGCGGGGTTGTTAATCCCGGTGGCACAGGCGCAATCAGTATTAAATGCAAACGCAACGAGCGATGCCAATAACCAAAACATTAGCCCAACTGCAACGGGAGCGACGACACCAGGACAAGGGGGCACGGTGACCACCCCTAGCGCAGGGCAGTCCGGCGGTAGCGGCGGCAGTGGAAACAATGGTGAAATTTCTGATTCGTGCTGGAAATCTAGTTGGGCCATTTGTTTTTCAAACGTTGTGTATGTTTTCACCGTAGGACTCATGAGCATCTTCGCCTACATAGGCGCGTTTGTGTTTGATACTGCTATACAGATCACTCTCCAGAGCGTCACCTATTCACAATACTTCCTCACCCAGTCGTGGGCAGCAGTGCGTGATCTTGCCAACATGATCTTTATCTTTCTGCTTGTGTACCTTGCAATTACGGTGATTCTACAAGCTGAAACACAGGGGACTATGAAAATGCTTGCCGGCATTATCATAGCGGCACTACTTATTAATTTTAGTTTTTTCTTTACTCGCCTCGTCATTGATGGCGGAAATTTGTTAGCGCTGCAGTTTTATAACGCCATAGAAGCGCCTTCACTTACTGAAAGCGCCCAGAATAGCACGGGGGTTGTGGGTACTAGTGTAACCAACCTAGCCAGCCACTTAACCTCAAATGGTAGTGTAAAGGATCTTACTCGCGGCATTATGGATGTTATTGGGGTGCAATCGCTCGTAGGTAGTGGTTCCTTCTCGCAATTTGCGAAGCAAGAAAATGTTGGCTTTTGGACCGTGCTCATTACTCTTACTTTTGTCTACATCGCAGTGGCTGCCATCCTTGCCATGCTTGCGTTCACCTTTATCGCTGTTGGAGTAAAGTTTATTGTGCGCATAGTTGTATTGTGGTTGACGATTATTGCGTCACCCTTAGCGTTTGTGCTTGGCGCTATATATGATCGATCAAAAGCTGACCGCTTCAAAGTACGCGAGCGTTGGTTGGGGTCGCTTATTGAATACTCTTTCTACCCTGCAGTATTTTTATTTCTCTTTTGGATCATTAACTTCTTTGCTAATGGTCTCAGTAGTGGCGGATCGGTGTTAACCGCAGCACTACAAGAAGCTTCAGGAGCATCTGGAAGGGGAGCACCTTTTGTTATAGCTTCGGTTGTCGCAGGCATCTCTATCCGCCTTGGTATTATCATTGCGCTGATGTACATGGCTATGCGTGTCTCTGATTCGTTTGCAAAAACGGGGTACAAAGCTTTTGATTCAACTGTGAGTAAGTATGGGGGGAAAGTGGGTGGTTGGGTTGTGGGCGCGGCCGCACTTGCGGGGCGAAACACCGCTGGTCGAGCGGGTTACACGTATGCCCAAAGCAATACAGGCAGACGTGTTGCTGCTGAAAATCCAGTTTTGGGCCGCGCTCTCTGGAAGGGTGCTAATAAATTAGGAGCGGGCACATATGATATGCGTAACTCAACAGTAGGAAAGAAAATTGGTTCGAGTCTTCCCGGTGGTGGTATAGGCTCTGGAACAAGTAAAACTTATGGGGGCCAGTTAGAAACTAAGGTCAAACGCCGTGTTGATGAGGCTAAAAAATTAACAGTGTACACTCAAACTCAACTGAATGATGCTTACAAGAAAGTGATAGGGAGTTTAAGTACAGCTGACAGGGGGAATTTATTAGCACTCTCTCAACAGGCGGGTTCAGCACGAGCAGAGTTTGAAGCTGGTTCGATAACTGAGCAGGTAATGAAACAAAGACAAGCCGCCTTTAATAGAGAGGTGGGCCGACTTTCTGGATTGGCTAAAAAAGAAGTTGGTTCCGGAAATGATCAATTGTTTGCGAATAGTTTAGAAGAAAGTTCTTCTCCTGCCGATCGTGAAGCAGTTGCTCGTATTCGACAAAAAGAAGGCGACGCGGACCGGCTTCGAGCAGCACTTGCGGCATTTCCTGCAGTCCAAAACCCAGCTCCCCAGCCTCCCCCAAATCCTGCACCACAAAACCCACAACAGCCTCCTCAACAAGGACCACAAGCTCCTGCACAACAGCCACCCCAGAGGCCAAACCAACCTGGCGGGGGGGCAGGTCCCCAGCAGCAGGGTGGGGGTGGGGGAGTACGACCATATCGACCCATTATTAATCTCAATGATCCGCTTGGGTTTAGGCAGCAGCGGGCGCTTCGAGAATTGCGTACACCAAATGCATTAGGTGATTCAATAGGAGTCCGAGAACGAGGTTCTTTGCCAATCGGTTCTACATCAACAAGCGCACCTTTGAGCGAAAATGGTACTGATAGGGTAACTTCTCAAGAAATTACAGACCAAACTCGTGCATTGAATACTTCAATAAATGAGCAAACCTCAAGAGTAACTGGAGCGATAGAAAACCTTCAATCAAACATCACTTCGACCGCTCAAACACAACAGAGAGAGACGATTCGGGCAAATAGTGAACTACAAGCTGATGTACGAAATGTAGCCGATGAGGTGCGCCAGCTCAGAAGAACCACCACCGAAGGGACCGTTTCACTACGTGAATCGCTAGTACAACCCACCATCTCACTGCACGAACAGCCCAACAGTACTCTATCGACGGCACAAAGAAATGCTATTCAGGCACCCTCTCAAACAGAACCGATTCGGGCCATTCCACGCACACACTCCACACCACCAACACAGGACACCTTTACTCAAAATATCCAGCCGAAAATAGATCAAGGAGACACACAACCAAACGGTACCCCCGAAAATAATCTGCATAACTAACATGGACGAAAACCTTCAAAAAACACTGCAGCAGCGGATGGCCGAACTTCCTCCTGAGATACAAGCAGCCATACAATCGGTCGATTTTTCAAAAAAACTCCAAACTATAGGGCAAAAATACCTGCTCCACATAGATCAAATGGGTACTTTAGAGAACGAGGTGTTGTTGGTTATGCTTGGTTTTGTTAATCCTGATGAATTTGTTGGGAATGTGGTTTCAGAGATCAGGGTGCCTCTAGCAACAGCAAATCTATTAGCTACTGATGTTTCGCAAGAACTTTTTTTGCCTATACGAGAATCTATGAAAAAGTTCTTGCTGACACAAAATCGAACACCAATTCAACCTTCCGCAACCTCTGCTGCACTACAGCAAACCACCATCACTCCGGCGGCTAGTATGCCGCCCGTGCAATCAAGCCCGAGTGCTGCCCAAACAAAGCAGTATACGACCGACCCGTACCACGAACCGGTAGAGTAGGGTGCGGTATACTAGAGAGCGATGCAGTACCAGGTTCCCCAATTTATCGAGATAGAAGATAAGATTTTTGGGCCTCTTACGCTCAAGCAATTTCTATACCTAGCTGGCTCTGCTGGAGTTTCTCTTGGCTTGTTTGTGTTGTTGCCGTTTTATGTTGCCGCAGTGTTTGCGCTCCCATTTGTTGTTTTTGGTCTCGCGCTTGCGTTCTACAAAGTTAATGATCGGCCATTTGTTATGACGCTCGAATATGCCTTTAAGTACTATCTTGGTAGCAAACTCTACCTCTGGAAACAACATCAGCCGACCGCACAAAACGCTACACCAGCAAAAACTTCCCCAGCAGAAAAAAACACAGTAGCTGTACCCAGTTTAAGTGAAAGTAGGCTTAAAGATCTCTCTTGGTCGCTTAATATAAAAGATAGGACGCAGATGGGTGTTATAGACCCACAGCAGCCGCAACCAACTATTTAGCCATGCCACCTCCCAAAGTAAAAGCTGAAGCAACCCAAGCCTTTGTACCTATAAAAGAAGTACGAGACGGTATTATTATTCTTAAGGATGGCTCTCTGCGTGCGATGGTTATGGCATCGAGCATCAACTTAGCCCTAAAGTCTCAGGATGAACAAGTTGCCATTATTGGTCAGTTCCAAAACTTTCTGAATTCTTTGGAATTTACCATTCAGTTTTTTGTTGAATCGCGCGATCTTGACATTCGGCCCTATATTGCACTTCTTGAAGACCGCTACGCGGCGACACTTGATGAACTTATGAAAATTCAAATCCGTGAATACATTGCCTTCATTAGAGACTTTACGGAACGTGCAAATATTATGACGAAAAATTTTTTTATTGTTGTGCCGTATGACCCTGCGCTCATAGCGCGCGGCGGGGGAGTGGCGGGTGCTGTCAGCAACCTCCTCCCTGGTGGCAATATACAAAGCACCATACTTACAGACGAACAGTTTGAGCAGTATCGTGTACAACTTGAGGAACGGCTTGCGGTTATTGAGCAGGGGCTGGTGCGCACGGGGGTACGTGTGGTGAATTTAGGGACCGAAGAGCTCATAGAGCTTTTCTACAAACTCTTTAACCCTGGCGAGCTCGAAAAGCCGTTACAATTAGTCAAATAACATGGCACTCTTCGATATATTCAAGTCAACATCAACTCAGGCTCCTATGGCGCCCATCCTTCCTGAGCAAATTTACCGGCAGGGTATACTAGAGCTACAAGATGTTATTGCGCCTTCAGCGCTTAAAATAACTCCACGAGAACTTAATTTGGGAGATAAGATAGCGCGTACTTTTTTTGTTATGTCATACCCTCGGGTGCTGACTGACTCGTGGTTTGCGCCTATCATTAATCTTGATCGTGTTCTCGACATCTCTATCTTTGTACATCCTATAGACTCCAGCGAGGTACTCAAAAAGTTGCAAAAGAAAGTTGCTGAGGTCCAGTCTCAGATTATGACACGGGAAGAAAAAGGATTAGTGCGTGACCCTATGCTCGATACTGCCTATCAAGATATCGAGTCCCTGCGCGACCAGCTTCAACAAGCCCAAGAAAAATTGTTTGATGTGGGTGTGTACATAACTATTTATGGCAAAACCTCAGAAGAGTTGGACAAGATTGAGTCGGAAATTAAATCGGTTCTTGAGTCACGACTCATTTATGTTAAACCAGCGCTCTTTCAACAAGAGCAGGGGTTTCGTTCAACACTACCTCTGGGTACTGATGAACTTAATGTTAACTCAAAACTCAATTCGTCGCCCCTTTCTTCGATATTTCCTTTTGTTTCGTTCGATCTCACCTCAGACAAAGGTATTCTGTATGGAGTGAACCGTCACAATGCCTCTTTAGTATTGTTTGACCGTTTTTCACTTGAAAACTATAACTCAGTTATTTTCGCAAAATCAGGGTCCGGTAAATCATATGCAACGAAGCTCGAGATCTTGCGCACACTCATGTTCGATACCGAAGTTATTGTGATAGACCCAGAGCGTGAGTATGAGTTTTTAGCTCAGACGGTGGGTGGCCGCTACTTCAACATCAGCCTTAACTCTGAGCACCATATCAATCCCTTTGATTTGCCGGTGCCCCGCGAGGATGAAAGTCCTTCTGATATCTTGCGATCAAACATCGTGGCGCTTGTAGGTCTCTTCCGTATTATGCTCGGCGGTCTGTCTCCTGAAGAAGATGCAATCATAGACAAAGCCATCACCGAAACCTACGCGCTCAAAGATATTACGCCTGACAGTAATTTTGCTGACACAGAGCCACCCCTACTCTCTGATTTCGAAATGGTGCTCTCAGGCATGCAGGGGAGTGAGAGTTTGGTGCAACGTCTCTCAAAATACACCAAGGGTTCGTGGTCTGGTTTTATTAACCGTCCCACCAACGTTGATATAAACAAAAAATTTGTTGTGTTTTCGGTACGCGACATGGAGGACGACCTTAAGCCGGTTGCTATGTACCTTATTACTCACTACATATGGAATGCGGTGCGAAAAAATCTCAAAAAGCGCCTTTTAGTTATAGATGAGGCGTGGTGGATGATGAAAAGTGATGACACGGCTTCGTTTCTCTATGGGATGGCAAAGCGTGGCCGCAAGTATTACCTTGGGCTCGCCACCATCACCCAAGACGTGGATGACTTCCTGAAATCACCGTATGGGCTCCCCATGATTACCAACTCATCGATTCAGATACTTCTCAAACAGTCGCCCACTACGATAGATAATCTGCAAAAGACGTTTAACCTCTCGGATGAAGAGAAGTATCTACTCCTTGAGAGCGATGTGGGGGAGGGGATATTCTTTGCAGGACTCAAACATGTAGCGATCAAAGTTATCGCATCCTATACTGAGGACCAAATTATCACCTCGGATCCGTCGCAAGTTTTAGCACTACGCAGACAACGAGCTACTGAAGGTGGGAGTATCTCTGCCTCATCAGAAACAAAAGCGGTACAATAGAGGCATGGTAAGGTACATGCCGTACATCATCGTCGCGCTGTTTATCGACGGCCTTAAGGCGCTTGTCTATTGGGTGTGTTTTGCGCTAGGCGCTGGCATTGCTGCTATCCCGCTCGTAGGCCAAGTCGTGGGCACGGTCACCATACCGCTTGGTATTGCATTGGGCATGGCTTTAAGTATTTGTTTAAGCATTACCCTTGGCGCTGGCTTTTTACTTCTTCTTTCGTTTAATGGTCTCTTTTACTTACGGTATGCTCTTGGTGGTGGCTTTTCTGGCATCATCCCTGTGGTCGACATTCTCCCTGGATGGACAACGATGACCATCTTGTGCATATTGCGCAAAATGAAAGAGGAGGGTCAGCTTGAGGGAAAAGCGTCGACCGCGTTTGCTCTGGCGGTGTCACCAAAAACAAACGTGGGGGCTGTATATCGCGGTATTAAAGATATTGAGCGCCGAAATAGTACTGAGACAAAACAAACCTGGGTTGGTAGGGCCGTTGGGTTGGAGACACGAACAAAAAACCTTCGTATTTCATCGCGTCAAAATTTGAAAAACCAGTTAGAGACCATTGACCAACTACCCGAACACACAAATGAGGCCCAAACACCCATTCAGCAAAGACCAACGTATGCAGTATAAAATTGCATCTATTTTTGTTGTTCTTGTGTTGCTTTGCTCGTTTGTTGCAAGTCCTGTACGAGCACAACTTTCTGCGGTACCAGACCCCGTGCAGTATATTGTGGCTCCCGAAACGCCGGGGCCAAACCAAACGGTATATATCGAGGCTCAGGGAGTTGGCCCCTTCATAGGCAACGCGACCATAACTTGGCAAGTAAATGGTAAAACCGCACAGAGCGGTATTGGGCTCACCACCTTTTCATTTACAACTGGTGGTATAGGTAGTGCAACCACAGTACAGGTAACCATAGCTTCAACTCAGGGTACGTATGTTCAAAACTTTGTTTTTGCTCCCTCGGTGGTGCGCCTTGTGTGGGAAGCTGACACTACCACTCCTCTTTTCTACAAGGGTAAATCCTTATACAGCGCAGGTTCTCCACTGCGCGTGGTGGCGTTCCCAACCATTATGTCGGGGAAGTCTCTGGTGCCTCCGAATAAACTGAGCTTTCAGTGGTATAGGAACGACTCGCTCAATACTGCCTCTTCAGGTCTTGGGAAAAACGTTTTTATATTTAACGGTGACGGTCTCCAAACAAATGAATCTGTTCGTGTTGATGTGTATTTAAATGGAACCAAGGTGGGAAGTGGGGACGTGGTTATTCCAGCAACAAGCCCTGGCGTGGTGCTCTATAAACAAGACCCCCTGCGCGGGATGCTCCTGGACGTTGCCCTGCCCACAAACTTCAATCTCAACGCTAATGAAATAACTCTCAAAGCAGAGCCATACTATTTTACAAATAGTAGCCTTACAAAAAGAACACTGCTATATTCATGGACATTGAATGGGAATGACACGAGCGGTCCTGACTCGAAAAAAGGGTTACTTACTTTACGGCAAACAGGATCTGGGTCGGGCTCAGCACAGGTTGGTATTTCGCTCCAAAACACCGCTATTGATACACTAACCCAAGCAGCACAAAGCTTGGTAGGAATAGTTTTTGGCCAAAGCGGCGGCTCAACCCTTACATCATTATTTGGCTTATGAAAAAAATAATTCTTGGTATTTTTATATTCCTCACTATGACGGGTTTTGCACATGCCCAAGAAGCGTACACGCAAAACGGTACTCCCATAAGCCCCACCCAGGGTGTTGTCCAACAAACGCAAGGGAATACAGGCATACCATACACCCCCCTAGAACCATTGCCCGGTTTAGCCCAATATGAAACCGGTAATGCAAATTTTGGCCAATTACTTAGCATGGTCTTTAAGTTGCTTATTATTCTTGCGGCACTCATAGCGGTGGGGTCGTTCGTATATGCAGGAATATCTTATATGGTGTCTGACGTACCTCTGGTAAAATTTGATGCGAGCAAGCGACTTCAAGCATCCTTCTTGGGACTCGCCATTCTATTAGGATCTTGGATAATTCTATTCACCATAAATCCTCAGCTTGTGTCCTTTAGTGGGGCATTAAATCCGGTTGCTGTTTTTCAATCCCCTCAAACAACACGACAACCTATTAATAATCCTAATTGCACAAACGGCGTCGGTACCGGTTGCTTAACACCAGACGAACAAGCTGTAATTGATACCGTGGCCACAAATAGAGCTGCTGCAGGCTCTGATTCTTTTCAGGAGGCTAAAAAAATAGAACAGGAGCAGTCTAAAGCATGTACAGATCAGGGCGGAGATATTCTTCCTCCAAGCTGGCTTTCAACTCACCCTGGTGGTCCTCGCGGTTCTGGATATACTTCAGTACCACCAATCGCGGGTCTTGCTGGTTTTCGTTGTGGTTTAAAATAAATTATGATTCTCAAAAAAGTGGGGGTGGGAATAGCGGTGGTGGGAGTGGTGGCACTTTTCCTTTTTGGTGCGTGGTATATGTTCTTTAAACAGGGAGGTGCCCCGTCAGACATATCAGCCACCACAAACCAAAACACACAAACCTTTGGCAACTCAAGCACTGGTGGTGGTAATCAAAACCAAACCCAAACAATCCCCACCAACACTGACACTTCAAACCAGACCGCTCAAAAAATATTCAAGCTTGCGGACGGGCCTGTGGTGGATGCTTTTTTTATCCAAACATATAACCCAACCACCACACTTGCGCGCTACGTGACGCAAGATAGCGGACACGTACTCGATATACCGGTTGATGTTTCTGAAGCGGTAAGTCGTATTGTTTCTAACACAACCATCCCGGGGATTGCGGACGCGCAGTGGTTGAGAGACGGCTCCGGTGTGTTGGTGCAGTATGGGGAGTCAGGAGTGAGAAAAACACTATTCATAGGTTTTGCCACCTCAACAAACAAGGTTCGCTTTTTACCAGACGGGATACTTACCCTTGCTCCCTCTCCTGACGGTAAGAGTGTGGTGTATCTACTACCCACAAGCGCTGGAGCGGTGGGGTATATAGCACGAGCAGACGGCTCTGTGCCGCTTAAATTGTTTACCTTTCCTCTTCTACAGGTGCTGGTGAGTTGGCCTACCAACAACACCTTGCTACTTCAATCAAAAGAGGCATATGGTACTCCCGGGGTCGCTTTTGCAGTGTCCTCGCTCGACGGCACCATGGCCCAGCTGGTATATACACAGGGACTTTCAGCAACTGCTAACCAAGTATTTTCAAAAATTTTATACCAAAGCGCCCAAACAGGCTTACCACGCACGACCTACGCACACGACGTTGCTACTGGCAAAGATTTAGAGTTACCCTTTAATCCGTTTCCTGAAAAATGTGCCTGGTCACCACTGAACCCCACACTTGCCTATTGTGCAGCGCCTCTTACCGCCACACCCGCAAACTATCTCGACTTGTGGCACCAAGGTCTCTACAACGCCGCCGATAGTATCTTTCAGTTTGATATTGCAAGCGGTATAACAAGCCTCACCGCGACACCAGGAAGCGCAAAGGGTGGGGTAGCGTCAAATATCGCTACTATACACATTTCTCCAGACGGAAAATATTTACTGTTTATAACGAAAGGGGAGCGTGCGCTTTGGGGGGTGCGACTCTCCCAATAAATATATTATTTCGCGCCATACTTAAGCACTATGTGGCGGAATTTTCCTTCGCCCGCTGACTCAGTTTTTATTTCTGGGTCCTCAGCAAAGAGCTCGTGTACAACGAGACGCTCATACGCGCTCATAGGTTCTAGCTCTACGTCGTGTTTGAAGAGGCGGGCGCGCTGCGCGTGCATACGGGCGTCTTGGCGCACCTTCTCCATACTGCTTTCATAGTATTCATTTACATCAACAAGGAAGCTTACCGACCCCTCTTTGAGTTCTTTCTCAACCAATTTATGAAGAAGGAGATTGAGAGCGCGTAGATGTTCACCATGAGGCCCTACAAGATCTTTTGAATCCTGGGTTGTAACTACAACAACCGTTCGATGACCTTCTTTAATATTGACTTGTGCCTCGGTACCTAAAAGAGTTAGGAGTTTCTCTGTTTTGTTTTTCAGCAGATCGGCACTCATGTTAGAGACAATACTCCAAAGCGCCCGTTCTGCCAATCTAGCCTTACGCTTTGGTCTGTCTCCTAATAAGCCATTCTTGGCCAAGAGATACTGCGTTTGTTGCAGCAAAATAAAGACCTACTGCCGCAGGGAGTGAGTAGGTAGCAACCGCCATAAGTGCGGGGAAAAAATAGAGCATGAGCTGCTGCTGGGTGCGCAGTGCTGCCTCCCGCGCCTGTGCGTTTTTTGCGTTACTTTTTGGAGCCTGCTTCATACGGGCAATAGAAAGCCACATAACACCAAATTGGAGTAGTGCGACAAGAGCGGTGAGTAGTATATTGTGGTGGCGACTCAGGTCCAAAAGCCCGAAAAAATTCATTTGCACCACCCCGGGGACTGGTACGAATGTATATAGTAGATGTGTTGCAATAGTAGGTAAGTTTTCTTTAAAAAGTGCAAAGTAGAGGGCAAAAAGTATCGGGAGTTGGATCAAAAGAGCCAAAAAAGAACTGAATGGTCGAATTTTATGTTCCCGAAAGAGCGCCATGGTGTGCTCCGCTCGTTTGGTTGGATTGTCTTTATACTTTTCGTTTATTTCATCCATCTCCACTTGGATTTTCTGCATCCCAAGCTGAGTACGAATAGATGCTGCAAACGCGGGGTAAAAAATAGCTCGAATAAGAAGGGTGAGGGTGATTATGGCTAACCCCACATCTCCTTGCGGCATGAGACCGAGTATAAAAATAAAGGCGTTGTATATCGGCTGGACGATGAGTGTTTGAAACATAATATTTATGCCTTATATAGTACCTTGAGATCCGTTAAAAATGCAGGAGTGAGTGGCTGTGTTGGCACTTTTTGAATGAAAATAACCGCACACCCCCCTCCATCAACTTCTCGAAGGGCTCGATACAGCGCTCTGCGCAACCTATTGCGCTCTACAGCACCCTTAGCTACCTTTTTGGACACTACCGCGGCCGCCCGCAGGGGAGAGGGCCCCGAAACCACACGAGCAGAGAGATGGCCAGCGCGCCGCGGGGCACCTTTTTTCAGAATATCGCGTACCTCGCTTGCGCTGAGACGTCGAGATTTTGCAAGCATTTTAGGCGCTTAGGCGGGTTCGGCCCTTGGCGCGACGACGAGCAATAGTCTTGCGACCATTTGGGGTTGCTGTGCGCTTTAGAAAGCCGTGGGCTTGAGCGCGCTTACGCTTCTTTGGCTGGTATGTAACTGACATGGCGACATTGTAGCCTATCCACACGTTCTCCACAACTTCTCAACAGAACCTCGTTTTTGACGCGGCCACACTAAGCGCGTATGCTTGAAACATTCTGCCATATGACTACTACGAAAGAGCTTTGGGAAAACGCACTCGTAGAGTTGGAACTTTCTATTTCTAAACCAAATTTCAACACGTGGTTTAAAGATACACATATTGTGCGTGTAGAGGATGGGGTAGTGTATCTTGGCGTCCCCTCACAATTTGCGCGCGATTGGCTATCGACCAAGTTTCATAAGGATATTTTACGCTCACTGCGTGGACTTTCTGACAGTGTGCGCTCAGTTGAATACATAATCTCTCGTGGCCCCAAAAAACAGAGTGAAGAGGTCCGCCCCATGACACCGTCACCCGCAGAGCTGCCACTCGAGTCAGTGCACGCCCGCTCAAACCTTAATCCGCGATTCACCCTACAGTCCTTTGTGGTTGGGCCGTTTAATGAGCTCGCACACGCCGCCGCCCAAGCGGTTATTCGTAAGCCGGGGATAGCCTATAACCCCTTACTTATTTATGGCCCTACCGGCTTGGGGAAGACACACCTTGTACAGGCAATAGGTAACCATTTTCGAGTTCAAACACCAGACCGAAAAGTCTACTATGTTACTTCGGAGAAATTTTCTATGGATTATGTTTCAGCACTTCAAACAAGTAAGGTACAGAGTTTTAAAGAAAAATATCGCCAGTATGACCTGCTTATTATGGATGATGTACAGTTTTTAGCCGGTCGAGAAAAAATAAAAGAAGAATTTTTCCATCTTTTCAATCATCTCTATAACAACAATAAGCAGTTGGTGTTCACCTCGGACCAGCACCCAAACGTTATTCAAAATCTTGAAGATCGGCTGCGTAGTCGCTTTAACGCTGGCATGATTATCTCAGTTACTCCACCTGACCATGAGTCGCGGTTGGCTATTGTGCGCACAAAAGCGTCTCAACACAATGTTATTTTCCCCGATGATGTACTTGAGTACCTTGCTACCACCATTGAGGGTAATGTGCGCGAGCTTGAGGGGGCGCTCAACCTTTTGCTTATCCATTTAGAAATGCGGGACACACCACTCACTATCGCTGACGCAAAGGTACTTTTACGTGGTGCCTCAACAACCACCAAAAAAGCAATATCAATACCTGAGGTGGTGCGTACCATCGCGAGCTTTTATGGTGTTGATGAGGCTAGTATTTATGAAAAAACACGCCGCAAAGAAGTAGTGCGCCCTCGTCAGGTTATTATGTTCCTTTTGCGTGAGGATTTTAAAATCTCATTCCCCACCATAGGGGATAAGTTGGGTGGTCGAGATCACACCACTGTTATTCACTCCTGTGAAAAAATAAAAGGTGACCTTTCTTCAGACAGCACCTTAAGCCAAGAACTTCATCAGATTCGCCTCATGTTGAAATAACCTGTGTGTATGTTGTGTATAACACACTGCACAAACATGAGTATCTGGGGAGAGGTAGTGGAGACTTATTGCATATTCACACAAGACCGCTAAGATATACACACCATTATGCTACCGAACGATTTTATAAAAGGGCTTCATATAAAGTTTTTTTGGACTTATCCCCGTATCCACACCCCTAATAGTAGTAAAAGATTTTATATATGAAATTTGAAACCAGTATAGAACAATTTGCTGCAGCGGTTGGAGTTGCTACACGTTTTTCAGAAAAACGACCAAATCTCCCAGTGCTCGCGAGTGTTTTGGTTGTTGCACAAAATGGACAGCTGATACTACGCAGTACCAATCTTGAGTGTGGGGTTGAAATAACCATTCCCGCTAAAGTAAGTGACCAAGGGACGGTGGCTATACCAAGCACCGTACTCGCAGGATTTGTGAATAATGCAAAAGGTAAAGGACTTACCTGTACCTTGGTGGGTGAGGTTTGTAAGCTTGAGACTGAACGTGCCTCTGCGAGTATTAAAACCATTCCCCATGATGATTTTCCTATTTTGCCGCGTGTCTCAGCAGAACACTCTTTTACCCAAAAAGTGAGTGAATTAGCGCGCGCCCTTCGTGCAGTTGTGTACTGCGCTTCTACATCAACCGTTAAACCAGAGCTACAAAGCGTACTCTTGTATGGAGAAGGGGGGAAAATCATTACGGTCGCCACTGACTCTTTTAGACTTGCTGAAAAAACAGTGCCGCTGCGCAGTGGAGGATCTGTAGCACACTTACTGCTCCCTGCACGAAACGCGGCAGAGTTGATGCGTATACTTGAAACCGCAGGAAGTAGCGAGGTTGAAATCTATTACAACGACAACCAACTCTCAACACAAATTGAAAATACCTACTACACAAGCCGTCTTATTGATGGTTCATTTCCAAATTACCAGCAGATTTTACCAAAAACCTTCTCAACCGAGGTTGTGGTGTTGCGGGAGGATTTTAGTTCTGCGCTCAAATCACTGGCTATTTTTAGCGATAAATTCTCACAAATTATTCTTACAGTAGATCCTGAAAAAAAGGCGGTACTCCTCACTTCTCGTAATCCTGACGTGGGTGAACAAACTTCAACCATTCGAGCGACTATTTCAGGTGACCCACTCACCATATCGTTTAATAGTCGCTACTTGGCTGATAGTATGCAGGCAATTACGGGAGAGAGTGTTCGTATACACGCCAACGGCCCAGGAAAGGCAATCCTTATTAAAGATGCGAGCGACCAGAGTTTCTTGTATCTCGCAATGCCAATGAATCGTTAGTTGGTGGTTGGTGCACTGGTGGTTTGTTGTGAGGTGCTGTTTTGCGGGAGCGCGGGAGTGCTATGCTGTGCCAGCCACCTCCCAACACCAGTCTCCCAGTATGTGTATTGAGAATCGTTTTGCGGGTTGGTTGGTTGGGGACCAAGAGGATCATTTTTATCTACCCAGTAAAGAATTTCGTGCGGGACACCATCAGCGCCGGGTGTTTGCCATATACCGCGCAAAACGGGCTTGAGAGACGAGTTGTCATACTCAGTGCGAGTGAATGATTGGTTTGGTGTTTCGGTGAGCGCATATTGCATAATTTCGTGCCACATAGGGCCCACGATAAAGCCAGAGACTTTGTGCACCATAGAGGTGTTATCGTTATTACCAACCCACATACCAAGTACAAGATTTGGTGTGTAACCGATAGTCCACGCATCTTTGTAATTGTTGGTGGTACCTGTTTTTACCGCAACATCATGCCCTGCAAAAGAAAGAAGATCGTTCTCACCCAGTGGCGCGCGAGCGACTGGGTCTGAAAGAATATCATTTATTTTTTCTGCTGCCGCAGAGGGTAGTACCTGGTTGCCTATTGGTTGTGCATTATCTTCAATTTTGTTTCCGCTACTATCAATAATGCTAAGTACTGAGATAGGAGGGTAGCGCATACCATTTTGAGCAAATACACCATACGCACTCGACATATCCAGAAGCGTTACCTCACCACCACCAAGTACTAACGTAAGACCGTATTGATTGGGATCACCAAGTGTAGAGACGCCCATCGCTTTAGCAAGGCGCAAGGTGTCGGTAATACCAGCAAGATATAAGGTTTTTACTGAGGGGATGTTGCGGGACTGCGCGATAGCGTCACGCAGCGTCATGGGTCCTAAAAATTTATTATCGTAGTTAACCGGGGCATAGCAAGGCGCTTTGCTGTTGGTGGTGTCTTCAGGACTACATGTGGTAGAGAATTGGGTGGGAACATCAAACACTACTGTGTCGGGAGTGTAGCCTTTTATAAACGCCTCGGCGTAGGCAAAAGGTTTAAACGCAGAACCTGGTTGGCGATCTGCAAGGGTTACGTTGTAGTTACCGTCAATTTTTTCATCGAAGTAGTTGCGTGAACCAACCATAGCGAGAATGTTTCCATTGGTGGGATCAAGTGCAATAACACCAGTGTTGGTGGCATTAAAATTCTTTTCATTACTTTCAGCTCGCGCCTGCACGACCTCCTCCGCTTTGGTTTGTAGTTTTGCATCAAGGGTGGTAATAACCTTCCAACCATTTTGCTCGAGGGCATCTTGGCCATACTTTTCCTCTAGGTATTGCTGTACATAAAAGACAAAGTGCGGCGCTGTTATAGAAGAAGCGTGCGGCTCCTTAAAATCGATGATCTCTTTTTTTGCGGTATCGCGCTCAGTAGCGGTTATATAGCCATGCTCAAACATTTTGTCGAGCACAAGATTTTTACGCTTATCAAGATCGGCTTTGTGGGGACCGTAGGGTGAGTAATAGGTGGGGGCGGGAAGAACGGCGGCAAGATATGCTGCTTGTGACAGGGTAAGACTATTTGCGCGTACCCCAAAGAAGGTCTGCGCAGCGCTCTCAACACCATAAATATTGCCACCGTATGGTGCTTGGTTGAGGTAGAGCTCAAGAATTTGGTTTTTAGAAAGCACACGCTCAAGCTTGATAGCCAAGATCCACTCCTTTACCTTGCGTACAAGAGATTTTTTATTGGTAAGGAGCGTGTTTTTTACCACCTGTTGGGTAAGAGTTGAACCTCCTTGAGTAAGACCCCCAGGGACCACGTCGGCAACAATGGCGCGAATAATCGCTTTTAGCTCGATACCACGGTGTTCATAAAAGTTTGGGTCTTCAATGGCAATAGTCGCATTTTGCGCGAGCGGAGAAATATCACTCAGTGGTACAATAGTGCGCGAGACATTGCTATTGAGGTTATAGAGCGCGACCTCACCGGTGCGATCATAGAGCGTTACCGACTGATCAATTCTTCTTGTGGCGATAGAAGTAAGATCAGGAATTTGAAGGGTTGCCACCCAAACCATAAGAACACCAGCACACAGAAGCCCCAGACCAAACAGAAGGGCGATAAGCGACACGAGGTGCGCTCGCACAAAGGCACGTGTTTTTTTGTAAGGAGGAGGCGTATGAAAGTGCGCCATGAGGGCATTCTAACACGCCCGCTCCTATGGTACAGTGTGGGCATGTCATTTTTTAAAAAGGAGGGAGGGGTCTCAGTAGATGAACAAAAAATAGACGAACTACTCTCACGGGGGGTGGTAGAAGTGATTGTGAAAGAAGAGTTGCGTAAAAAACTCCTTTCGGGCAAGAAATTGCGCATTAAGCTCGGTATCGACCCAACATCACCAGATCTGCATATTGGGCGTGCAGTGGCACTACTTAAATTACGAGACTTCCAAGAGCTTGGTCACCAAATAGTCTTTATAACAGGCGACTTTACCGCCGTTATTGGTGACACGTCGGACAAAGATGCTGAGCGCCCCATGCTTGCACAAGACACTATCGAAAAAAACAAACAATCATACTTTGCACAAGTGGGGAAGCTTATTGATTTAGATACAGCAGAGTTTCGATACAACAGTGAGTGGCTCGAGCCGCTGACGTACCGCGAGATAGGGGAGCATGCAGACCTCTTTTCGGTTTCGGATTTTATTTCGCGCGAGAATATTAAAAAGCGTCTCGATGGTGGTAAGCGCGTGTCGCTGCGTGAGGTGCTCTATCCGCTCATGCAAGGCTATGACTCAGTCGCTGTTGAGGCAGATGTAGAGCTTGGGGGTACCGATCAAAAATTTAATCTTCTTGCGGGACGCACCCTACAAGGTAACTATGGGCAGGAGCCACAAAACATCGTCATGAACCCACTCATCGAAGGGCTCGATGGGCGCAAAATGAGTTCAAGTTGGGGCAACACGATAACACTCAACACTGAGCCTACTGACATGTACGGCAAGGTGATGAGTATGGCCGATGTGCAAGTGGGTACCTACTTTGAGCTCTGTACGCGTGTTCCTATGCAGGAAATCAAAACCATCGTAGCGGGTCATCCAAAAGAAGCAAAAATGCGTCTTGCGCGTGAAATAGTAGCGCTCTACCACAGTGTTGATGCTGCACAAAATGCAGAGAATAGCTGGCAGTCGACGTTTAGTGAGGGTGGAGTGCCAGACGACATCCAGGAGTTAGAAAATATAGGAACACTTAGAGATACTGTAGTTAAGAATGGTATTGTTGCTTCAAATTCAGAATGGGCACGTCTCTTGCTGGCTGGGGCGGTTCGTCGTATAGACAAAAGTACAGGTGAAATACCAATACATTCTGCTGACGCGCCAGCACCAAGCGGTGCTATTTTCAGAATCGGCAAGCACCGATTTGTAAAAATAAAATAAAAAACTCTGGGGAGTCCCAGAGTTTTTTATTTAGAGCGCGTCCTCGTCGTCCATTGATTCGACCTCTGGGGTCTCTTCATCCTCGAGCTCCTCGTCAGTCGGTTCTGCCTCTCCCTCAGTTATTTCTTCATCAAGCGCGAACTCCTCAGGTGAAAACTCTTCGTACATAAGTTTTGATAGATTATGAATAAATTTTATATCAAGACGTAACATTGGTGTTGTACCAAACCTGAAAAACTTTGCAACTGTCTCACCCTAAACCTGTGGATAAAGAGGAGAAAGGCCAAGCCCGTCTTCGCTAGAACTTCGTTGAGGCGAGGCAAGTTAAACCGATCGCGATAGCATCAAGCTCATCATCGAGGCGTTTATTTGGTGTTTTGGGGAGTACGATGAGTCTAGAAACCATATGGGCTACGGCACTTTTGTCACTCTTACCATACCCAGTAATAGCGACTTTTACCTGGAGCGGGGTGTATTCATGGATCGGCAACCCATGGCTCGCCGCTATGTAGAGAAGCATGCCTCGCACGGCCGCGACATTCATAGCGGTTTTGGCGTTATTTTCAAAATAGAGATTTTCTATCGCGACCGCTTTTGGCCCCCACTTTTGTATGATTTTTTCAACCGCACTCCCCAGTTCGCTCAAACGCTCGGCAAAAGACAAGGTCGCCTTAGTACGAATGCAGTCTGAAAAGAGAAGAGTCTCTGTGTTGCCGCTTTTTTCAATAACCGCAACGCCAAGTCGCTCAAACCCGGGGTCGAATGCTAAAACACGCATAAGACTAAGTATCGAGTAAGCAGTAGTAAGTAGCAAGGACCAGTTTTTACCAAAAAACTAAGCTGCTAGGCGGCGTTCGTGTAGACCTCATTCACATCGTCGTGCTCCTCGAGCTCGTCAACCAGCGAAGCGAGACTTTCAAGGTCACTATCTGAAAGGTCGATAGGGGAGAGTGGCTCGAGCGCACCCTCTGTGTTTTTTTGAAATGCCCACATTGCGGCGCCTGGGTTAGCGAGCGTGCCACCGTTTTTACTAAGGAGGTGTTTGATTTCTTGAGCGGTGCGGTTTCGGTTGTCGGTGTAGCACTCGATGATAAGGGCGCTGCCGCCAGGGCCGTAGGCCTCGTAGGTGAGCTGCTCTAACTCCTCGGCTGAGCTTGATGCCTTTGCAATCGCGCGGTCGATATTGTCGGCTGGCATATTCTCGGCGCGAGCCTTCTCGATTGCCATACGAAGGCCTGGAGAGTTTCGGTCTCCTTTGGCTTTTTTAGCCTCAACAGCGATAAAGCGCACCAACTTTGAAAACACCTTACTCTTGCGGGCATCGGTCGCTGCCTTTTTGTGTTTAATTTTGCTCCACTTACTGTGTCCTGACATGAGACTGTTATACCCCAAAAACAAGTGGGTGTGAATCTGAAACGAGAAGCCCAACAGGAAGCCGCGCTTCTCTGTCGGGTTAGGCTAGTTCTTCAGGCAGGCCAACATTCGCCATTTGGATTCATGCACTCATCCGCATCTACCTCGTTCATACAAGGATTGTGAGCGTACCTACCACAATGTGGACACTTTTTGTATGGCGGATCCTCACCAAAAAGTGCACGGTGGGCGCCAGCAAAAACGCGATCCAAATTATCGGTGTCGGTCATAAGCACCTCCTTTTCCAAAAGCACTATATCAAACCTTTACAACAGCCGCTCGTGGAGGTTTTCGGGGGCGGTGAGGCCGACGTGGGAGTAGGCCCTAGCGGTGGCGACGCGGCCACGGGGGGTTCGTTCTATGAGGCCTAGTTGCAGGAGGAAGGGCTCGTGTACCTCAGAGAGGGTGTTGGGCTCTTCAGCGAGCGCTGCGGCGAGTGCACCCACGCCGGTGGGGCCACCGTTAAAGCGCTCAATGAGTGTCATGAGGAGTTTGCGGTCCAGTGGCGTGAGCCCCAGCTCATCCACCTCGAGCATACCAAGCGCTTCAGCGACGATGGGTGCGGAGAGCGGCATGCGCTTGAGTTGTGCGAAATCGCGCGCCCGCTTGAGGAGGTAGTTTGCGGTGCGAGGGGTCGAGCGGCTGCGCCGTGCAATTTCTTTGATGCCACTTTCTTCAACATCGACACCAAGAATTGTGGCGGAGCGGCGCACGATGTTGGCAATATCCGCTTCACTATAAAACTCGAGGCGAAATGTCCCACCCGAAAAGCGCGAGCGCAGTGGTGCTGAAAGCTCCGCGACGCGCGTTGTGGCAGCAATGAGCGTGAAGGGAGGCAGCGGCAGTTCAATGGTGCGAGCAGAAGGTCCTTTGCCGATAATGATGTTTAAGACCCCACTTTCCATAGCAGGGTAGAGGACCTCCTCTATCGCGCGAGAGAGACGATGAATCTCATCAATGAAGAGAATATCACCAGGGGAGAGGTTGGTGAGGAGTGCCGCAAGGTCGCCCACACGCTCAATAGCGGGGCCTGAGGTTGAACGCATCGAACCACCGAGCTCGCGCGCTATGAGGTGGGCGAGTGTGGTCTTGCCGAGTCCTGGAGGCCCATAAAAAAGGATGTGTTCGGGCGGGTGGCCGCGCTCGCGAGCGGCAGTAATGAGGATGTGAAGGTTGTTTTTGATGCTTTCCTGACCAACATACTCATCCCACGAAACAGGACGCAGCGTTTGATCGAGATACTGTGCGTCTGGTTCGTTGCTTGACATATATATAATAGTATGCTACCCTCGTATTAGTAGCCCATTGCCTCTATTTGGCAGGGTTTCTTTTTTTGCACTTCGCATCGAGCATACATACCTCTAAGCAATAAGCCTCATCCGGGGTTTTGGAGCCTTTACAAGGACGTTTTGGTCTATACATTTTTTTTGCATACGGCGAAAATTATCCTCAGCGACGGTACTCCGTATTTTTGCAAGTCAAAAATACTATTGCTTAGAGATATGTCTTCTCGATTACTCTTATACTCTCACAAGGAGCTCTGCAACTCCATCAACTCTACACTGACGCTTCGCGCGCGCAAGATTGGCAGCGTGTTTTTTTTATTCCCCGGTGTTAACGAGCTTGCAAATCGATAACGCGTGTTAATTCGTCAAGTGAGGTGACGCCACGCAATGCTTTTATGATGCCATCTTGCTGCATGGTAGGGATACCTTGTGGTTTTGCAGCTAGCGCAACCTCTCGTTCAGAAGGTTTGCTGCGCAGCATCTCCTCAATCGCACTATCCATGAATATTGCTTCAAAAATACCGACGCGCCCTTTGTAACCACGACCGCTGCATGCAGGGCACCCTTCTGGTTTTGCGTCATAGAGCTCGTGCACCTCTTGCGGCACGAGTGCTTTGTCGACCACTTCAGCGAGTGTTGCGTCTATGATTTTTTGTTCGGCTTCAGTTGGGGGGCGTTTCACCTTGCACTGCTGACAGAGTTTGCGCACCAAGCGCTGTGCCATCGCAACGTTAATTGCCGAGGAGAGCACCTTTTCACTCACCCCAAGATCAATCAGGCGAGGGAAGGTACCCGCAGCGTCGTTGGTGTGGAGCGTGGAGAACACGAGGTGACCGGTAAGTGCCGCGTTAATCGCTGTCGCAGCGACCTCATTGTCTCTAATTTCACCCACCATGATGATGTCGGGGTCGGCGCGCAATGCAGAGCGAAGACCTTCGGCAAAGGAGTAATTTTTCTCAACCTGAGTTTGGACGATAGGGAGGTGGTACTCGATAGGGTCTTCAATGGTAATTATTTTTGTTCCTGGATTATTCACTTGGCGCAAGAAGGCATAGAGTGTTGTTGTTTTACCTGAACCGGTAGGGCCGGTGGTAAGAATCATCCCGTTGGGACGCAAGATCTCTTTTTGTAAGCGCTCAAGGAGCTTTGGTTCAAATCCAAGCTCTTGGAGTGGGACCGCGATTGATTTTGGATTAAGAATACGCAGCACCACTGTTTCGCCGTAGTTACCGGGGAGTACCGAGGTGCGCAGTTCGATCTCATCACCACGCACCTTGATGCTAAAGCGGCCATCTTGCGCCTCACCGGTGATGTTGAGCTTCATGCCCGAGAGGAGTTTCATACGGGAGAGGACGAGACGATATGTCTCGTGGTCCAGCGAGAGCACATCAACCAGCACACCGTCGAGGCGATAGCGTAGTTTCACCTCGGCCTCTTCAGGCTCAAAGTGGACATCAGAGGCGCTCATCGAAAGACCACCAGCGAGGATGATCTCGAGGATGCGGGTGATACGATAGGCTTTTTTCATATCAACCGCTTCTTGAATGAGCGTGCTAATATCCCCGAGCGTTTTCACCTGAGCGAGCAGTGTCTCTATCTCTTCGTTTGAAATTTCAAAGACACCCGCCTTGCTCTCAGTTGCATAGCTCAGGTCTGCGTACCGTGCCCAGCCACGCCGCAGGCTCTCCTGTGAACACATGAACACAGTGATTAGATAGCCGCGCTCGGTTAATTCTTGTACCAGAGCCTTTACTGCCGGATGCTCAGGCGCACGCACCGCGAGACTGAGCTTTTTGCCGACCATACCAAAGATGACCGCCTCCGTCTCTTTGGCGCGGGCTTCAGGCAACAGGCGTAGCGCGTCGGTGTTGATGGCGATAAGAGAGAGGTCGACATACTCAACCCCATATTTGCGCGACAACACCTGAGCCAATTCTTCCTCCTCGCGCTTCTTGAGAAACTCTATGCGTTTTTCTTGCTCGGCATCACCAAACGTAACCATGACTTTTATTCTACCTCGAGTTTGGTACTCTCTTATATATGGAAAGGGTTTCAAAAACTAATTTGCCGGCGTTTGCAAAAATGATGGTGGAGAACATAGGGTCCTTCTTGGCCGCCGAAGTCTTGGCGAAGTCGGGCGCACGGGCCTTCATTCTAGCTCTGCAAGGCGACCTTGGTGCAGGGAAAACTACCTTTGTGCAGGCACTGGGTGCTGAGCTTGGTGTCACAGCTACTATGCAGAGCCCAACCTATGTCATCATGAAGCGCTACGATATCAATTTTGGGCGTTTTACCTCGCTCGTGCACATCGACGCATATCGTTTTGAAAAGCCCGAAGAGTTCTCGGCGCTGAAGCCCGAGACTTTTCTTAATGACCCGCAGACATTGGTCGTCATAGAGTGGCCCGAGCGTGTTGAAGGTGTGTTGCCGACCCCCGACCTCCTCCTTAATTTTTCAGCAGACGATGCGGGTGAAGATGAGCGGTTTATTGAGATTCATAAGCATTAAAAAGAGCAGGGTGGTAGAATGCGGGAAATGGGGAAGGGAGAGACAAAAAGATTAGTAATCCTCGACACACATGCGATTTTACATCGGGCCTACCATGCGCTGCCCGAACTCTCTTCGAGTAAAGGTGAGCCCACCGGTGGGCTCTATGGCTTGGTCTCGATACTGATACGCATCATCACCGACCTAAAGCCTGACTATATTGTGGCCGCTAACGACCTGCCGGGTGGCACGTTTCGCCACGAGGCATTTGATGGCTATAAGGGGACTCGTGCTGAGATTGATGAGGCGCTGCTCCATCAAATTAAACGAATCCCCGAGGTGCTCGAGGCAGTGGGAGTGCCGCTGTACTCAGCACCGGGCTTTGAGGCCGATGATGTTATTGGCACCATTGTTGAAGAGACGAAGGGAGATAAAGAGTTAAGTGTCATCATCGCCTCAGGCGATATGGACACACTCCAACTTGTTGATGGGAAGCGGGTGTGCGTCTTTGCCCAGCGCAAAGGGCTTACCGATATCGTGCTGTATGACCAAGACGCGGTGCACACAAAGTATGGTTTTGGCCCCGAGTTGGTGACCGACTTTAAAGGTATACGTGGCGATGCCTCAGACAATATCCCCGGCGTGCCGGGGGTCGGAGAGGTGAGTGCTATAAAACTCATCCAAACCTATGGGCCGCTTGAAAAGATTTTTGTGGCACTAAAGAAAAAAGGTGTTGAGGTGGTTGCTAAAGAAGCAGGTATTCAAAAGCGCTATGCGCAGCTTGTTTTGGATAACGAAGAAGGAGCTCTGTTTTCAAAAGGCTTGGCTGAGATTCGTCGCGATGCTCCCATAGATTTTACCCTTCCTGAAAAACCGTGGCGCGAGGGGGTGGATGTGAGAAAAGTTGTGCACACACTCGGAGAGTTTGAATTTCGCGCGCTCATTCCACGAATGAAAACGGTACTGGGAGCTCCACAGGGTCTTCCTTCAGAAAAGGTCCCTGCCTACCGGCAGGCAGGCTCGGATTCAGACCATGTTCACGAAGATCCCACGGAGTACGCTTTGTTTAAAAGTGAAAATATTCCACAAGAAGAGTTAGAAAAAGTAGGTATAGCAGCGTGGGTGCTCGACTCTAATGTGACACAGCCCACACTCGACGATATCTATCGAGTAGGGAAGAGCGATACGTTTGAGGAGGCTAAGAAAAATATACTTGCTGAGATACAAAAGCGCGGCCTCTCGTTTGTGTATGAAAAAATCGAACTGCCGCTCTACCCGGTGCTTCGAAAAATGGAGAAGCGTGGAGTGAAAATTGACCGTGCGTTCCTTGCCGACTTATCAAAAAAATATCGCAAAGAGCTCGATGCTATTGCGGGGCGCATTTATGAGGCAGCGGGAGGCGAGTTTAATATCAACTCGCCCAAGCAGTTGGGCGACATTCTTTTCGATACCCTCGGCCTTTCGATGAAAAACCAAAAGAAGACAGCGACCGGCGCGCGCTCGACGCGCGAATCTGAACTTGAGAAGATGCGCGAGCTGCACCCTATCATTGCTGACATCTTAAGCTTTCGCGAACTTTCAAAACTCCTTTCAACCTATATCGACACCATCCCAACGCTGCTTGATAGTGAGGACCGCTTACACACCTCGTATGTACAAACAGGCACAACGACGGGCCGTCTCGCATCACAAAATCCAAACCTCCAAAATATCCCCATTAAGACCGAGCTTGGCCGCGCGATTCGCCACGCCTTTATCCCGAGTGAGGGTATGCAACTCGTATCCTTCGATTATTCACAAATAGAATTGCGCATCGCAGCATTCCTTTCAGGTGATGAGGGATTGGGAGAAATCTTTCGCAGTGGGCGAGATGTTCACCGTGAAGTCGCCGCGCGAGTCTTTCATGTAGAAGATGCAGAAGTTTCCTACGAGCAGCGCCGCCGTGCGAAGGTTATTAACTTTGGCATTCTCTATGGCATGGGGGTCACCTCGCTGCAACAAGCGCTTGGTACTAATCGCAAAGAAGCACAAGAGTTTTATGATCAGTACTTTGCCGCGTTCCCACGTCTCGCAAGCTATCTCGATGAAACAAAAGCTGCTGCAGCAAAACAAGGCTATACAGAGACCTTTTTTGGGCGCCGCCGCTACTTTGAGGGCATTACCTCTTCTATTCCTTACGTCAAAGCGGCGGCTGAGCGTATGGCTGTTAACGCGCCTATACAAGGCACCCAAGCCGATATCGTGAAGCTCGCTATGGTTGAAATTGGAAGTTGGCTACAAAAAGAGCAGCTTGAGGAAGATATATACCCACTGCTTCAGGTGCATGACGAACTCGTCTTTGAAATGAAAGACGATGCCGTGAAAAAATACGCGCTGAAGATTAAAGAAATTATGGAGAGTGTGGTGTCTGAAGAGGAGCGGGATGGCATCCCCTATAAAGCAGAAGGGAAGAGGGGGCCCAACTGGGGCGCTATGGAGGAGTTGCCGCTATGATGTACATTCTTGTTGGAGGTGCGACGCATAAAAATCCTCCCAAGCTTCTTCAAGAACTCTCGTGGGAGCAGTTGTCTATTGAGGAAATTCTTTCAGTCGCAACCACCGCATCGCTGTTGGGAGATGCGCAGGCATACAAACTGACCGGAGCGCTCGGGGGAGATCGTGGCGAAGAATTTTTAGAGAGCGCGACAGCGTTTGTGCAATCGCCCCACACCTTTGTTTTTGTAGAAGAGAAACTTCTCAAAAAACCAAATGACCTACTCGCCAAGGCGGGTGCAGAAGTTGGTGTTGCTAAAAAAGAAGTAAAAGAAGAAAAGGAACCTTTTTCAGTGTTCGCACTGACCTATGCCTTTGCAGCGAAAGATAAAAAGAAACTCTGGCTGCTCTTTAGCGAAGCGCTGCGCCAAGGGGTGGTGCCAGAAGCTATTGCGGGTATTTTGCATTGGAAGGTTCGTGATCTGCACAGCAAACGACAGTTTAAGGGGGGCGGCGGAGCGTATACCGAAAAAGAGTTGCGCACACACTCACGCACTCTTGTGGTGCTCTACCATGACGCGCACCGCGGGGCGGGTGAGTTGGGGCTACTCATGGAGCGATTCATTTTGCTGCTATAATTTCAGGATGGGACATAAGCTCTTTTTCATGGCCTTTACTTTGTTCGTGTTGGCCGGCATTGGCTTTATGGCGGCGTTCACCCTAAATTTGCTGCCCCCCGCAGCTAACCATTTTGTGTACACACTTTTTCCCTCCTCATCATCTCAAGCATCTCTTCCGTATCTTGAAAAATTTGAAGGACACTGGAGTGCTTCTTTTAATCCATCGCAAGCCTGGTCGCAGGTGGCTAAATGTGCCGACTCGGTGGGGACACTCACGGTGCGCGGTGGCGTCGTCACTGGCACCATCGGCTCGGTGGGCTCCTCCGGGGTGCAGGGAACTATTATGACTGACGGGTCAGTGAGCGGATCTTTCACCATCGGGGGGCAAAATAGGGGCACCTTTACCGGCCATATTGTGGGAGCTGTGGGTGAGCTTGCGTGGAAGGATTCGGTCGACTGTACGGGCATCATCAAACTCCAAAAACTCGATCCGGTGAACGACCCCGTGGTTGCAACGGTGGCATCATTTATTGATGGGGTAACCCTCAACCGGGGCAGCAGTATCGAATCTCCCTCAATTGATGAGTCGCTGTATGAGGGAGATGTGCTCACCTTGCCCTCAGGATCCTCGATACGCTTACTGATAGGGAATGGGTTTATAAAAACACCGCTGGAGTTGGTTGGCCCAACCACGTATACCGTCCCTGCTCCTGAGAAGTAGACAGAAGTTGAGCCTTTAAATTTTTTGTTACAAGTCCGCCCTCTGGTACAAAACCGGAAGCCTTATTAGAACGATGTGATTTAAAATGCGAAGGGGCTGGTCTGAGGTAACATACCCAACCAGCCCCACTGCTACTTATGTGAGAGGTAGCTTGTTGTCCACCTCTTTACCGTCGATCATGACGACAAGCGCGTCTCCGTGCTGTTCCAGCAACTGTCTACGCTTTTCTTCAGCCTCCTTACCTTCAAAGCCTTGATAGATCTCGACAGTTGCGCCCAGTTTTTCTGCTGAGGGTGCGAGGAATGATCATCGTGCCATTGAAAAATCTCCCGTTGAACTAGGTTTAGAATACATTAAAAAATTAATTGTGTCAAATTGTCCGCCCAGTAGGATTCGAACCTACGACCGTCTCCTTAAAAGGGAGCTGCTCTACCGACTGAGCTATAGGCGGGAAGCGAGGAAGAAAAGAAAAGCCTTGGATTTTCTTTTTGCCCCGAGCGACCGGCTATACGAATGTATAGGCCGGAACTACCGCACTATAGCAAAAACTCTTACTAATTTGTAGTCCTCGTGGTATTTGCCTCCCGCAAGACAAAGAGCGCGATGCCCGCAGTTACGGAAACATTCAGCGACTCTTTGGTACCATGCATGGGGATTTCGAGAATAGCATCACACTTTTCAAGCACTGAGGTAGAGATGCCACGCACCTCATTACCCAACACCAGGGCGATCTTTTCTGAGGAGAGATGGGGTGGAAAAGAAAAATCAAAAAGATTCTGCGAGCGGGGGTCTTGTTCTACCGCAGCTACAAAACATCCTGCGGCACGCAACTTTTTTAGTGTAGGTCCGAGCGCTTTGACGTACACCCAGGGGACCGACTTTTCAGCCCCCAGTGACACTTTTGTAAAATCGCTGCGCGCACGGCCGAAGCGATCTATGGGCGTCGGGGAGTAGCCCGAGAGAATAATTTTTGACACCCCCGCTGCGTCAGCGGTACGAAATATAGATCCAACGTTATGGACGCTGCGGATATTGTGCAGAATGAGAATCACGAGCCCATACTACACAAAAAAGTTATATACGGATATCAAACGCATAAAAACCAGCGCCGGTTATGAGGAGAGAAAGGCTTATGAGTATGAGAAGCAGGTAGGTTGAGGGCGGCAAGGGGAGTACCTGCTGGTAGTTTTTAGTCCCAACAAGGTGCTTCAAAAATACGAGCGCAGAGATGACTGCTGCCCACTGGGTGTTCCATCCCACTAAAAAACAGGCTGCGAGCATAAGGGGGAGCGCCACTGAAGTCCAAACCATCCACGAGCGCATGGTACCCACCACTGGCACGGACAAACCAACGAGTTTTGATCGCTCTCGTACAAGAAACTGAGCAATGTATATACACGCTACGACCAGCATCCATCGTGCTACGGTGGGCTCAAGGTATTGATAGGTGAGAAGGCTAGGAAATGGATTTAACATACGTTAGGTAGTGGGATTAGTAGTAGCTGTTTGTGGTGTTGGGGATCCTTCAATAAACGGGGTGGTTGGGTTTATAAAAAACCCCTCACCTCGGAGTGAATCGAGACCACCCCGCACCCAGATGAGCGCGGTAAGGATACCGATAACGGCAATGATAAAGATAACTGGCTCCCAGGGGTTTGACCCCTCACTTGCTGCGTCTGACACCCCTTTATTCTACCGTATCCTCAGGGATTCCAAGTAGTATATGCAGCTCCTCTTGTGCAACACGACGGTCACTCCAAGGCTCTTTCGTACCATGCGGACCCATGATGTAGGGGTCAGTACCTTTGCCGGTAAGCAGTACAACGTCGCCGGGACACGCCTGTTTGAGCGCTTCGCGGATTGCCTCGCGTCGGTCAAATATTATGTGTGGTTGGTGCTCAGAAAAACCTTTTGCTATGTCACCTAAAATCTTGTTCGGGTCCTCATCATACGGGTCTTCGTTGGCTAAAATTGCCACATCACAATATTCGTCAGCAATGCGACCCATTTGGGGGCGCTTCCACTGGTCGCGCCCGCCACCGGTTGAGCCCATAACAACAATGATGCGGTGGTCAGGGTTGCTGCTTCTGAACGTTTCAAACAGCGCTTTGAGCGAGTCGGGGGTGTGTGCATAGTCGACAATGACCGCAAAGTCTTGGCCGACTTCGACACGCTCCACACGACCCTTGATCGGCCCGACACGCTCGAGCGCTTTTTTCATCACTTTAATATCTATTCCCAGAGCACTACCGAGACCGAGCGCTGCAAGCACATTGCGTAAATTAAAAAGTCCCGGCAGTGGCACACTAAACACCTCGCGCTGGTAGACAAACCGCACGCTCGTGTCATCCACACTGTAGGGTTCAGCATCTTTGAGTGAAAAAGGAACTTTGACCTCAACAGGGACAGCGAGGAACGCGGGCCCATAGGCATCTTCGGCATTTGCCACGATGATGCGGGGTCGTTTGGACGAGTCGGCAAGGTGCTGTGCGAGCGATAACTTCGCGGCAGCGTATGCCTCCATAGAGCCATGTGATTCGATATGCTCGGGCTGTAAGTTGGTGAAGATGAGCGCATCGAGCTCTATGCCCTTGTGGCGAAATTGTGCGGCACCCTCGGAGGTCATTTCGATAACTGCGTGCGTACAGCCGGCATCTAGTGCTTTTCGTAAAAATTTTTGCAGTCGGGCCCGCCCCGGCATCGTCATCTTGTAGAGGTTAGGCTCTATATCGTCGCCGATGCGAAAATGGATAGTTGAGGCGAGCGCGGTTTTGTATCCGGCACCTGCAAACAGGGTGCGTACCAACTCTGAAACACTCGACTTACCCTTGGTGCCAGTCACCCCAACAACAAATAATTGTGCAGAGGGATTGCCATACCAGCGGGCGCCCAAAAGTGCAAACGCAAGATGATAGAGCGAAAGGAGTTTTTTTGGAATGAGGCGTCTCATACGGTGGCGTTGGTGCCCAGGTTGCGCAGGGCGGCAGCAAGGCGCTCGCGGGTGCCTACAAGAGTGGGGGATATATCGCGCAGCGCTTTGCGACTCTCAAGCGCACTATAGCCAAGCCCCTGGAGTGCCTCGATAACGTCAGCGTCAGAGGGTGCGTCAGAAGCCGTGTCGGTGGGGAGCAGTTTTATTTTATCGCGTAACTCAACAACTAAACGCTCGGCGCTTTTTTTGCCGATACCAAACGTTGAGGTAAGCGCTGCAGCGTCGCCTTTTGCAATGGCTCGCTTGAGCGACAAAACGTCGGCAACACTCATAATACCGAGCGCTGTTTTGGGCCCCACCCCTGAGACCCCCATGAGGAGTTTGAAGAAGCCAAGCTCCTCAGCACTTGCAAAGCCATACAGATCAATAGCGTCTTCTCGCACGGCGGTGTATATAAGGAGTGTGATGCGACCCCCGGGGGGGAGCAGGCCCTCAAGACCCGCAGGCACACGAACGACATAGCCGACCCCTGAGACGTCAACAAGAGCCTGGCCTGCGCCTAGCGAGTCGAGCACCCCGGTGAGCTTTCCTATCATACCCCTAGCTTACCGCGCCTACCTCCCTGCGGCCAGTTATTGCGCGATAGAGAAAATACTGCTATAGTGCCTCGCACATATGGCAATCACCAAAGGTGCAAAAAAGGCTCACCGCCAGTCACTTCGTAAGCGCGCTATGAACCAGGTGCGTAAGCAGGCTGTGCGCCAAACAAACAAGGAGGCTCGCCTCGCTCCTAAGGGCGACAAGGCAGCTCTCGCCGCAGCGTACAAAGCGATCGACAAGGCACTCAAGCGCGGTCTTATGAAGAAGAACACCGCCGCTCGCCGCAAGGCAAAGGTCTCCAAACTCCTCAAGGCCTAAGCACAAAACAAAACCACCCCAATTGGGGTGGTTTTGTTTTGTGGTGCTCCCGGCAGGAATCGAACCCACATTGCATCCTCCGCAAGGATGCGTCCTATCCATTGAACGACGGGAGCAGCTGCCCCTAGAAGAATCTAGACGAGCAGAGCATACTCAAAGTACACCAAAATTGCCTATAAACCAAGCGCCTCAGCGAGGTGATCGCTAAAGTGACGTTCCTGTTTCTCCTCAGCTATGTGGGTTGCTAAATAGTCACGCACCTCTTGGGCGTGGTCTAAATCATCAAGGGGTATGGTGAGTGTTGGGTGAATATAACTGTTTGTGATGAGTAGTAGGTGGGCGCGCGGCTCGAACTCCTCGTGGTATTCCTCAGGGATACCAAGCTCATGAGGATCTTCAACATGCACCCAAAACGACTGAAGTGCGGGGTAGGGGTAGAGGGTGCCATCGAGTGTCACACCGCGTGGATGCACATGAACCTCGTGCTCTCGGGGGCCACGTGTAAGCAAGATACCTATCGAGAATGCGGCCATGGCAATGATGAGTGCAAAAAGCACGTTGCCAAAATAGACGCACAATCCAATACCAATAACAGCGAGGATGCCAAACCCCCAGTACCAGTCGGTCGAGCGATCTCTATGTTCGTGGGTGAGCACCTGCCAGCGAATCCCTTCGTGCATACAATAATAAGTATACAATGATTGTCGTATCAAAATGCAGCAACTCCAGATATCGGGTGATATCTGGAGTTGCTTTTGCGGAGAGGGTGAGATTCGAACTCACGGTACCTTGCGGCACGCCTGTTTTCAAGACAGGTGCTTTAGACCACTCAGCCACCTCTCCGTGGGCTTTAGGTGTGACCACTACAGATACTAATAGGGGAACGGTGTTTTGTATAGAGCCATGCCTTTGGGTGGCCTTTGCCTACCACTAAGTAGATGTTCATCTTGATGAGAATGTGGTTTTAATACAAGGCTTGTGGGGGTCTGTTGTTGTGTGGTATTTTCTCACCAGAGCGTGCCTTTTTCGACCCTTGGTCGGAACCGCCAGGGGTTTTGCCCCCGGACTAGTAGCTAAGGTCTCTAAATCGTGACTAAGTGCGGAGGCTCAAGTCATGTACCGAAGCTCTGGGCTTTGCGTTTCAGCGCAAATGCAGTACGTTCTTTTGGGGAACCAGTACAAGTGTTTTCATCGTTGAAGCTGGGGAAAAATAGTGCGCACGCGCATTAGTTCCTTGGTCGAGGTGCGAAACACATGAACAGGGCCAGCGCCCGCGCTAAGAAGCAACCAACTCCGTAGGGTAAAGGCCTACGGTGGGAGGCGGCGCTTCTCCCGTGGATTTTCCATCGGAGACCGCAAAGGGGTCAGTGCAGCTAGACTGCACGACCCCTTTTGTCTTTTTATAAAAAAGCCGCCACAAAGAAGTTGCGGCGGCTAGGAGACCAAAGTGGTCAGCGTTTGAGCCTTCTTAATCTGCTCGCGACGAGTGAGCCTCGTACGTAAGACTGATTTGGAAAAACGGCGAGGCTCGCAATTTTCTTCGGGGCTAGTGGGTAGAGTGCCACCATAAGATCCCCAATAGTCGTACCCAAGATAGGATGACCGATCAGTATAAGGAACTGATACGCGGGTTCATAGAGTGTGCCAAGCACTGAACGCTTTCTTGTTTGAGGGATACCGATCCGTCGCGCATCATTCATGGTCGGTGGCTGGTGGAGAAAGCCAAGTTTTTCATACTCCTTTGCCAGTAGCTCTAATAGGTCTGTTATGGGTGGGGCTTGTCTATGTGGTGGTCTGGTCCTTTGCTTTTTGTTTGCAGTAGGCTTAACTCTTTGGCTTCCAACAGCTTTCTTGAGAGCCTTATTGTAAGGAGAACTTCTAAGAACTCTTTGTGCTGGTTTCATTGAAAACCTCGCAGTGTGTGTGACTTTCCTGCGCAACACTAGCACTTAATACTGTTTGTCTCAACAGATCATCGCTCCTCTTCCTTTTATATGTATCCCTCTCATGAAAGTCTGCTCAAACCTTCAGCTGGCACATTCTTAATTTCGTGCTATAACCTGCGGTTAGAAGGAGGACAGGTAATGCTTGCACCCATGCTCATGCTTGAGAAGACTCGAAAAAGCGAACACAAATTCCGTCCGTGGCATTTCGTTTGTGCTGTTGGCACGGTGCTATTGCTAGGAGGACTAGTCTTCTCCGCGTGTCTTTAATCCCCCCCACAGCTCGGGCCGCCCAACTATCGGCGGCCCATTTCCTTTCCTCTATCACAAAATGTGGTATGTATGTACCAGTCGTTCAACAGGAAAGGGCTTCTTATGCGACCAGTGCCATACATCGGTGTGACGGGTGTTAATTCACCGAGACATGTCACACAAATTCTTAAGGTAATGCCAGAAGATTCACCGCACCAACTCATGATCGGTGTGCTGGTGAGTAGACAATCTCTCAAGGGTACCACCAACAGGCGCTACCCCGGCCCTGAAAGGTTTTCGCAGATATTCTCTCCACATCCGAAAGCGTTCAATGTTCTTCACTACTATAGCGACAAAGTGGATACGCAAGCGATTGTAGATGATCTTGCGTTTGCTGATGCTATGGCGGGCCCCTATTGCCATGGTGTGCAGCTTAATCTTGCGTGGCCTGACCCCCAGCTTCTCGAGCTCTATAAAGAGGTTTCTAGGGGGAAGAAGATCATTCTCCAATGTGGCCCGCTAGCGCTTAAAGAAATTGGTCAATCGGGGGATGCTCTTGTTGCTAGATTACAAAACTACCAAGAGCTCGCCGACTATGTACTGATAGACCCTAGCGGTGGTGCAGGACGAGATTTCGACCCAGATCAAGTGCAACAATATTTTGAATGCCTTGAGCGTATCTCTGGCATTGGTTTTGGTGTAGCGGGTGGGCTGGAGGCCGCAAACTTGTACCGTCTCAGGCCGCTCATTGCTCAATTTGGACCCTTTAGCCTCGATGCTGAGGGGCGTATGCGCGATAAAAATGACCTGTTTAAACCTGGCGCAGCGCGCGCATATGTCCGAGACGGAGCTGGTCTTTTCAAACAGTACACTTCTTCAGCTTGAACCTCAGGTTCATTGGGCTGCCCATGTGGGCGGCCCATTTCCTTTCCTCTATATATCCCGCCGGATGAAAATCCGCCCGGGGAGTGGTAGGCTTTGGGTGTTATGTCCACCCACGCTTTAGAATTTTTTGAGAAGGATAAAAAGGAGAAGTGGGGAAGAAAACAAAGAGGCCACGTTTCATCTAGAACGTGGCCTTGTGTATTGAGGAGAAAAGCATATGCTAGCTGCAGCCTAGTTGTTTCTCAAAATCAAAGGAGGTTCGTGTGAGTAAAAAAGCGTCCACCGAAGCTCCCGAGGTTGAGACTCGTGAGCATGGGTTGTACCCCTGCGTGTTTAACCCGCGGGGTGTGTCGGGCCCTGTCTGTGCAGCTACCACCAATAGGATTGTCCACAATCGCCAAGGATGTATGGCATCACAATGTCGGTCGCCCCAGCGACTGTGCATCACTTGTCTAGGGCAGGGGGTCGAAAGCCTTGTCGTCAACTCCGTCACTGGTTTATGTGTCGAGCATGTTGCAAATCCGGTAGCAAATCTCAAGACATACTCTAAGGCGGGTGCTGTTCTGGCCCTCGAGTCGGCTAAAACAAAAAAACGAGAGGTTGCAGAACCTGTTGCTGACGAGGCTATTGAAGAGGTGTCGCCTGAGTTGCCGGAGCAACCAGATCCGCCGCAACATAACCCCGAAGCGACTCGGTTGTTTGAGCTTGTCGGGCAGATAGTGAGCCTGCGTACTCAGGGTAAGAACCACAAGGATGTAGAGCGTCACTTTGGTGTTTCGTCGTCTGGGCAGTCCTGGTCGCAGCAGCGCTATGCACTGCGGTACCTTGGTGCTGATGTGCGCGAGTATATTCTATGCGCACAAACACTCCCGTCTATTAACGTCTTGCTGAAGGTTGCGTATGTGCCCGAGCACGAGCAGCTCGCGCACTTGCGTGTGTTAATACGGGAGCAGGAAGAGGCTCTGATTCGGGCTAGAAAAATAGATGCTGGGCGGACGGTAGCATTTACCTTGAAACTTGCCGCAGAGGTGGAAGACCTCAAGGTGCGTGTACGCAGGTCTTTGAGGGATATTGAAAATCCTGAAGAGATACGACGAGAAATCGCCCGTATGTTGAAGTTGCTTCAGGAGAGTCTCGCGATGTTGGAGTGACCTGCTGCCTTGTGCGGCAGGTTCTTTTTGTGTTCTTCGCTGTTTTGTTTTGACATAGTATAGTTGCTCCTATGCCAAAGCCGATTTCAAAAACTGACTTTTTGGATTTTTCGTTTTGTGCGAAAAATTTGTGGCTCAAGCGCAATAAGCCAGAGCTCTTAGAGAAGTTCGCTCTTTCAGATTACGAGCAGCATTTGGCCGACGAGGGGAACGAGGTTGAGGCGCACGCACGTGGGCTATTCGTGGGCGGGGTGGAAGTCCGGCAATATGGGCAGGAGGCGTGCATTGAGACGACAAAGCTGCTCACGAGCAAGGTGCCGGCAATATTCCAAGCGACGTTTATCATCGACGGATTTTTAGCGCGCAGCGACGTGCTCGCGCTGCGCGCGGATGGTGCGTGGGACCTCTTTGAAATTAAAGGCACCAGCGGCGTGCACGAGAGCGGCTCGGACCGCAACCACCTTGACGACCTCGCATTTCAATACTCGGTCTTGCGCCGCTCAGGAGTGAAGGTGGGGAAGTGTTTTGTTATGCACCTCAACAATGAGTATGTGCGCGTGGGCGAGTTAGAGGTCGACCAACTATTTGCGACGGTCGATGTGAGCGAGAAAGTGTTAGCGCGACTCGCGGAGGTTGAGAGCCGGATGGAAGTTGCGCGCGAATATTTAGCCCAAAGCCTCGAGCCGGTGGGTGGCTGCGAATGCATCTTTCAGGGTCGCAGTAACCATTGCACGACCTTTAGCTACTCTAACCCGCACGTGCCTGAGTACTCGGTCCATGACCTTTCGCGCATCGGCTCGAGTAAAAAGAAATTGCTCGCGCTCGTGGAGAGTCAGATTTTTGCTATCGCCGATGTGCCCGATGAGTTTGAGCTAACTGACACGCAGCACAACCAAGTGTTGGCGCACAAGCGCGGGGTGCCCATGATAGACACTGACGCCATACGCGAAGAGCTCGCTCCACTCCAGTTCCCGCTCTACTTTTTAGATTACGAAACCTTTTCACCCGCGGTACCGCTCTTCTCGGGTTTTCGGCCGTTTGATAAGGTGCCGTTTCAGTTTTCACTCCACATTTTGCGCGAGCCTACGGGCGAGCTGCAACACGTTGAATATCTCCACATGGAGCAGAGCGACCCATCCGAGGCGGTGGTGGTGCTGCTTGAAGAGCATATTGGCGAGCAGGGGACGATTGTTGCGTGGAACAAGTCGTTTGAGATGGACGTGCACAAAAAGTTGGCAGCCAGGCTGCCTGAGCATCGCGCGTTTCTCGAGCGTACCATCGCGCAGTTTTATGACCTTAAAGACGTGTTTCATAAGCAGTACTACGTGCACCCGGCGTTTCGCGGCAGCGTGTCTATTAAATATGTGCTGCCCGCGATTGTGCCTGAACTCCAATATAAGGAGTTAAGTATCCACGGCGGGGCGCAGGCCTCGGACGCGTGGTGGACTATGCTTAGCCAACCACCCATGGAGCGCGAGGTGATCGCTCGTGATCTCAAGACCTACTGCGGGCTCGACACCTATGCGATGTATGCCATTTGGAAGCACTTGGTGGAGCTCGCGCAATGAGATAAAACCACGTACAATCGGCGAGTGAAATATCTTGGGATTGATTATGGTAAAAAGCGCATCGGAGTCGCCGTCTCAGACGAGGGCGCGGTCATGGCGTTTCCACTAGGCACTGTTGAGGGTGGGGTGGGGGCGCTTAGTGAGGTGCTCGATATTGTGAAAGAGAACGAGGTGAAGATCGCTGTTATGGGCGAGTCGCGCGACCTGTCAGGTAAGCCAAACCCAATCATGGGGGAGATCGAGCAGTTTGCCGAACAGCTCCAGGCGGCCGGAGTCGTCGTCGAATTTGAGCCAGAGTTTTTTACCAGTGCGCAGGCCCTTCGACAGGTTCAGGGTAAACTGATGCGCCCTACACAACGGGTTCCGATGAATAAAGTAGTTCAAGAAAATTATGACGCTTCTGCCGCAGCACTCATCCTCCAGAGTTATCTCGACCGACTAAGAAAAACCAGCTAATATACCGCCATGAGCGATTACATTTCGATAGATGCATTTAAAAAGGTAGAGATCCGTATTGGCGAGATAGTCTCTGCTGAGCCGGTGGAGGGGTCAGAGAAGCTGTTGAAGTTGCAGGTTAATTTTGGCCTAAAACCTTCTACAGAAGATTCGGCCGAGGTTGTTGCTGAGCAAGAAATAAGGCAGGTGGTCTCCGGTATTGCGAAACATTTTCCCGATCTCACAAAGCTTGTTGGGAAGCGCTGCGCCTTTGTCACCAATCTTGAACCAAGAAAGTTGATGGGCCTTGAAAGTCAGGCGATGATTTTAGCAACCGGCGGGGACACGACACCCGAGGGAGAACTCGGCCCCCTCTATCTGTTTGAATCTTCAGCACCGGTGGGCTCTACTGCGCGCTGACGTTTGCGTGTTTGATGGCGCCACTCGTGCCACGTGAGAAGAATAAACACAATATCAAACACACTCACCGCAAGGAGCATGAGTGAGTGGGTGTGGAAGAGCCGAAATACTTGATAGACAAAAAAGATAGAAGAAAACGCGATCATGGTAGGGTAGGCCCAGAGACGATTGCGGTAGAGATTGTATGCTAAAAAGGCATTCATGATGCCATGAAAGAGGAGATATGCTCCCACGAAGGTGCGTGTTGATACGACGTTAAGATGGTGGAGCTGGCTATCTAGGAGACGAAAGATAAACTCGTGCCTGTCACCAAAAAAGGTACTACTCGTAATAAACACAAACCCTCGAGATATCCACGAATGGAGCCCGGTTAACAGCAGGACTCCACCAGCGGTCTCCCACACACTGTTAAATGCTTTGAGTGCGACGCCGGCCTCAAAAAGTTCATGCCAGTATTTTTGTTTCAGAAGTCTAGTCATGATTGTGGCACAATGGTATTGTACACGAGCATCATACCGCCCCTGTAGTTTAATGGATAGAACTCCGGACTTCTAAGCCGGCTATCGAGGTTCGATTCCTCGCGGGGGCACCAGAGACATATTCATATACCCACCTTTTTCTTTACTTTCAAAACCACGGTATACTTTATATATGGCACAGACACAGGGACAAACCATACTCATCGTCGAAGACGAAAAAACATTGCGTGGCCTCCTCACTCAAAAAATGCGAGATGCCGGCTATGAGGTCATCGAAGCAGGCGATGGAGCTGAAGGGCTTGAGTTTGCGTTGCGCAAACACCCGGCAGTTATTGTGCTCGATATCATGATGCCAGGGACCGACGGGCTCTCTATGCTACAGCAGCTGCGCAAAAACATTCCCTATGGTGCGCAGGTGCCCGTCATCATGCTCACCAACCTTACCCCCGACAGTAACCAGATAATTAAAGCGATCGAGGTATACGAACCGGTGTTCTACTTGGTTAAGGCAGACACGACGCCGGTCATTGTAGTAGACAAGATCCGCGAAGCACTTGGAAGGGGATAAGTAACGTGCAAAAACCAATTTTTTTTACCGCCTCTCAAAAACTTCCGCGTACCTGTAAAAAAATTGATACGCGGAAAAGTGCTTTCACTGAATTGTATTTTGTTGAACACCCACATATAGCAAAAGGGAGACACGACGCGGCTGTATTGGAGAAGTATGTTCGAAAGCAAGTACGAGAGCGTCCTTGTGTGTGGGTGTATTTCCCGTGGAGGAATGTGGCAGTTTGTCTACCTGAGGAGTCGATTTATTTTCGTTTACGTACAGCCCGTAATCGAAACCTCATCTTGCCCGATGAACAGCTAGTATATCGTGCAAGTAAGGTGGGCATATTGGGGCTTTCTGTTGGTTCTGCAGTACTGCAATCGTTAGTTTCGACAGGTGGTCCAAAAATGTTACGAATTGCCGACCCAGATATTTTGGAAATTACTAACCTTAATCGAATTCGCGGGACAGTGCTTGATGTTGGGTTGCCTAAAGTTACTATAGCGGCGCGAGCTGCTTGGGAGATAGACCCGTTCCTAAAAATAGAATCATGGGATAGGGGTGTTGAAATTGCATCATTGCCGGAGTTCATCAATAATCTCGATGTGTTGGTTGATGAGATGGATGATATTGCGATGAAGTTTGCCGTACGATTTGCTTGTAAAAAGGCAGGGATTCCTGTTCTCATGGCTACCGATAATGGCGATAGTGTAATTCTTGATGTTGAACGCTTTGACTGCGATACAAAACAACCTATTTTTCATGGTCGTATTAAACGAGTTCCATCTAACCTCAAAAACATGTCTCGCGAGCGATTTGTTTCTCTTGCAAATCAAATTATAGATCCTTCTTTATTCACTGAGCGACAAGAAAAGTCAGTACAAGAGGTGGGTAAAACCCTTTCTGGGATAGCCCAACTTGGGACGGCCGCATCACTCGCTGGTGTTGCTGTGGCGTACGCAGTTCGTTCGCTTGCTCTGGGGTCATCGCTGCCCTCGGGTCGTTATGTGATGGGTTGTGACCTGGCACTGCAGCCATCAGAGAGACTCGATAAGTAGTTACCCTTTGCGAACCCACCGATGTTTTTTCCCCGGTATCGTATCTAATTTACCGTATGGTACTAAGCTGACTTTAGGGTGTGCGCGTTTCCCAAGGGACTGCAAAAGTTTTCCATACTCGCTGTTTATCGTGGGAAGAGTTTTTAATATGTGTAAAACTAGTTGTTTTGTGTCGTGCTGTTTTGTTTCAAGTGCTAATTCGGCAACAATATGAAATTGTTGGTCAAAATTTCTAGAATTTGCTACTCGCATAGTAAACAGGCCTGAAAAACTTTTTGCTTCAGCGTAGCTCTCAAAGCAGTGTTTGATGTTTTCTATATATACATTGAGTGCGTAAAAAGAAAGGGACAAATCTTTGCGCCCATGTAAATACACAACAGGTGTGCGCCACGCAGACAGGCACTCTCGTGTTGCTGGTACAACTGTGGCCATTGCACGGATCTCTTTACTTGATATGAGACCTCCCTGATCGCGAGTGTTGTATCTGATAAGAGGCAAACCTGCTCGAGACGTAAGCAAGAGAGATTGATCATCTCCTACTTCAAAAAAACGCACCAGAGGGTTGTACGCATATAGTGCTGGTGCGCCAGTTCCAGGCGTCGATGGTTGATATATGGTTCCTAGAGTTTGTAAATTTTTTCTAAGTAAAATGGTGAGAGGTGTTTCGTGTCCGACCACTCCGGTTTCTGCCATACCATAGATATTAATTATTTTTTGTGAAGCTTCTGGTGCCCCCAATTTTCTATGTACATGATTTCTCCAGAGTTCACTGAACGCTTCTCCTCCGGTAAGGAGGTATACATTATATTTTGACCAATCAATTCCAACGGTAAACCCAGAGTCGATAACATCTTTAACAAACGGGGGATAGCCAGCTAAGACGATGCGATCGTAAAGGGGTCCCAGACGAACAATAGCGTCAAGAGCGACCTTTTTTTCTATACCAGGCGTAACTATGTTTATAGCATTTCCCGTGTCGGCAACGTATTTTGCCCCATTATAAAATTCGAGCCCGGCAATCCAAGTGCCGAGCGCGAAAAGGTTCACAAAAAGAGTCGAACCTTCTTTGGTGTAAAATATTTTTTCAAATATGTTTTGAAAAATTTTACCAACAATTTTATTTTGATAATTACCCCGAGGCCAATAAAAGGGTATTCCTGTAGATCCAGAACTTGATGATATGTAGGGTGAGTGGGCCAAAGTTCCGTCCCAGCTTAGTTCTTGTAAAGAATAAGCGCTAATGTAATCAGGCTTGTTTGTTGGGGGTATTTTTTTAAAGTCTTCAAACGTTAGTATTTTGTCAGGGTTTATCTTGTGTTTGCGTAAAAAATCTTTGTACGCAGGGACTCCTGCGGCCGCGTGTCTAAAAAGTTCGATGGCTTCTTGCTCTGCCCGGGAAAACTGATTCATGGAGGGATTGTTGATAGTATAATACAAGCGTGATCGTAAAAGAAATTATTGAAAAAATTTTACCGATAGCGGTGAACGCTCCTTCCGGTGATAACGCACAACCATGGGAATTTGAGATTCTTGAGGATGGTTTAATGATTTATAACAAAACTGGCGCAGATGACACCCTTTATAATTATAAAGAGAGAGGATCGTATCTTGGGCACGGCGCACTCGTTGAAAATATAGCACTACTTGCTAAACAAGAAGGATACTCGGTGGAGGTGCTAGCGTTTCAAAAAGAAAAGGATTGCGTAGCTCATCTTATATTTAGTCCGGCTGAAAAGAGTTCAAATGAAATAACTCAAGCAATCAAACAGAGAACAACCAATCGCAAGCTCTATAAAAGGACACCCCTTACGCCAGAATCTCTCCGAGCCATAACTCAACTCACAATTCTTCCAGAAGATGTTTTGATGACGTGTGTTGAAGATCCTAAAATCATTAAAGAGATGGCTGCATGCATAAGTGTTAATGAACGCCTGCTCATGGAAAATAAAACACTGCATGATTTTTTGTTCACCAAGATACGCTGGAATGTAAAAGAAGAGCAGCAAGATCCAGGTCTATACATTAAAACAATGGAGTTTCCCCCTCCTGTTGCGCTTATGTTTCGGTACGTACTTCCTTCTTGGAAGGTGGTTTCGTTTTTGAATCGTTTTGGGTTTTCTCGTTTCATTTCAAAACAATCTCAGATAACCTATGCAGCTTGTTCCGCTATACTGGTGTTCACTATTTCCGAACAAAGCAATGTATCATTTTTTAATACAGGCCGAGCCCTGGAGAGGGTATGGCTTACCGCGATGACTCACGGTCTTTCCGTGCACCCATTAGGAGCAATGCCGTATCTTGGACAGAGAGTACGAGGAGGTGATGCACAAGCTTTTTCTGAGGCTCACGCCCTGCTTATAAAGAGTACTGAAGAACGTTTAGAGAGATTGGCAATGGTGCCACCGAATCGCCGTATCTCAATGATTTGTCGTGTGGGATATGGGCCAGCTCCATCTGCACATGCACACAAACAGCATCCACACGTTCGAAAAGTCCACATATGATTCATATTACTCTTCCATACGATTCACCTCTTTCTCTCGTTGCTTTTGTGTTGGCATTGGTCGGTTCTACTATTATGGGATTTTTGGTGTACAGAAATAATCCCAATAGTGCGACCAATAGAATCTTCTGTGTCCTAAGTTTTTTTACCACGCTATGGATGCTGGATACTTTTTTAGTGCGTATACCAGAGCTGAATAGCGCGTCTCTTTCGCTACATCGTTTGGGAATCTTTTTTGCTGCGCCAATGAGTTTTTCCCTATTTCTCTTGGGCTATATTATGCCTTCTCAAACCATAACCCTTCCGAAAAAAGGTTTGTATATCTCTATAGCGGCTACACTGCTTATGATGGGCCTCAATCTCTCACCGTATGCTTTTGTTGGAGTCCAACAAATAGAAGGACTCAGTGAGCCTCAGGCAGGAGTCGGGCTGTTGCCATTTGTTGTTATTTCTACGATTTTTGCAATCCTCTCTCTTTATTTTTTAACGACGTCATATTTTCGTGCAGAGAGTGAAACGAGGCGACAGTTGGGCACCATGCTTCTTGGTATTATTTTTCTTTTGGGACTTATCATTTTGACCATTTTAATTCCATTGCTCTTTTTCAATACCACATTTTTTTTACAATTTACCCCTTTATATGTGCTTGGTTTCTTAGGAATAACTGCGTACGCTATTACGCAATATCATTTATTTGATATAAAAATTCTCCTCACCCAATCTTTGATTGCGACCATCGATATTGTCCTTTTTGGAAAATTATTTGCAGAGCCAGATATAAATTTTGCAATATTGGATGGGTTTGTCTTAGTTTTTATGCTCATGTTTGGCTATTTCCTGGTACGTAGCGTTAATCGAGAGGTGAAGCAGCGCGAGCTTATTGAAAAGCAAGAGCGGGAGCTGGAGGTGTCCAATGCGCGGTTGCGCGAAATCGACAAAGAGAAAAGCGAGTTCCTTTCTTTTGCGTCACACCAACTGCGAACACCTCTTACCGCTATTCGCTGGAGTATCGACTCCATTATGGATGGCACCTATGGGCCGCTACCGGACAACCTGAAAGCCGCCATGAAGACGCTCATTGATGAAAGTTCCGGTATGGCAGTGATGATCAACGATTACCTTGATGTATCTCGCATTGAGCAGGGGAGGATGCAGTACCAGTTTGGCCCTGTTGATTTGGCGGCGCTTATCACCAGCGTCGGTAGCGAGTTGCGCCCCGGTGTTGAAAAGAAAGGATTGCAAATTGAAGTGTCCGTCCCTGAAGAGAAGGTTATGGTTTGGGGCGATGGTGGAAAACTAAAACAAGTTTTCAGCAACATTATCGACAACGCAACAAAATATACCCCCAAGGGCAATATTTCGATCATGTTACGAAAAATGCCAGGCACCTCAATGGCTCACGTAGAAATACGCGACACCGGTATCGGGATGAGTGAAGAAACGCTCAAGCGTATGTTCTCAAAATTTACCCGTGGCGACAATGCACAAGAGGTAAACAACAATGGTTCGGGCCTAGGGCTCTTTATTGTGAAAACGTTTGTGGAGTCACATCATGGCGTTATCACTGCGGCGTCTGAAGGGGTGGGGAAGGGGACGCAGTTTTTCGTTGATATTCCGCTTTTGGTACAAACCGCTTCGTAAACCGCGTGCTATCATTTTTTTATGCATGCGCGCAGAATGGTGCGAGGGTTTACGCTTGTTGAAACACTCATATCGCTCGCTATTTTTGCCCTTCTCGTTTTTTCTATTATTGCACTAGGTACCGCTGCGATCCGGGGTCTTCGCACCTATCGAGATACGGCGGCGGTTGCTGCACTGTCGCAATCCTACATTGAAATTGCCCGCAATTTGCCATACGCCCAAGTGGGCACCAAGACGGGTAATCCTTCAGGGCCATTACCAGATCTCGTAAATCCACAGGAGGTTGCCTATAATGGCGCAAAATACCAAATCTACTACACGGTTGCCTATGTTGATGACCCCGCTGATGGCACCGGTCCCACCGATACGGACTACAAGCAGGTCAAACTATATATAAAAAATCTTACTACCAACCATCAGTCATCATTCGTAACCACGGTTGTACCAAAAGGTATTGAAAATATGGCGACTGGCGGTGCTTTAGTCTTGAGTGTTATAAACGCTATCGGACAGCCCGTCCCTGGCGCAACGGTACATATTACAAACCCAACCATTGTGCCGGCACTGGATGTGGTGCGTACCACGGATGCCCAGGGGAAGTGGACCGAGGTTGGAGTGAAAGCGAGCGCGAACAGCTACCACATCGTTGCCTTAAACAGTGGTTACTCCACCGACCAAACCTACCCGAGCACGGGGCCTAACCCAAATCCTACAAAACCTGACGCTACTGTTTTGGTGGGACAAAGCACCTCGGTTAGCTTCTCTATTGATCAATTAAGTGCTCTGACACTCAAGGCGGTTGACCAGACCTGTCGCCCTGTTTCAGGAGCTGATATCCAATTGAAGGGTGCGAAACTTATAGGGACACCCGGTGTTTTAAAATTTGATCAGACTTTCACCACCGATGGTGTCGGGAAGATTGTCATAAATCCCATCGAATGGGATACGTACACCCCAACACCAAAGGGGAGTTATATGTTGTATGGTTCTTCGCCGCTGCAGCAGATAAATTTACTTCCCAATACAGCGCAACAGTCAACGCTTATGCTCGGGCCCGCTACCAGTAATAGTTTACTGGTTGTGGTGACTGACGCATCGACGGGTAACTCGGTTGAGGGTGCCACGGTGACTCTTCGAAACAGCGGTATCGGATACAGCGCAAGCAAGCTCACCGCCGGGAGTATCTTGTACCAGGAAGACTGGACCGGAGGCTCTGGGCAAGAAGATTTTTTGGCAGCAAATAAGTACGCAAGCGACAGCGGTACTATCGATACACAAACGCAACCAAATGGAGTGCGTCTCGCGCAGGTGAGTGGTGCGTACGTGTCTTCAGGGTCACTCATATCATCGACGTTTGATACCGGTACCGCTTCAACAACATTCTCGACACTTACCTGGAACCCACAATCACAAAGCGCATCTACCTCGGTCATGTTTCAACTAGCGGCAAATACTGATAATGCAACATGGAATTTTGTAGGCCCTGATGGAACAGCGAGCACATACTACACAGTCCCCGGAACCACCATACATAGCGTGCTCAACAATAAGCGATACCTACGCTACAAAGCGCTACTCACCACCACCAGCACCACCACCACGCCGGTATTGAGTAACGTCACCATTAACTACATGTCTGGCTGTTATACTCCCGGGCAATCTATGTTTGCTGGCATAACCCAAACGGGGGGCTATCAGGTCGAGGTGCAGATGCCTGGATACCAAACGCAGACCATTAGCAACATCACCCTGTCGGGGCAGCAAACGTTGCGCGTACAATTAAGCCAATGAACCGCGGCGTCACTCTAGTAGAATTTCTCATTGCTCTGGCGGTTGGCCTTCTTATTATGGCTGCGGCAGTGGGGACTATAGCAAAAATCTTTTCGCTAACGGCCCAACAGCCACTTGCTATTGGTACTATTGATAAGACCCGTATAGTGACTAACGCCTTTCTTAACGAAATTCGTGATGCAACAACCGCGGGAGATGGTTCGTACCCACTCACTCTAGCAAGTTCTACGGCAATTATTTTTTATACCCCGTATGGAAGTTATGATGGTTCGATACAAAAAGTAAGGTACTTCACCTCAAGTGGAGTGTTGTATAAAGGGGTAACCCGACCAATTGGCACACCACCCACGTATCCTGTTGCATCTGAACAAATCTCATCGCTCACGCCACTTGCTTCGAGCACGGCGACTATTTTTACGTACTATGATGGGAATTATACCGGCGCCACAACATCCATACCGCTTGCACAGCCTGTACCGATTGCGCAGGTGACATACGTGCAAATGGCGCTAACGGTATTCACGAAAGATAGTCGCACCGGAACAAGTACGTTTACCATGACTGCGGGAGCTACACTACGCAACCTTAAGACTAACCTCGGCAACTAATGAAACAGACGCGCTACATACGGGGAGATGCGCTTGTGGGCATGCTCATGCTGTTGTTTATCTGTTCGCTCATGATCGTGCCGCTTATCGATGTGGTACGCAAAGAGGTACAGATGGGGCCGGGGCGTATTAATCATGAACAAGCCTTTCAGATTGCAGAAGCGGGAATTAACTACTACCAGTGGCATCTGGCACACTTCCCGGTTGATTATCGAGATGGTACCACCACCGCAGGACCATATGTGCACTCGTATACTGATCTCACCACAGGAAAGGTGGTAGGGCAGTACAGTCTTACGATCACGCCACCGGTGGTAGGGTCGACCATTGTCACCATACAGTCGACAGGTTGGACCAGTGCAAATCCAAACAACAAACGCACCATTACGGCTCAATATGGTATACCCTCGCTCGCACAATTTTCATTTTTAAGTAACGACATTGTCTGGATTGGTGCTGGCGAAACAGTTAGTGGAAAGCTTCAGTCGAACAATGGTATTCGATTCGATGGGGTGGGGAATGCACCCATTATGTCTGCAAAGTCGACCTACAAGTGTCCAGGATCACAAGGGTCTCCCTGTGAGTCGTGGCAAAACGGCGTATGGGGAGGGGCATCACCAGCAGTACAGAGCTTTTGGCAGTTTCCTGTGCCCGCGGTAGATTTTTCAGCGCTGACCGCCAACCTCTCCTCGCTCAAAGCAACAGCACAGGGCGGTGGTATCTACCTGTCTCCCTCAAGCGCGCAGGGATATTCACTCGTGTTTAATAGCAACGGTACGGTTAGTATCTATAAGGTAACAAACCTCACCTCACATCCAACCGGTTGGGATGTGTATGGTGTCGCTCATAATGAGTATACAGACTACAAGAATCGTCAATTACTATCTACACCAGCTATTCCAGCAAATGGAATCATATATATAGAAGACAACGTATGGGTTGAAGGTACGGTAAAGGGGCGAGTAATGGTTGCAGCGGCAAAGTTACCCTATGTGGCAAGTGCTGCGCCAACAATATATATCCCTAAAAATATTGTGTATGCAGCAAAAGATGGCACCTCGGTGCTCGGCTTGTTGGCTCAAAATAATATTGTTATCACCTATAACGCACCCTCAGCGCTTGAAATTGACGCGGCACTCATCGCTCAAAATGGTTCAACTCAGTTCTTTTACTACCCAGGCAATACCAAGACAAGCATCACTATTTTTGGGTCCATCATGTCATACGGTCAGTGGACTTGGTCATGGGTTAATAGTCAAAACACCCTGACCTCTGGATATGCGACGACCATCGACACGTATGATAAAAATCTTTTGTACAGTCCTCCGCCAAGCTTTCCCCTCTCAACGAGTGGGTACCAGCAAATAAGCTGGAGCAGTAACTAGTATGGAACTTCAACCACTTCCGAGCGAGGCACATCCAAATTTTGCAGGTTCCCTAGAGGGGCGAGTAGAGCCGGCCACAACATCGCACCCTCTCCTGTGGGTAAGTGCTGCAGGAGTGTGGGTACTTGTTTGCGTGTTGGTACTTTGGTGGCGTCGGCGGCCTTAATTAATTTGGGTCGTGAGCCCATAAATAGGTGAGATGATGGCGACGGCCAAAAAAGCAACCGCGAGACCAACAACCACAATAATGATGGGCTCGAGCATCACACTTAGATTTTGAGTGATGTTTTGTGTTTTAACTTCAAACATTTCACCAATGTCACTCAATGTTTCAGATAATGAGCCAGACATTTCTCCCGCAGAAATGAGCCGTGCTAAATAGGAGGGTATAAATTGTTGGTACTGAGGATACAGGGTGATTGCTTTGTAGAGCGAGGCCCCCTCCGTCACCTTGGTGTACATTTCAGCATAAAATCGTTTATAGAGCACAAACGTGGTCGAGTCCTGCATCGAGATAAGTGCCTGAGGTACTGAAATGCCCGCGTGAAGCAGTGAGCCCATCACATAGCCAAAGCGGGCCAGCTCGAGGTCTTGGATAAGAGCTCGCATCACCGGTGTATGTAAGAGTAGGCGCTCACCAACGCTACGCGTTTTTGAATAGATAAAACCAAAATAGATAAGAATGGCAGCGAGAGCAAATCCACCCGGCACAACAATGACGCCCCACTCGGTGAGGAAGTTACCCATCGCGATGATCATGCGTGTGGTGATTGGCAGCTGACCACCATTTTGAGCAAACACGGCGGTCAGGCGGGGGAAGATATACCACATGGTAAAAATACCCACACATATCGTGATAAAAATAACGATGGCCGGGTAGATGAGTGCGCCACGAATTTTAGAATGAAGCGCCTGCTCTTTTTTTTGTTCATCCACCACGAGCGCCATTTGTTTTTGGAGCTCGCCCGTTTCCTCACCGAGTCGCAAGAGGGCAACATAACGTTCCGAGAGGAGTTTGCTTTTTTGTAAGGCAGTAGAAATTTTGCCACCCGCATCTATCTCTTGTTCGATGATGGCGACAGCGTGACGCATTTTCTTGCCATGAATTTCTTCTTTCAACGTAGAAACCGCCTCGCGTATGGGTAGCGAGGAGCGCATCAAGATGCTGAGATTTTCAAGAAAAAATTCGTTCTCTTTTGCCATGATTATGGTTGCTCAAGAATTTTTGGTGGGAGTGCTACGCGTAGAAGTTCTTCAAAGGTGGTGATGCCGGCGAGCACTTTGTCGAGTCCGTCTTCAAAAAAACTCTTTGTCCCTTCTCCTCGTGCCACACGCTCTATAGCTTCAGCAGAAGGATCTTTGAGAATAACATCTTCAACGCGGGAAGTTATTTCAATAAATTCAAAAATACCCGACTGTCCTTTAAATCCTGTGTGGTTACACTTATCACAGCCCTTGCCCTTGTACACAATGAGCTCGGTACCACTGAGAAATGGTTTTAGTTTGGGCATCTCATCAATAAGAGAGGAGACGGTGACTGTTTCGGATACTTTGCAGTGTGCGCAGATGCGACGAATAAGGCGCTGCGCGATAATAACGGAAAGAGTAGAGGCAAGAAGGAATGGTTCTACCTTCATATCTAAGAGGCGAGGCACCACGGTAGAGGCGTCATTGGCGTGAAAGGTTGAAAGCAGCAGGTGGCCGGTGAGAGCTGCGTTGACGGAGATCTCAGCAGTCTCAAAATCACGAATTTCTCCCACGAGTATTACGTCGGGGTCTTGACGCACAACAGTGCGCAAGCCGCTCGCAAAGGTGAGCCCAGTGGCGTTATTTACCTGCACCTGATTGATACGGCCGATACGATACTCGACCGGGTCTTCGATGGTAGTAACGTTTACTGTCGAATCATTCAGTAGACGCAAAATTGAGTAAAGGGTTGTTGTCTTACCTGAACCGGTTGGCCCCGCGGTGAGGATCATGCCGTAAGGGCGGTTTGCTATTTCAGTAAGAAGTGCTTGGTGTTTTTGGGAGAGACCAATGTCAGCAAGGGTGAGTGTGCGCAGGTATTCACCCAAAAGACGCATCACCACCTTTTCACCCGATACGGTGGGGACAATAGAAACACGCAGGTCAGCCGCATTGGTGCCCTTGTGATAGCGAATCGCACCATCTTGGCTGCGCATGTGTTCGTCGATACGGAGGCGCGCTTCAATCTTGATGCGGTTGAGAATATTTTCGTATTGCAGTTTGGGTAGTGACCCCGCTTCTTCAAGGACGCCGTCAATACGAAAGCGCACCAGCACCTCAGTCTCTTGGGGCTCAAGGTGGATGTCGGACGCTCGCAGCAAGATGGCGTCTTCTACAATTTGTTCGACAATTTCAGGAGCAACCTTTTGTTCACGTTTAATAATTTCGGTAAACCGAACAGCGAGCGCCTCTTTGTAGAGAGGAAAAGCCCGCTCCATATCAGCACCAAAGGTCCACACGACAGAGATTTTTTTACCGGGGAATAGAGAGGCGACTGCGTCGCTTGCAGCTTTTGGGTCAGTGGTGTCAGTGGCTATGACGATATCGTTTGTGTCATCTATAAGGATGACCCGACTCTGCTCAGCAACAGCTTTTGGTAATTTAGTAATAGTTGCTTTTGGTGGTGGATTTTGAGATAGGTCGACATACTTTACGCCAAGCGCCTCAGCGATAGCGTGACCGAGCAAGCCTTTGTTGAGCAGTTCTGCATTAAAAAGATAGTCGGTGATAGGAGAGTGGTGCGACTTGGCATACTCTTGTGCATGGTCCATGTCTGTCTCGCTCACATACTGGCCCTTCAGAAGTGCGTCTTTAATAAACGCATCTTCAAGCTTAGTTGTTGGCTTTTTTAGCTCTGTCTTTTGTTCTTGTTGGTCAGCCATAGAGTTATTGTTTCAAAAATGAATTTACTCGAGCGAGTATGTCAGTGGGGGAGGCGTCTGCTTTCACGATGTACTCTTTTACTCCCATACTTTTGACGCGCGCGATGTCTTCTTCTTGTCCGAGATTCGACATGGCAAAAACAGGGATTTGGTTGTTCTGCTTTTTTAATTCTTCTAGCACGCTAAACCCATCACGCTTAGGCATCATAATATCAACCAACATGAGGTCGAAAAAACTACTCCCGAGCATGCGCAGCGCGTCATCTCCATTGTAAACCACCGTGACGTCGTAGCCGGCATTTTTCAACTTTAAACTCAAAACAGTTGCGAGTGCCTTCTCGTCTTCAACGAGTAAGATGCGCTTTGCGCCCGGTGCGGGTTGTGCGGCGGATGTTGGTTGTTCTGTGGTTGGTGCTGGTTGAATGGGTGGGGTAGTGGGTGCCGGTGAGAGAGGAATAGCAGCAGGTGGTTCAGAGGGGGCTGGGTTTGCTGGAGGTGGTGTTTGCGCGGGAGTGGTGGGTGGCGGTGCGGGCTTGGGCGGCTCGGGTGTGAGAGATGCGAACGCCTCATCAACCATAGGTGCGCTCCAGCCAACACCGATAAGTTCTTGGCGAATCATGTCGTCTGGAACGCGCACACTTCTGCGTGTACGTATGTATTGGAGCATCTGTTCGTCCATTGTTAAAATAATAGCATCTTTGGTAGCTATATTGAGAAAATAGGAAAATAAAGGTACAGTGTGGGCACCCTCCGTCGCTAACGCCATGAAGGGAAAGCGCGCGGTTAGCTCAGTTGGTAGAGCAACTCATTTACACTGAGAAGGTCGGGGGTTCGAGCCCCTCACCGCGCACCAGTATGTTGGAACCCACCATCCTATTTGAAAATGACGACATGGTGGTGGTCAATAAGCCGTCAGGCATGATCGTGTACCCCGATGGAGTACACGACTACCCGCCGCTCACCCATTGGCTCGCCAACCGGTATGGGGAGGGGAAGTATTTTTTAGTACACCGCATCGATAGAGAAACCTCTGGCGTGCTTATTATTGCTAAAACAGAAGCAGCACAACTCTTTTTTAAAGAGCAGTTTCAAGAGCGTGAAGTACGTAAAGTGTATCGCGCGTTTGTGTACGGGGTGATTAAAGACGACCGCGGCATTATCGACAAACCCATTGGTGGTAGTCGTGGGGGGAGAGGGCCGCGCTCAGCACTCAGACCGCATGGCACCGTACGTGAAGCGGTAACGACGTTTCGTGTAATCGAACGAGGGGCAGAGGCCACCTATGTAGAGGTGATGCCAAAAACAGGTCGCACACATCAGATTCGCGTGCACCTCTCCTCGCTCCAGCGCCCGATTATCTGCGATCAGCTCTATGCGCCCAGTCGCCCCGTACTGCTGGGTTTTCAACGACTAGCCCTCCACGCTCTTTCAATAACCGTAACCCTTCCTGATGGCACCGAGCACACCTTTACCGCCCCACTACCCCCCGATTTTGTGGAGGCAGAGAAAAAATTGCGTCCCTAGCTTGTTTGTGTTAGATTGTGCTGGCATAAGAGCGGCCTTACGGCCCTCATATATCCGTCGCTCGCTCGGAATAAAAGCAAGCCTTGATTCACTCACTCGCTAGGATATGAAATCTGCAGTCAAAACAAGCCCAGTCAACATGAAGGCACGTGCCGAAATCGGTGTACGCACCGGCGACACTGTGCGTGTTTGGCAAAATATTGTTGAAATTAAACAGGGTAAGGCTGCCAACAAGAAAGAGGTCGTCACTAAAAACACCCGCAAGCAAGCGTTTGAGGGTTTGGTCCTTGCGGTTAAGCACGGCACCGAGCCAGGCGCTACCTTCACGGTACGCCGCGTTGCTAGTGGGGTAGGGGTAGAGAAGATCTTCCCGTTGTACTCGCCAATGATCGACTCTATCGAAGTATTGCGCCGCGCGAAGGTGCGCCGCTCGAAACTCTACTTTATTCGCGAGAAGGCCTCACGCGACCAAAAGCGCGCTATGCGTAAATCTTTGCAGGTATCGCTCTCGACTGCAGATTTTGCCCTTGAGCCCGAGGTAGAGGCTGCACCATCCGTTGAAGACGTGGTCCCCGTAGCTGAAACGGTTGAGACCGTCACCGCAGAGACTCCTGCACAAGAGGGTCTCACCAACGAGAACCCGGAGGTGACTGCCAAGTAGTAGGACACAGGAAGGCCGTAGCGCCTTTTTTGTTTTAGGGTATACTGCACCTTGTTCGACATATTTTTATATGCCCAGGTGGCGGAATTGGTATACGCGTATGCTTGAGGTGCATATGCCGCAAGGCTTGGAGGTTCGAGTCCTCTCCTGGGCACCAGTACAAAAAACACCCTACCAAAAGTGGGGTGTTTTTTGTCGGTTATAGTAGTGCTAATGCTCACCCTTTTTTCAGGTATGGCCGTACTTGACCCAGCAGGGCCCATAGCGCTCGGCGAGCGTTCAGTCATATATACAACACTCCTGTTGTGCGCGATTGTGGTGGTGCCGGTGTTTGTAATGCTATTTCTTTTTGCATGGCGCTATCGTGCAGGTGGGCCAGCTGCCAAGGGCAAGCACGCACCCAACTGGGATCATGACAGCGTGGTCGCAGAGGTGGTGTGGTGGATTGTTCCAGCGCTGATCGTTGGGTGTCTTTCGGTTGTGGCATGGAAGAGTTCGCACGCACTAGATCCATATGAAAAACTACCCGGCAAAGCCTTCGAGGTAGAGGTGGTGGCGCTCAACTGGAAGTGGCTTTTTATCTATCCAGAGCTTGGTATTGCGAGCGTGAACGAACTGGTTATTCCCCAAGGAGTCCCTGTACACCTTTCGCTTACCGCAGACGCCCCTATGAATTCGTTTTGGGTACCACAACTGGGCGGACAAATTATGGTTATGCCTGGCATGTCCACCCAGCTCAATCTGCAAGCAGATAAGCCAGGTATCTTTTATGGCACGTCTGCAAACATGAGTGGCGAAGGTTTCGCTGGTATGCACTTTGTGGTGCGTTCACTTTCACCACAAGAGTTTGAATCCTGGATGAGTATTGCTCGTATAACGCCCTCGTCAGTGCCACTCACGCACGCGGCATACGCACTACTCGCTGCCCCCAGTAGCAATGAAGCAGTACGCTACTGGGCACCGGTTGCAGATGACCTTTATACTACTATTGCAAACAAGAGTATGATGATGTCTCAGTAAGTATATGCATTGGCACACCTTTCTTTTCGGCAGACTTTCGTTTGATGTACTCCCACACAATCTCATTGCGATGGGTGGTGCGCTATTTGAAATAGTCTTTGTCGTTATGGGTGCGTATGTGGTATTTCGGCTTGGGTGGTCAAAGAGACTTTGGGGTGAGTGGCTCACCTCCCTTGACCACAAGCGTATCGGGGTGATGTACATCGTCATAGCGCTCATTATGTTTATTCGTGGCGGCGCTGACATGCTCCTCATGCGCCTACAGCAAGCGCTCTCGGTTGGCGACTCTTCGGGGATAGTGAGTGCAAGCCATTTTCAAGAGCTTTTTACCGCACACGGCTCTATCATGATCTTTTTTGTGGCGATGGGGATTATGTTTGGCATCATCAATCTGGTGGTGCCATTACAAATTGGTGCGCGCGATGTAGCTTTTCCGCTCCTTAATAACATCAGTCTCTGGCTCTTTGCCGCAGGAGCGCTTCTTGTTAATGTGTCGCTCGTTCTGGGTGATTTTTCTGCCGCAGGGTGGCTGTCATACCCACCGCTCTCTGAGCTGCAATATTCGCCCGGCACCGGAGTTGACTATTGGCTGTGGGCGCTCCAGGTCGGTGGGGTGGGGAGTCTTCTTTCGGGTATAAACTTTTTTGTGACTATTCTTAAGATGCGCTGCCATGGCATGACGCTCATGCGGATGCCGATGTTTTCATGGACCGTACTCGGCTCTATGACGCTCGTCATTTTTGCTTTTCCTATTCTCACCCTTACCCTCGCGCTTTTGTCGCTGGACCGCACGCTCGGATTTCACTTCTTCACGATTGATGGGGGTGGCAACATGATGCTGTATGTGAATCTCATTTGGGCCTGGGGACACCCCGAGGTATACATTCTTATTCTGCCGGCGTTTGGTATCTTTTCTGAAATCGTGCCTGTTTTCTCCGGTAAAAAACTCGCCGGCTACACCTCGATGGTCTACTCCATTGCCGCCATCACCTTTTTCTCTTTCATTGTATGGCTCCACCACTTCTTCACCATGGGTGCCGGAGCTAACGTGAATGCTTTTTTTGGCATCATGACGATGATCATCGCTATCCCAACCGGTGTTAAGATTTTTAACTGGCTTTTTACCATGTATCGCGGTTCTATCCGATTTCCTGCGCCGATGCTGTGGTTTATGGGTTTTGTTGCCTGCTTCACCATGGGAGGAGTGGCGGGTGTGATGCTCTCCGAACCGCCAGCCGATTATCAACTGCACAATAGTCTCTTTTTGGTTGCACACTTTCATACCATGATAGTGAGCGGGGTGTTGTTTGGCTATTTCGCAGGCATTACGTACTGGTTCCCGAAATGGTTTGGATTTATGCTCGATGAGCGGTGGGGGAGACGAGCGTTTTGGCTCTGGCTCGTTGGATTTCTTCTCGCGTTCGGCCCGCTCTACCTTTTGGGCTTTATGGGTGCAACCAGACGACTCGACCACTACGCAAGTAATCTCGGGTGGCAACCACTCTTTATTATTGCGGCGATAGGAGCGGTGCTTATTGTTATGGGCTTTGTGGCACAGGTCGTGCAGCTTTTGGTGAGTATTAAAAATAGAAAGAAGTTACGAGTAGATGATGACCCATGGGGTGGCCGCACACTCGAGTGGTCACTACCAACACCACCACCGGCATATAACTTTAAAACACTACCCACCGTCTATGGACGCGACGCGTTTTGGATGCAAAAAGAAAAAGGTACCACTCCTGTAGAAAAGAATGAAGAGATACTTCTGCCCAAGCCGACATCTGTTGGGATTGGCATTGGTGCACTAGCGACGGCATTTGGGTTTGCTATGGTGTGGCACCTGTGGTGGTTGGTAGTGCTTAGTCTGGTCGTATTTATTATCACCATCATAGTGCGCACGTTTAGTGATGAGTCGCAGCATGACATACTGGTAACACCATGATGTACCACGCTCGCCAGTTTGGGTTTTGGGTATACCTCATGACTGACCTCGTGCTCTTTGCCGGGCTTTTTGCCGTATATGCGGTGTTTCGAGGCAGCGCTGCAGATGACCTCGGCACCACATTGTTTAGCGCCCCATTTGTTCTCGTTGAAACACTCGCACTCCTCACGAGTAGTATGCTCTGCGGTTTTGCACTCATTGCCTCTCGGGCAGGTCGTGCACGTGAAGCACTGGCATTTTTTGCAGCAACCGCATCACTTGGTGTGCTGTTTGCTGGTATGGAGATATACGAATTCACAAAACTTATTGCTGAAGGGTATGGTCCACAGACGAGCGGTTTTCTCTCAAGCTATTTTGCGCTCGTGGGTACGCACGGGCTCCATATTGTTGTGGGTCTTGTCTGGATGATCACGCTCATGGTAGCCATACATCTTCAGGGTCTGACGAGCGCACACAAGCGCAAGGTAGAGTTGCTCACCATGTTTTGGCATTTTCTTGATGTAATTTGGATTTTTATCTTTACTATCGTATATCTGTTTGGATTACTATGAAGACACTACGCACACACTATCTTGTTGGTTTTGTTTTTTCGCTTATGACGACGCTTGCCGCCTATGATGTGGCTCTTCTCTATGCGCGCGCTCCTGTTTTTGAGAAGGGAATGGTGATGGCGCTTCTACTTGCACTCGCGTTTGCCCAATTTGTCATCCAATCTATGTTCTTTTTACATCTCTCGCTGCGTCCCACACAAAAAGAGCGGCTCTACATATTCGTGTATGCGAGCGCACTCATCGTGATGCTTGTGGTGGGGTCACTGTGGATCATGACCCACCTCAACAAGCGCATGATGGAGCCAAATCATATGTATGAGTATATGACAGCACAAACGGGTATATGATCCGCACGTACTATGAGCTCGCCAAGCCAGGTATGGTCTATGGCAATTTATTCACCACGGTCGCGAGCTTTTTGTTTGCGGTGCGATGGCATGTTGCACTGCCGCTTTTTAGTGCGACCGTCGTTGGGCTCGGGCTTGTTATTGCCTCGGCATGCATGTGCAACAATATTTTCGATCGCGCGATAGATGCGCGGATGGAGCGCACCAAAAAACGCGCACTCGTAAAAGGGGAGGTGTCGGTGCGCAGCGCAGGCCTCTTTGCCGTACTGCTAGGACTTGTGGGGTTTGGTGTGTTGTTTGTGTTTGTAAATATACTGAGCGGTGTTGCGGCAGTGGTCGGTTTTATTTTTTATGTAGCGCTCTACACGTTCATAAAACGTTACTCATATTTGGGCGCACTGGTGGGCTCGGTCTCGGGCGCCATACCGATAGTGGTGGGCTACACGGCGGCGACCAATCGGTTTGACCTTGTGACCACGCTGCTCTTCATAGTCATGGCGTGTTGGCAGATGGCGCATTTTTATGCAATATCGCTCTATCGTGCTGATGAGTACAAATCTGCTGGGGTGCCGGTGTTTGCGGTGCGTTATGGTGCACACAAGACGCGCAAACAGATAATCGGCTTTATTGTGGCAACGATGGTTGCTATGACCGGACTGTGGCTCTTTAGTGAACTTGGTTCGGTCTATGTTTTGGCCATGCTCGGACTCACCTGTTGGTGGCTCTACAAAGGGGTGACGCTGAGGCCGGTGGATGCTCTGTGGGGGAGAGCACTGTTTATAGCGTCGCTCAAAGTTCTCATGGGATTTTCGCTCATGCTCGTGCTCTCGCCCTTTTTACCCTAGCGACTCAAAAGCTTCTTTTTTTGTCCCCAAGATGCTATATATAGGGGGTTCTGGTGTGGGGCTTTTGTACTGTGTATACATGGTGCCTATGGTGTAAAGGTTAACACTCGAGTTTGTGGAACTCGCAATCTGGGTTCGATTCCCAGTAGGCACCCAAAAATAAAGAGCCAAGCGACTATATTTTTGGCGTGTGCCTGCACGGGCGCACCTTCCTTAAATAAGGCATGATACAGTAAAAACATGTTACACAAAGTAAAACGAATTTTGATAATCGCTGGTGTAACTCTCGCCGTTTTTGTAGGAATCATATACCTCGTTGTGTATGGTTTGTACTTTTCCCACCCCAACCCTCGTAAGCCTGTAGGGGAGACTCTTTCATACATGAAGGAAATACGCGCCGCGCTGGAATTATATAAAGACGAGCATCAAACATACCCTCAGGACTTGCGGCAATTGGTGCCAACCATCTATGAACGCACTCTTCCTACAAACAAAGTTAGCCCCGGTGTTGAAAAACCATTTGTGTATACCAAAACAGATGGCGGAGAAGGATACTCTCTGTGCGCGACCATACTCACCCCAGATCAAGATATGGTGGTAGATGCAAACCACCAATACTGCGAGACTCAAAACACTCAACGGTAAGTATCCTACCGCTTAAATTTTTTGCGCAGGCGGGACTCGCGCCGCAGGAGGGTAGCGCGCTCGGCGGCGAAGCGTTTACGCAAGCGCTCTTTGAGCGCGGCTGCTTTTTGTGACGCGCGCCAGCCAAGGGCTGCCAAAACAACATTCACCGCTACTACCGTCTCAAAGGTAAACAAGTGTTGCGCTGAGGTAAGTTTAGGGGTGATGAGCCAGGCGACACTGTACCCTACGACTCCTACGACCACGTCGAGCGGGCGATTGGTGGGCGCTTCTTTAATACGCACCATTGCCTCCCACATTTCATACGAGATAAGTAATATGGTCACCACCAAAAAAGAGGCGAGTGGACCCAGGGCCAAATAGGAGATGCCGAATCCAAGCGAGAAGCCTGAGAGCAGGTGTACCACGCTCCACAGATCAAGCCATGCTCCCTCGCGCCATATGTCGGTGCGGGTAAATCTGAAGCGTCGCATCTGCTCATTGTACAGTCAGTTGTGTCTGCGCGGTGTGCATGGTGGTATACTGGCGTCATAATGGAAAAGCGACAAAAGGCGCCGCTGGAGGAGTATGCACTGGCGATAACGCGCTGGGTTGGATCACTACCCTCTATCGTCGTGCACACGCTGGCGTTCTTGTCATGCTTTTTACTTGTGGCGCTTGGAATATTGCCGTTTGACCGCATGCTGCTTATCCTCACGACGGTGGTATCTTTGGAAGCCATCTACCTCTCTATCTTCATCCAGATGTCGATAAACTACACCACCCGCAGCATTGAAGTGGTTGAGCAAAACATAGACGAAATCCAAGAGGACATAGACGAAATCCAAGAGGACGTTGGTGAGATTCAAAAGGACGTCGATGAAATCCAAGAAGATGTTGATGAAATCCAGGAGGACGTCGATGAAATTAGCAGTACAAAAGGGGCTACCGCATAGTCATGCCTGATATGCAACAGAAAGCACAAGGATTTTGGAAAGAGTTTCAAAATTTTGCGGTCAAAGGTAATGTGGTGGATCTCGCGATCGCGGTCGTGGTGGGTAACGCATTTAGTGCGATAGTCAATTCACTCGTTGCCGACATCATCACACCGCTCCTCAGCCTTCTTACCGGTAACGGAGCGACCGAAATTAAAAATTTAAGCCTGACGCTCAGGTCGCCCAATCTGTTTGTGCAGAACGCACAGCCACTCCTGTTGCACTACGGATCATTTTTGCAGACCGTTATTAACTTTTTTGTTATCTCCCTTTCTATCTTTTTGTTCTTCAAAATAATTACCTCGATGCGCCAAAAGCTTTTTCGGGAAGGGCAGCAGGAGTCACCAGCGCAAAAACCTACTCAGGAGCGCCTGTTAGAAGAAATCCGAGATCTTTTAAAGAGAGAATAGCCTCGATTCGCTTGTGATAACGCGGGGATGTTATACTAGCGACATGTCTGAGGAAAAAAAGAAATTCGAGCTGTCACCATCAGCTGCCATCATTATTGCCGGTATTATCATTGCGGGTACTGTTTTTGCGGTTAACCGTGCGCCAGCTAACCAACCAGTGCTTGGTAATGCTGCGGCAGCCGGGGCAGCGGTTGCGCCAACCAACCTCACCATCCGCCCACCCTCAGCAGAGGACCATATCATTGGTTCGCCAACCGCGCCGATAGTGCTCGTTGAATATTCTGATTTCCAGTGCCCATACTGTTCGATGGTCTACCCAACGCTTAAAAAGCTTCAGGCAGAGTCTAACGGTCAAATCGCGCTTGTGCAGCGCCAGCTCCCACTGGTCTCTATTCATCCTAACGCTAACCCGGCAGCCAACGCCGCTGAGTGTATAGCGGCACAACTCGGTAACGACGGATATTGGAAGTTTGCCGACGCTCTTTTTGCCGACCAAAGCAAGTTGTCTGACAGCTACTATGCACAGCTGGCGGGGCAGTTTGGTGCTGATATGAACAAGTATCATACCTGCGTTACCAATAAGACCTACCAAAGTCGCATCGACCAAGACAGTACCGAGGCGGGACAAAGTGGAGGTAACGGCACGCCGTTTACGGTGGTGGTGAACACCAAGACGGGGAAGATGGCACCAGCCTCTGGCGCGCTCCCTGAAGCACAATTCCTAAGCATTATTAATTCACTTAAATAATCTATGATGCTATTTGAAGGTCCGGGCGGGGTGCAGTTTGGGCGAGCGCTTACTACAGCAGGGTGGATGTTGGTCGCGTTCTTAGCTGTTGGTGTGGTAACGGGTATTCTCAATCTTCGCTATATCGGCACGGGCGTACAAGCCTCAAACACGATTCAGGTGACGGGTCACGGCGAATTTCTCGCAGTGCCTGACATTGCAACATTTACCTTTGCAGTAAGCGCAACGAAGGCGACAGTTGCTGATGCACAAAGTGAAGTAACTACGAAAGCAAACGCCATAACGACGTATCTCAAAGCACAGGGGATTGATGAAAAAGATATTAAGACGACCGACTACTCTATTCAGCCGCACTATGAGTATCAAACAGCAGCGTGCCCTGCAGTAGCGCCAGGTTCTGCGAGTGCGGTGTACTGCCCTCCGGGCCGTCAGACACTCACCGGCTATGAGGTGAGCCAAACAACAACCATTAAAGTGCGCAACACGGGCAAGGCGGGTGACCTGCTTGCCGGCGTAGGCTCAAAGGGTGCAACCAACGTAAGCGGACTCAACTTTACGTTTGATGATCCAAAAGGCCCACAGCAAGAAGCTCGCGACAAAGCCATAGCAGATGCCAAAGAGAAGGCAAAAGCGCTCTCCAAAGAGCTCGGCGTCTCCTTGGTGCGCATCGTGTCATTTAATGAAAATGGCTATAGCCCAGAGCCGTACGCCGTACGTTCCTATGCAGCTGCGGGGATGGATAGTGCTAAAGCTCCAGCGCCCGAGATCTCCGTTGGTCAAAACAAGGTCACGAACGACGTAACCATTACCTACGAAATTCGCTAACTTCAAGAGCACAACCGGCCCTCAGGGGCCGGTTGACAATTTCGACAAAAGCCGTACCATACAGGGTATTAAAGCCCTGCGGGGCTTTTAAAAATGCCAAAAAACACCATGAATGCACTGATGAACTATTTTAAGGACGTCCGCTCGGAGATGCGCCACGTGTCGTGGCCGACCCGCAGCCAAGCAGTTACCTATACTGCGGTGGTGCTTGGCGTTTCGGCTGTCACCTCGCTCTATCTTGGAGCGTGGGACTACCTCTTCTCGGCACTTATCCAAAAAATTATCTAACTTACTAAATTACTATGGCGAAACAAGACAGCAGTGTCGGTCGGGCGTGGTACGCAATTCATACCTATGCAGGTTATGAAAATGCGGTGGCGCGTAACTTGCGTCAGCGCATCGAGTCGCTTGGTCTCCAAGATAAAATTTTTAACGTCATTGTTCCCACTGAACGCACGGTCAAAATCAAAGGTGGCCGCCGTGTTGAAGAGGAAGAGAAGGTGTACCCGGGCTATGTGCTCGTGGACATGAGCGTCGATGACCAGTCGTGGTACGTCGTGCGCAACACGCCGCGCGTCACGGGCTTTGTGGGTTCGGGTGTTAACCCGGTGCCACTGCGTCAAGACGAGGTAGATACGCTCCTGGGGCGTATGCAGGAGACGGAGGGTCGCGTCACGCACGCGATTGACCTTGCGGTAGGTGATGCGGTCGTTATTGTTGATGGGCCATTTAAGGACCTCGACGGCAAGGTGGGCGAGGTCGACGATGCTCGCGGTAAGGTGAAAGTCCTCGTCTCGATGTTTGGTCGCGAGACGCCAGTCGAACTCGACTTTTTGCAAATCAAAAGAATATAAGGTAGTATCCGACAGAACAAGCCGCGCCTCAAAGGACGGTGCGCGGCATGATTTCGACTAAATCACAATGGCAAAGAAAATCACCAAAAAACTAAAAATCATCGCTCCCGCAGGCAAAGCTACGCCGGCGCCTCCTTTGGGCACCACGCTCGGTCCCGCAGGTATCCCTATCGGCGAGTTTGTGAAGAGATTCAACGATGCGACCGCGTCTATGGCAGGTAGCCTCATTCCGTGTGTTATCACGATCTACGAGGATCGCTCATACGACTTCGTGCTCAAGACCCCTCCAGCTTCAAACCTTATCATCAAGGCACTCGGCAAAGAGAAGGGCTCAGGTAAGCCAAACACAGCGAAGATTGGTTCGCTCACCAAGGAGCAGATCCGCAAAATCGCTGAGGAGAAAATGTCTGACCTCAACGCTAAAAATATCGAAGGCGCCATGAAAATCATCATGGGCACCGCCCGCTCGATGGGAGTGGATATCAAGTAATTTTTTTTAAGGTATTGAAAGAATCCACCTCTTGCACTACTCTGCAAGAGGTGTTTCTTTTTTTGGAGAGGTGAGACAGTGTCTGATCTTGAAAAGTTACTTGCAGCGATCGCGGTGCAGTACCCCTTCGATGGGCAGAACTATCCAAGAATGCCAACAAATGCAGATGAAAGACTCATGTTTGCCATTCGTCACATCCGCGATCATTCGGACAAGGCGTGGGGCGCTATTGCTGCTACAACTGAAACCCAAGATCATGCTGGGGAAGTCAATTTCACTCAAGAGCAGCTTGCTGCAATGATTCTTGCTGCAGCAAAGCTAGCAGTAAATGCACACCAACTGTTGATTCAGTGTGGTGTTGCAACAGCTCAACAACAACTGGATGCAATGCTTGCCTCTCTTCGCACACGTACTGCTTGATCCGGTGCGTTAGGTCAAAAAATCCGCCGCCCCGAGTAGTCTGGGGCGGCGGTTTCGTGTTATGTGGTTGCAGGGACAAATCGTGGCGCTGTGGGGAATGGGCCCATTGCCTGCTCAAACTCTATCCATTCTCGTTTGGTAAGGCCGCTTGTTTCTTGAGTTACCACTTCGCCAGCCAACATCTTGCGCACTAGGCCGACCATCGTGCGCGACAGATTCACGCCTTCATGGTCGTATTCCAAAAAAGCTTCATGGGCCAACGGGACCCACAAGCCAACCATCTCAAGCATTTTCTCAGCATAGGCTTGGATTTCCAGCTGCGCATGAGGGTCTGCACGAAGGCCAAGGAAATGAAACAGGTTGTGCAGGTTGACCTTCCAATACCACTGCGTGTAGAAGTTTACCGGGAGATTCATACGGGCAAGCTCTCTGGCTACCATGTCACGATTAGGGTCACGCTGGTTGCCGTTCCCGTCATCGTTGAGCATATACTCGTAATTTCCATATGCACGTCCAGCGTCTTCAGTTAAGATTTCCTGGACTCTTTTCGCTTCCTCGAGCGAAAGCGAACGAGCCCTTCCTTGTCGATTAGTCTGAGCCTGCGAAGCAAGCCATTCTTGAGGGGGAATATAAAATTCCCTGTCGAGAATAGAATAGCGAGCCGAATATTCGTTCACGCTGGCTGTGCGGTGCCGAATCCACTGCCGTGCGATAAAAATTGGCAGCTTCACATGGAACTTCATTTCGCACATCTCGAACGGTGTGGTGTGCCTATGCCGCCTGAGATAACGAATAAGTCCACGGTCCTCCTGGATACGTGTCGTTCCTTTTCCGTATGACACTCGTGCTGCCTGGACAATGGCCGCGTCGTCGCCCATGTAATCGATCACACGCACGAAGCCATGATCGAGCATTGGGAAAGGTGTATGCAGAATATTTTCAAGGGCTGGCACTGTCGGTCGCGCTGTTTCTGACAAAGTAGCGCGAAGTGCCGCGATTTCAGCCTGCTGGGTTTCTGTTAGGTGCACAAGCAGATTCCTTCCTGTTAGGTTCAGTCCTTCGCTATAGTACGAGGCGAAAGGGGAGTCGTCAAAATAGGCACGGGTTACTTTGTGTGGTATTGTCTCGTGCAGTTGCACCACGTGTGGAGGTATATATGAAAGGTGTTTTACCCGATCATGTGCTCAAGCGAATTCTGCGAGGGCATATCGTTGGTATCGATGAGGAGTTTGTAAACCCCGCATCGATTGACTTACCGCTTGGTACAGAAGCCTATCGCCTCAACCGAGTATTTCTTCCGCAAGCAGGCAGAACCGTACGTTCGTATCTGGAACGTTACGGCACCCGTTTCGATCTGAATAACCGGCTTGAGGTCGGTGTGCCGTATCTCGTACGCATACAGGCTGAGTTTCGGTTGCCGCCAGAGGTATACGGTTACTTCAACCCAAAATCAACAACAGGGCGCATCAATCTTCTTTGTCGCGTTGTCGCCGACGGCGTGCCTATGTATGACGCCCTTGTCCCTGAAGGCTATCAAGGTGAGGTGTGGGCACTCTTGCGTCCGGAAAGCTTTCCCATTCTTGTTCGTCCAGGGAAGGCAGTCACCCAACTACGACTTTTCGATGGTAAGAACTTTCTTGATGGTCTTGAGGTTAGCCTTGAGGCCGAAGAGTGCGGACTGTTCTATCACCCAAACGGACAGCGTTTCAAGGCGGACGAATTTGCTCGCCACTCTGACTCGCTATTTATGACCGTCCGAGTGGAGCCTGGCATGCCTGCGTGGGAGTGCCGGGGTAGTACGGCTGAACTTGATTACGGTAGACTAAACTATCCACCTTCTGATTTTTTTCAGCCAATCAATGCTTGCAATGGCGAGATAGATTTGCGTAAAGGCAGTTTCTATATCCTCGGCACATACGAACACTTGTGCCTCGGGCCGACTGTCTCAGCAGAGCTGCGAGCCATTGACCCACGTTTTGGTGAATTCCGTTCTCATGCAGCGGGGTTCATTGATCCCGGCTGGGGATGGGGAGTAGAAGGGGAAGGTACGGGGCGACCCATTACTCTGGAGATAACCCCTCACGAGAACATAACCATTCAGCACCGGCAAACCATTGCGCGCGTCAGGTTCGAGCGTATGAAGTCTCGTCCTGAGGTGCTCTATGAAGTCGGCAAACCAAGTTACGCAGGACAAAATCAAGGTGCAGCACTTTCGAAGCACTTTGCTACTGCGTGATGTGTGCCGCGGCCCTCGCAAGGGGGTCGCGGTTTTTCTTTTTATATTTTCTGATACAGTGCTTGAGGATAGTCACGGTTCGAGGAGTAAAACGGTGCGAAACACAATAGTGCTTGTTGGCGAAGGAGACGAGGGGGCGGGTAAAACTACAGCCACAAAAAAACTTGTCGAACGTCTCACAGAAGACGGAGTTCCTGCTATTTGGACACGTGAGCCAGGTGGATGTCCAGATGCCGAGTCGATCCGAGCACTTATCTTTCAGTTGATGGAGAGTGCGGGCCCAGAGACAATGTTTGGCATGTTCTGGGCGGCACGTGCCGCGCACATTAAGGACACAATTATGCCCGCGCTTGATGCGGGGAAGATTGTCGTAAGCGACAGGCTCGATGGTTCTACTTTTGCGTACCAGTTGTATGCTCAAGGTCAGAAGCAGTTACTGCCGTTGTTTTGGGCGATGCGTGAACATTACCTCGCAGGAATTATTGATGCGCTACGCTATGTGTACTTCGATATTGAACCGTCAGTCGGCTTACAACGAGTAAACTCACGAACAGGAGCGGCTACGGATTATGATCTGCGAGGGTTAGAATTCCATAACAAAATTCAAGAGGGATACCAGATCTTTTGGTCAACAATAGGTGAACCTTGGGTGCGGATCGATGCCAACTTGCCTCCAGAAGAGGTGCTAGCACAACTTTACAGTCACACACTGCATTGGATTGGTTCGAATGGAGCTCCGCTATAAGGCGGAGTTTTTTCTTATCCTATTTTGACTCGACCGTTTCCAGGAGCACAATGGAAATATATGGCTAGCAAAAATACAGGCAAATTGATTGTTATTGATGGTTCCGATGGAGTGGGGAAGGCTACTCAAACAAAGCTATTGGTTGAGCGGCTACGCAAGGAGAAGGTAAAGGTGCGAGCGTTCGATTTTCCGCACTATGAGAATTTTTTCGGGACGCTTATAGGTAAGTGTCTTGCGGGTGAGTATGGAGATTTTGTAGGACTCGATCCACATATTGCCTCAGTGCTGTATGCCGCGGACCGTTTTGAGTCTAAAAAGATTATCGAGAAGTGGCTCGCAACTGGGTATACCGTTGTTATAGACCGATATGTGAGCGCTAATCAAATACACCAAGGGGGTAAAATTCATGACGCAAAGAAACGCAAAGAATTTCTCGCTTGGCTCGACACGCTCGAGCATGGAGTATTTGGTATACCACGCCCCGGCCTTATCATTTGCCTCAATCTGCCTATAGAGATCTCAACTCGTCTTTTACAAGAAAAGGTTACGTCCCAAAAAAAGACGTATCTCAAAAAGGGCTCAAAAGATCAGGTAGAAAACGATATTCACTACCTTCTTAATTCTCAAAAAAGCGCACTTCAATATGTGAAAGCGCACAACCATTGGGCTAAGATAGAATGCGCCAATAAGCAGGGGATTTTGCCACGAGAAGACATTCACGAAAAAATCTTTAGTTTGGTCAAACCACTGCTCAAGCTATAATACTGCCATGATCTAAATTTTTTGCCGGACCCAATTATTTCTTAATACGGATTTTTGCTATGTATGAATTCATAAAAGGTCAGGACGAAGAGGTGTTTGCAGCAATTGAGGGCGAAGAGGAGCGCGAGCGCGAAGGGCTGGAGCTGATACCTTCAGAGAACTATGTGTCCAAGGCAGTGCGCGAAGCACAGGGCTCGATTTTGACCAACAAATATTCTGAAGGGTATCCCCACAGGCGTTACTACGGTGGGCAGACCTTTACCGATAAGGCAGAAGAGTTGGCGATTGACCGGGTAAAAAAACTTTTTGGGGCGCAGTTTGCTAACGTGCAGCCGCACTCGGGCGCCAACGCCAACGTTGCTATGTACATGGCACTCTTGCAGCCGGGCGACACCGTGCTCGGCATGGATCTCTCGCACGGTGGGCACCTTACACATGGCCACCCGGTAACCTACATCACCAAGTTCTTCAACTTTGTGCGCTATAAGATGAAGAATCCCGAGACAGGCGAAATCGACTACGATGAGATGTTGAAGGTTGCTAAAGAGCACCGCCCGAAAATTGTGCTGGCTGGATTCTCCGCCTACTCGCGCGAGCTCGACTACGCGAAGTTTGTCGCCATCGCACGCGAGGTAGGGGCGTACGCGGTCATGGATGCGGCACATATCGCCGGGCTCATAGCAGGCAAAGCCGCGAAGAATCCGTTTGACGCAGGCTTCGACATCATTACCTCTACCACCCACAAAACATTGCGAGGGCCCCGTGGTGGCATCATTCTCACGCGCGAAAGCGAAGAGTTGGCGAAGAAGGTAGATAAGGCAGTGTTCCCAGGCCTCCAGGGCGGGCCGCTCATGCATATCATCGCTGCCAAGGCGGTTGCCTTTGGTGAGGCGCTTCATCCGAGCTTCCAAACATACGCAGCTCAAATTCTCAAAAACGCTAAAGCGATGGAGCAGGTTTTCGTCAATAACCACGTGCGTATGCTTGGTGGCGGTACCTCAAACCATCTCATACTAGCTGACGTTTTCTCCTCACTTAACATCACTGGTAAGGATGCTGAAGAGGTGCTCGACTTGGTTGGTATCACGCTCAACAAGAATGTGATTGCCGACGATCCACGCTCACCAATGGACCCGTCGGGTATCCGCTTCGGCACGCCCGCTATCACCACTCGCGGCTTTACAGAGAAGGAGAGCGCTCAAGTGGCGCAGCTCATGATCGATGCGCTTAAAAACAGTAAAGATCAGGCAAAATTAAACTCAATTCACACCGAAATCAAAGCGCTCTGCGCACAATTCCCAATTCCGGACTCGTTTGTATAGCTTTCTGCATGCACGCAGATAGGCTCTCTTGGGTTAGAATAGGAACATGTTTGGGCTGAAAAAAAGATTCCTCAAATTTTGGACTCGTTGGGAGCGAACCTTTAATTTGGGGTCGCTCGCGGGCGGCTTCGTGTTTGATTTCTTTTTGGCAAAAAGTCCAGATAGTTTTGCTAATAACATACTACTCCTCACGTACCTGAGTATCTCAGCGCTCCTTATTGTGCTGTTGAGTATGCGAAGCGCCAAACCACAGCATGCGCGTCCACTACTTAGTATCTTCATCCTACAGTTTTGTTTTGGTGGTTTGGCTGGCAACATGCTCATTCTATACGGCAAGAGTGGTACGTTTGGCGGTAGCTTATTGTTTCTTGGTATCTTGGGGGCATTTGCGCTCGGGAATGAATTTCTTAAAACGCGCTACGACCAGCTGCGCTTTAATCTCGCCATTTACTATTACCTCTTGTTTACCTACTGTGTCATTTCTATACCAACGTTCGTAGTCCACACCATCGGGACGTGGGTGTTTTTGCTTAGTGGGGCAGTGAGCCTTGGTATTGTCGCGCTCCTCCTGTGGGCACTGCACGTGTTTGTCTTCCGCAAAAAAGAACCTGAAAAAACGTACGAGGTTTCTATCCTTATTGGAGTTATTTTTGTGCTCTACAGTGGGCTCTACTTTCTTAATATCGTGCCGCCGGTGCCACTCTCACTTAAATCGGTTGGTGTCTATCACTCGTTTTCACCACTTGCTGCGGCTGACACTGAGGGGCATTTATACTCAGCGACTTACGAAAGGCCCGCATGGGGTGTCTTTTGGCGTGACACCTCAGCGACCTATACCGTCTCACTTGGAGATGCGGCGTACTGCTACAGCGCCGTGTTTGCGCCAGGGAGCCTTACAACACCTATCGTGCATCGTTGGGTAAAATTTAATTCCACCACTAACAAGTGGGAAACACAGACGCTCACCAGCTTTCCTATCAGTGGTGGCAGGCAAGAGGGGTACCGTGGCTGGAGTGTTGAGTCAGGACTTACGCCTGGTGAGTGGCGTTGTGATATCGAAACTGGCCGCGGTGGGCTCATTGGGCGCATAGCCTTCACGGTTGTTGAAGGTACGCCCAACCTCTCGACAGCAGAATTGTAGGAGGTACAGTGTGATCAGAAGTTGCCAGCTTGGCAATAACCACAACACGAGGAGGACCGCATGGTTTGGGCATATTCTTGGGTGTGCGTTATGCGGGTTAATCAGCTCGCAGTACTCATAGCAAGTTACGGGCTTGTTATCTCTGGCGTAGTGTCGCTATACGTTTTGAATGCGATACATCTGAGCGCCTCAGTGGGTGAAAATATGCTCTCCATCTTGCTCATTGCAAGTATGGTCTGGGCCTGTTTCTCGCTATCTGCCTGCTGGGTACCTGTGTGTCGGGTGCTACGCACCGCAACAGCAAATGCTTGCTGCGTGAGTGCCACGTTTGCTCTCTGGGCATATGCACTGCCACCCGTGTTGCCGCTGGAAGCGTATCTTGTGCTCATGTGCGCAAGCTCCCTTGTGGTGGTGCGGTTTGGTATGGGCTCAGTCGGGAGGTTGGCTCAGCAGGATGGTTACAACCCATTTGCTGCTCAAGTTTTATACACTGCGCAGCTGCTGAGTATGGCTATGCTGATGGGCTGGGGACTTCACCGATTGATGTTGCAGAGGTGATTGTGGCCGGGTCGAAAGATCCGGTCACCGTCTTTTTATATGGGGCTATTTCTGCTACTGTATGCCCATGCAGCAAGCAATTTTTGATGCAATACAGGCGGCTCTACAAGAACTCGGTATATCCGAGGTTGATTTTGTTGTGGAGCGTCCAGGCGACTTAAAAAACGGTGACTACGCGACTAATGCCGCGCTCGTGGCGAGTAAAAAACTTGGGAAGAGTCCACGAGATGTGGCGGAGGAGCTGAAGAAAAAACTTTCTGAAGAAAATGGTCTGGACCCGAGCCTGCCTGCCGGTAGGCAGGGACCTTTTCGGAAGGAGGTTTTTTCGCAAGCTATTGATCGCGTTGAAATCGCTGGCCCTGGCTTCATCAATTTTTATCTTTCAAAGGAGGCAATAACAAAAGAGGTTGCTGAAGCTGCAACAAAAGATCATTGGGCAAACAATGATTTGTATGCAGGCAAAAAGGTAATGGTGGAATTTACCGATCCAAACCCATTTAAAGAATTTCATATCGGGCATCTTATGAGTAACGCCATTGGCGAGGCTATTTCCCGAACCCTTGAAGCTGCTGGCGCTAACGTGATCCGGGTGAATTACCAAGGTGATGTGGGTTTGCATGTTGCTAAAGCGATCTGGGGATATCAACAAATGGGTACGGAGGAAAACCCAATACTTGAAGGTAAGTGGGGTATGGCGTATGTGCTTGGGTCAGAAAAATATGAAACTGACGAATCTGCTAAAGCTGAAATTCAAGAAAGAAACAAAAAAGTATACGAAAAAAACGATGATGAAATAAATAAATTATACGAAGAGGGCAGAGAGGTTTCACTTCAGCGTTTTAAAAATATTTATAAAATTCTTGGCACGCAATTTACGCACTTCTTTTTTGAAAGTCAGAGCTGGCCTGTGGGTGTGAAATTAGTGCAAGCACATATTAAGGATGGGGTTTTTGAGATGAGTGATGGAGCTGTGGTGTTTAAGGGTGAGAAAGTTGGTCTTCATACTCGTGTGTTCTTAAATTCTCAAGGTTTACCAACATACGAAGCAAAAGATTTGGGTTTGCTTGAGTTAAAGAAGGAAAAAGAGAAAGATCTTGATTTCTCTATCACCATTACAGCAAACGAGCAGACTGAATATTTTAAAGTAATGCTCGCGGCGGCAAAAGAATTGCCCGAGGTTCAGGATATTGCAAATAAGACTCAGCATATTTCTCACGGCATGATGCGCTTTGCTGATGGAAAAATGTCTTCCCGAAAAGGGAATGTCATAACGGGGGTTTCGTTGTTGGCTGATATGCAAAGAGGTGCGCATCAAAAGATGCAAGGGCGCGAGCTGAAGGATGCAGACAAGACAGCTGAACAAATCGCGGTAGGTGCCATTAAATTTACGGTACTTAAGCAGGGGAGTGGGAAGGACATTGTCTTTGACCCAGAGAGGTCGCTCTCGCTTGAAGGCGACTCTGGGCCGTATCTGCAATATGCTCTGACGCGTGCTCGCTCGCTGCTACGAAAAGCTGACACCTCCTTTAGCGGCCTTGAGCGCCCTGAGTCTACAATCCTGTCGCCAGAGCGTATTGCTTTAGAACGTACCCTTGTTCATTTTCCTGAAGTGGTCGCTCGCGCTGCGCGCGAGCTTGAGCCACACTACGTAACGACGTTCCTCACTGAACTCGCGTCACTCTTTAACTCTTGGTACGCAAACAGTCGCGTTATAGGCAGTGCTGATCAAGAGTATGGGTTGCTTCTCACTAAAGCATTTGAACAAACGATGCACAAAGGTCTCACACTCCTTGGCATCCCTGCACCCGAGGAGATGTAAGACACTATGATGTTGACGCGCGAGCATAGCGGTAGTTAAGTTAACTTGGAAGAAACAGGAGGGGCATGATGACGTCCACAATAGTGGCTCGGTATGAGCATGTTGAAAGAGATGTAGGCGGCACTCTCTGGGTTAACATTACTCACGGAGAGTTAACACTCAGTTTTCTGCCGCACGAACTACATGCTCTCGCTTCGTATCTAAAGAACAGGTCTGGCATATCTTTGCCAGCCACACCAGGACAGGTTCAGGGCTTGGGTCGTATCAGGCTTGAACCCTGGGTATGTAATGAGGTATTGAGAGCAAAACTGACATGCGGGAACGCTATGGCTTTTGTTATAGACGTGGCGACTCTCGATGAGCTGGTTGACTACTGGTTTGGCCAGTATGCTCCGACCCAAACAACGGCTCTGTTACAAGACGCCGCTGAGTAGCAGTGCTCCCGCCCTCGTGGCGGGAGTGCTTTTTAGTAGGGTACATAAAAGGTGGATAAGAGGGCCCGTTTGACGTATAGTCATTCTCATATGGACGACAAGAAGCAAGGCGGGGAGGAGCTCCACCGAGAAGCTGAAAAGCCCAAGTCGGCGCTCGCTGCGCGCGAGGAAGAAGTTCTCGCATTTTGGAACCGCGAAAAGATATTTGAAAAATCGCTCGAAAAAAAGGCACCCAAGGGTGAATATGTATTTTATGATGGGCCGCCCTTTGCCACCGGGCTCCCACACTATGGCCACTTGCTCCAGTCGGCACTCAAAGATGCTATCCCGCGCTATCGCACGATGCAGGGTTACCATGTCGCGCGTCAGTGGGGCTGGGACTGTCACGGCTTGCCGCTTGAAAATCAGATCGAGCAAGAGCTCGGATTTAAGTCTAAACGCGACATTGAAGAGTATGGTATCCAAAAATTTAATGAGGCTGCGCGTTCTGCTGTTTTGCGCTATGCCGATGACTGGCGCCGCATCGTCCCGCGCGTCGGCCGTTGGGTTGATATGGAACACGACTACAAGACTATGGACTCGTCCTACACTGAGTCGGTCTGGTGGGCATTTAAAAATCTCTATGATCGCGAGCTCGTCTATGAAGGATTTAAGGCAATGCACTATTGTCCCCGCTGCGGCACGACTCTTTCAAATAATGAGGTAGCGCTTGGGTACCAAGACATAGAAGACATCTCGGTCTTTGTAAAACTCCCTCTTGTGAATGAGCCAGGAACATCGCTACTTATTTGGACAACAACACCATGGACGCTCCCTGGTAATGTTGCGGCAGCCGTACACGCGGATGCTGCATACGTAAAGGTAAAGGTGGGCGAAGAGTTTTTAGTTGTTGCAAAGGAGTTGGCTCCAAAACTTTTTGGTGACACCGTTGAGATGCACGGTGAAGTGCTTGGCGCACACCTCGTTGGCATGTCATATGAACCGCCGTTTGAGTACTTCCGCGAGGCACTCCACAAGCACAAGACGCACGCGTGGAAGGTGTATGCCGCGCCCTATGTTACCCTCACCGACGGCACTGGTGTGGTGCACCTTGCCCCTGCGTATGGTGCTGAAGATTTGGAGTTGGCACAGAAAGAGAAGATCCCGCTCATTCATCATGTGGGGGAGGACGGTAAGTTTATCCCTGCGGTCACCGATTTTGGGGGGTTGCCAGTAAAGCCTAAAGGAAGACACAAAGAGACTGATCAAAAAATCGTTGATCATCTGCAACGTACCGGTCGACTATTCAAGAGTGAGGTCATTACGCACTCGTACCCGCACTGCTGGCGCTGTGATACACCACTGCTTAACTGGGCAGCAAACTCATGGTTTGTTGATGTGCAGAAAATAAAAAAAGATCTTCTTGATGAGAATGCAAAAGTGCGCTGGGTGCCAGAGCATATTGGTCGTGGCCGATTCAATAATGGTCTCCAGAGTGCTCCTGATTGGGCAATCTCACGCAGCCGCTACTGGGGTGCACCGATCCCGGTCTGGCGTAATAGCAAGACGAAGGAGGTACGAGCCGTTGGCTCCGTTGAGGAGCTGCTCTCAATGGTCCGCCGTTCAGGTAATCGCTACTTTGTTATGCGTCACGGTGAAGCGCGAAGTAACGTTGAGGGATTTGTGAATTCATCAAATGATATTGAAAACCATTTGACCGAACAGGGTAAAGAGATGGTTCGCAAGACTGCCGAAGAGTTTGCTGATGTAGGCATCACGATGATTGTCGCGTCACCAATTGCCCGTGCGCAAGAGACCGCAAAACTCATGGCTAAAGAACTTGGGCTCGCATCCTCGGTCATCATGACCGACACCCGTCTCGCAGAAGTACATTTTGGCGAAAAAAATGGCTTCCCTTTGGCCGAGTGGCAGGCGGTCTTCGCAACATTCTCCGACAAATTTAATCTCGCCGTTGGTGGGGGAGAGACGTATGCGCAAGTGCTCGCGCGCGTCGGTGATTTTCTTTTTGATATTGAACGTCGCTATAGTGGAAAGAAGGTGCTCATCGTGACCCACGGTACACCAGCGTGGCTCATGGTTGAGGTTGCGAACCGTACGCCGCACCACGAACTACATAATCCAAAACACCTGCGCATGGTGCTCGAGCCAGCACAGTGGCGCGAGATTGAATTTATCTCCTACCCACATAACGCTAAGTTTGAACTCGACCTGCATCGCCCATACATTGATGAGGTGCCTCTGGGCGACGCCATGAGTGGTGAATGGAAGCGTGTGCCTGATGTTTTTGACTGTTGGTTTGAAAGCGGTTCGATGCCGTATGCCGCTCACCACTATCCGCATGACACAACCTCGTTTAATCCAAAGCGTGGGCTCGGGTGGTTTGCGAAAGGGTATCCAGCCGATTTTATTGCTGAGTCGATCGACCAAACGCGCGGGTGGTTTTATTCACTCATCGTGCTTGGGGTGGCGCTCTTTGGGAAGAGTCCCTACCGAGCGGTGGTGACCAATGGTCTCGTGCTTGCTGAGGATGGTCGCAAGATGAGCAAGAAACTCAAGAATTATCCTGACCCCATGGAGTTAGTAGAAAAATTTGGTGCTGATGCACTGCGCTATTACCTCCTTTCATCAACGGTGATTCGTGGCGAGGATCTGCGCTTCTCGGCGCGTGGGGTAGAGGAGGTTGCTAAGAAGCTCCTGATGCGTCTCGATAATGTACGCAGCTTCTATGAACTTTATGCTCCGTCGAAGAGTGTTTCCGAAAAGGTCCTCGGATCTCCTCGCTCCGCTCGGCCAGACCATTTTCTTCAGCACTCTTCGACTGCGCCCGCTTCCAATCATATCCTCGATAAGTGGATCATCTCCCGCTTGGGCGAGTTAGTGCGCGACACCACTGCAGGGTTTGAATCATACGAGCTTGATGCGGCGACGCGGCCACTTATGCAATTTGTTGACGATCTTTCGACGTGGTATTTACGCCGCTCACGCGATCGTTTTAAGGAGGAAGGAAAAGAAAAAGATGAAGCCCTGTCGACACTGCGCTTCGTGCTGCACACCGTTGCCCATGTGATGGCGCCAGTTATGCCGTTTTATGCCGAAGATCTCTATCAGCGTTTGAAAGGTGCACAAGATGCCGAGAGTGTACACCTCTCAGTGTGGCCTTCCTTTGCCAAAGCGTCGGAAGGCGAAGTGCAACTCATTGAAGACATGAAGAAGGTGCGCGCAGTAGCTTCACAGGCGCTTCAGCTGCGTGAAAAGGCAACGATCAAGATTCGCCAACCCCTCGCGGCCCTGGTGATAGGCGAATCATCGCTCGCACCACATGAGGCCCTTCTTGATATTGTGGCTGATGAGGTTAATGTAAAAGTGGTTCGGGTAGACACGAAGCTTAAAAAGGATGCGGTTGAGCTCGACACAACACTCACCGATGAACTGCGAGAGGAGGGGCTTCTGCGTGATCTTATCCGCGCTATTCAAGATTTGCGCAAGCAGAGCGGCCTCACGATCGCCGACAGACCAAAACTCGTTGTTGCAACAAACTCTGAAGGTGAGCAATTTTTTGAGAAGTTTGAAACTATTATCGTAGAAGAAACAAATCTTGAGAGTATCGTACTACAAGAGGGTGGGGAACATAGTTTCGCACCATTCCCGCTAGTGCTCGAGCTCCAGAAGGATGCATAAGATACAGGTGACTCGCGCCCTTGTACTACGTAAGCGAGGGGTGGGTGAAGCTAATACACAGGTCACGCTCCTTACTGAAGAGCTCGGGCTCCTCCACGCTTCGGCACGTTCTGCGCGCAGCGAAGTGTCGAAACTCCGATACGGACTCGAAATGCTCACCGAGGCACGCTACAGTCTATTGCGAGGGCGAAATGAGTGGAAGCTTGTTGGTGTTGAGGCGGTCGAACGCCTGGAGGCTGAAACAGCGCGTGCCCACCAGCAAGCAAAAGTTGCACGACTGTTGCTACGGCTGGTGCATGGAGAAGAGAAGTCCTCAGAGTTGTATACGCTTGTGCGGGAGGGTTTGCGGATACTTGGCAGTGCTTCTTCAGATGAAGATGCAGAGGCTCTCGAGTGTATTCTCGTGTTGCAGCTTTTGACGAGTCTTGGGTATGTGCCACAAACACCGCACAGTACTTGGTTTGTAACGAACGGCTATACACCCGAGAGTATTGAGCGTGCGAAGCAGGAGCGTCGCACCCTTGTGCGTGTCATTAATGAATCTTTGAGCGCTTCGGGGCTATAGTCGTGTATACTTTTTTATATGGCTGGGAAGGGAAATACCAAAAAAGACTCAATAGAGGAACTCAAAGACTCACTCTATTCGCGTGAGAAGCCCGCCCAGGCAGACCCTGATGAGCGATCGCCACTTTCACCGATGTCGGACATACGGCCACCGGTGGCGTGGAAAGATACTACAATAGAGAGTGGGCCCACTCGTCCTATTGATGTTGAGACACTGGAGCCTATCGTTATGAAAAAAAAGGGTATATCGTTCGCAACAAAATTTTTCCTCACCTCGCTGGTGTTTTTCCTTGGTGCTGCTGGCGTCGCTGCCTATATTATCTTTCAGGGGAATAATACTATTTCTCCCAAAAATATTGATGTACAAGTTATTGCCGCGACGGTTATTGACGGGGGGAAGCCGGCAACCTTCCAAATCATAATCGACAATCGTAACCAATCACCGCTGCAGCTTGCTGATTTATCGATCGATTACCCAGATGGCACCCGAGATCCAACGGACCAGACCAAACCGCTCACGCATGAAAAAATCACGATCGGCAGCATTGCCCCTGGTCAACAAATAAAGCGGACCGTCACCGCGGTATTTTATGGTCAAGAAGGTTCTACGCAACGTCTTGCGGCCAATCTTTCGTATTCTGTACCAAACTCCAATTCCGTTTTTCAAAAGCCTGCTGAAGCAAGTTTCACCCTTGGATCTTCACCGGTATCTATTTCAATTCAAGCGCCCGCTGAAGCGATAGCAGGCGAGCAGTTTGGCGTTGATGTTACGGTGACGAGTAATGCGAACACCCCTATTGCTGATGTTGCACTCCAGGGACAGTATCCTTTTGGTTTTTCGGTCGTGAGTACTAACCCTACTGCTGATACGGGAGGCACGACGTGGCGCTTGGGTACGCTCCAACCAGGTGATTCAAAAGTGGTACATCTCAGAGGTAGTATCGAAGGGCAGGATGGTGAAGAAAGAGTCTTTCGCTTTGTGGCTGGTCCTCTCTCTGATCCAACCGAGACAACCATTCGAGTTCCATTTATTGTTGTGCCGCAAACACTCACCGTGCATCGACCGTTTGTTACGGCGAATATTGCACTCAATGGCAAATCAGGCAAAACAGTATCTCTTACTGGCCAACAGACGATCCAGGGCACGATAGCGTGGCAAAATAATCTTTCTGTGCCCGTCTCTAATCTCGAGCTGCGCCTTTCATTCTCGGGCCCGATGATAGACAATAATTCTATTACTGCAGCAAACGGTTTTTATGAATCGCGGAGTCAAACTATTGTGTGGTCACGAGATCAGGACTCTAGTCTCGCCTCTATCCCACCGGGCGGTTCGGGTACTGAGCAGTTTACCTTTACCACACTCGCGCCGGGTACTGGTGGTACTGTGTATGTAAATCCAACGGTGAGCCTTGCGGTTGGTGTTTCTGGTGTGCGTGAAGGGCAGTCGGGTGTTCCTGAGACAGTGTCTTCAGCGGCCACTATTGAGGCCTCCATCGCATCAGCAGCCAGCATTGCCGTGCAAGCGCTCCACTTCTCAGGTCCATTCCAAAACGCGGGCCCTATGCCGCCAGTTGCTGAAAAAACCACCACGTACACCATTGTCTGGACGGTGAAAAATCCATCAAACACTGTTGCAAATGCTGTGGCACAAACGACACTGCCATCGTATGTACAGTACGTTACCGCGCAGCAGGGTAGTGGTATTACCTATGACTCTGGTACCCGCACGGTCACGTGGAGTTTGGGAGACGTTAAAGCGGGGACCGGGTATAGTATCGCAGCGAAAACTGCCGCATTCCAAATCGCGCTCACTCCGAGCACCTCACAGGTTGGCGGCACCCCTATGCTTGTTAATGCAACCGGATTTACCGGCCAGGATCGCTTTGCGCAGGTAGGTATTTCTACCGGCGCACCAGCCCCAACCACGGCGCTCTCGGGAGATTCAGCAAGCTATACCAACAACATGGCAAATATTGCGCCAAAGCAGTAAAGTAGCATTTATGGCAGCAAACGACACGATGGAAAAAATAGTAGCCCTGTGCAAGCGCCGCGGCTTTGTGTATCAAGGGTCTGAAATTTATGGCGGGCTTGCGGGTACGTGGGACTATGGTCCGCTCGGGGTGGCACTGAAAAAAAATATTGAAAACCTCTGGTGGCGCATGTTTGTTGAAAGTCGGGACGATATGTATGGCGTGGATGCTGCTATTCTCATGCACCCGAAGGTTTGGGAGTCGAGCGGACACACTGCTGGTTTTGCCGACCCATTGGTTGAGTGTTTAAACTGTAAAAATAGATTTCGTGCAGACCATCTTGTTGCAGCTAGCTCTAATTTGGAGATAGCGGATGCGGTAGTTGAAAAAAAGCTGCCCAACTGTCCATCGTGTGGCAAGAACAATTGGGGTAAGGTGCAACCATTCAATATGATGTTTAAGACAGAGATTGGAGCGGTTGAAGGTTCTGTTTCTTATCTCCGACCAGAAACCGCAGGTGGTATTTTTGTGAACTTTAAGAATGTGGTGGATTCTCTGCATCCCAAACTTCCGTTTGGTATCGCACAAATAGGCAAAGCGTTTCGTAATGAAATTGCGCCGCGCGACTTCATTTTCCGTTCGCGTGAATTTTCACAGATGGAGATCGAGTACTTTGTGCGCCCCGATAGTTGGGAAGAACATTTCGAAAACTGGCGTAAAGATGTGCATGAATTTATATATGCCGTCGGTATAAAAAAGGAAGGGGTACACGAACTTGAAGTGGCTGCGGAGGACAGGGCTCACTATTCAAAACGCACCATTGATTTTGAATTCGATTTTCCCTTTGGTCGCAAAGAGCTTTTTGGGTTGGCATATCGCACCAACTTTGACCTTTCTGCACACCAAGCGGGTTCAACTGCCGATCTTTCATATCGTGAAGAAGGGGAGGAGCCATTCGTGCCACATGTTATTGAACCTTCGTTTGGTGTGGAGCGTGCGCTTTTAGCGGTTCTTGCTTCTGCCTATACCGAAGACGAACTTGGTGGAGAGAAGCGCGTGTATCTCAAATTTAAACCCAACGTGGCGCCCGTTAAAGCTGCCGTCTTTCCGCTTCTTAAAAACAAACCAGAGCTAGTAGAAAAAGCGCGCGAAGTATATCTGCAGCTCAAGAAGGAGATTCCCCAGATTGTATGGGACGACAATGGCAACATCGGCAAGCGCTATCGCCGCCAGGATGAAATTGGCACCCCATACTGCATCACTATCGACTTCGATACGCTCGGAGAGGCACCAGAGCACAAAGACACAGTCACGGTGCGTGACCGGGACACGGGAGAGCAGGTGCGCGTACCTATACGCGAACTCGTGTCGTATATAAAAAAGTAATAGCCGCGTACGCACTCTTCTGTCAGAAATATGCCGGTGTGGTAGGATGGGCGTATGCCTGACAGAGATCTACGAGTCACCATTACCGCGGGGACTATTGTGACGTCGCTCCTTTTTTTGGTGCTATTTGCCGCGCTGTGGTACCTGCGCGAGATAGTGCTCATCTTGCTCACCGCAATCGTTATAGCTTCTTCAATTGAGCCGGGGGTGCGTAGTTTGAGGCGGTTTCTTAAAATCTCGCGATTGGTTGCTGTTATTCTCATATATCTCCTCATAGCAATTGTATTTTTTGGTATTCTATTTATTTTCATTCCACCTGTGCTTAATGATGCTGCTGGGTTCTTGGGTCAATTGCCGGCAACCCTTTCTAGCATCAGTGTCGCTGATGTAACGCATGGGCTTTTGCCGTGGAACGGATTTAACTCACTCTCATCAGCTGACCTTTTGCGCAGTATTTCATTAACACTTGAGTCATCAACCGGCGGGGTGTTCTCGACGCTCTCAGCATTTTTCGGTGGCCTCTCATCATTCATTTTGGTTGTCGTCTTTTCTTTTTATTTCGCCGTTGAAGAGACGGGCGTAGACGATTTCTTGCGCATAGTTACACCCGTGAAGCACGAGGCGTACGTGCTCGACCTGTGGAGACGCTCCCAAGACAAGATAGGGAAGTGGATGCAAGGACAACTCATTTTGGCAGCTATCGTTGGCCTCCTCCTCTTTCTTGGACTTACCATTTTAGGTATTAAGTACGCACTCTTACTCGCGGTTTTGGCAGGTGTCTTCGAACTTATCCCGGTGTTTGGTCAAATCCTTGCCGCTATCCCGGGCGTTATTATTGCATTTACCTCAGGAGGGGTCACCGAAGCACTGCTGGTTATGGGCTTGTATGTCGTAGTGCAGCAGTTTGAAGCAAACCTCATTTACCCAGTGGTGGTTAAAAAAGTAGTTGGTGTGCCACCGCTCTTGGTCATTCTCGCGCTTCTTGTGGGCTTTAAATTATTTGGATTCCTCGGCGTGCTCCTCTCGGTGCCAATTGCCGCTGCAATCCAAGAGTTGGTCGCTGATGTCGACAAGCGCAAGCGCGCCGTGCTCCCACCCGAGCTTGCACCGGAGAGTTGACGAGAGCGGTCCACCACAGTAGCCTCAAACAATGGCAGACAAAAAGTTTTACATAACCACGCCCATTTTCTATCCCAACGCCAAGCTCCACATGGGCCATGCGTACACCACAACACTCACTGATGTTTTGGCGCGCTACCATCGCCTGCAAGGTGAAAAGACCTACTTCCTCACCGGCTCGGATGAGAACACACAGAAAATGGTCGACGCTGCCCGCAAAGAGGGCAAAGAACCGATAGAATTTCTGGACGAAATTATTGCAAAGTTTTCTACTCTTTTTCGTAATCTCGAAATATCCTACGATCAATTTATACGCACTACCGACCAAGAAAAGCACTGGCCGGGGGTGCGGCTACTATGGACGAAACTGGTTGCTTCGGGCGACATATATAAAAAAGCGTATGAGGGCTTGTATTGTGTAGGTCATGAGGCGTTCATCACGGAGAAAGATCTAGTTGATGGGAAATGTCCTGACCATGGGGTCGAGCCACAATTTTTGAAGGAGGAAAATTATTTCTTTAAACTTTCAAAATATACGCAGCCTATAAAAGAAAAGATAGAATCTGGCGAATTGCAGATAATCCCGGAGACACGTAAAAACGAAATTCTCTCGCTGCTCGAAAGCGGGCTTGAGGATGTGAGCTTTTCGCGCCCCCGTCGCTCGGATTGGCCCGCAGGGCTTGGTATCCCGGTGCCGGGAGATGATACTCAAGTAATGTATGTGTGGTGCGATGCACTTACAAATTATATTTCTGCTCTTGGGTATGGAAGGGAAGATAATGAGTTATACAAAGAATTTTGGCCAGGCACTCATGTTATCGGTAAAGATATTTTGCGTTTCCATGCAGCTATTTGGCCGGGCATGCTCCTCTCTGCTGGCTTGCCACTGCCTAAAACCCTCCTTGTACACGGCTTTATAACATCGGGTGGTAAAAAGATGAGCAAGTCGCTCGGCAATGTCATTGACCCGGAAGAATTAATTAGTGAATATGGCACCGAAGCGGTACGCTACTATCTCGCACGTCACATCTCGCCGTTCGATGATGGCGACATTACACATGAAGGTTTTAAGGAGGCGTATAACGGTAATTTGGTAAACGGGTTAGGTAATCTTGTTGCTCGCGTCATGCAGATGGCGGAGAAAAATAATGTAGTAACTCCCATTATCGAATCAACCAGACCAACCGGGCTTGAAAGAAATATTCAACAAGCGATGGAGGGGTTTAAAGTAAATGAGGCTTTAGATTACATTTGGTCTGAAATTCAGCACGCAGACCAGTTAATTACTGAAAAGGAACCATTCAAACTTATTAAAACAGACCGAACGCAAGGTGAAGATATAATTCGTGACCTAGTGCGCACTGTTAAAACTGTTGCGGAAGCTCTGCAACCGTTCATGCCCCAAACTAGCGAAAAGATTTTGGAAGCAATTAAGGAAAACAAAAAGCCTGAAAATTTGTTCCCCCGTAAAGAGTAAGATGGAAGAACTTGAACGGACGTATTTAGCCAAAAAGGTCTCTGTTGAGATGCTTGCCGCGCCCAGCAAAGAGATTCTCGATATCTATCTGCCTAGTACCACAGAGCACCCAGTGTTGCGCCTAAGAAAATCCGGGTCATCATTTGAGATGACCAAAAAACAGCCTGTGGTTGAGGGAGATGCGTCGCGACAAATCGAAACCACCATACCACTAACTGAGGCTGAATTTGCTGAACTAAACTCACTCCAAGGAAAGCGTGTTCACAAAATTCGGTATTACTATCTGCATGAAGGAATACAGTATGAAATAGATGTATTCCAAGATGCTTTGCAGGGGTTGGTATTAGTTGATGTTGAGTTTTCATCAATTGCTGAAAAAGATGCCTTTATTGCCCCAGATTTTTGTTTGGTAGAAGTAACCCAGGAAAAATTTATTGCAGGCGGTATATTGTGTGGCAAGTCATACGGCGACATTGAAAAACAATTACAACAGTTTTCGTATCAGAAAATTTAGTTATGAAATACTTCGATGCACATTGTCACCTTTATATGGAGCAGTTTGCCCAAGATAGGGAAGCAGTACTTGTGCGTATGAGGGATGAAGGATTTGGGGCGGTGGTGATTGGCACCGATTTTGAGGAGAGTAAGCAGGCTATAGAGTTGGCGAGCAAGCACGACTTTTTATGGGCGTCGGTTGGTTTGCATCCAAACGATAACTTGGAGGAGCAATTTGATGTGGCGAAGTATCGTGAGCTCGCGAGCGACCCGAAAGTGGTCGCGATAGGTGAGTGCGGGCTCGACTATTTTCGCAGTGGTGGTACGCCGGAGGAAAAAGTAGCGCAGCGCGAGCGATTTGTATCCCAAGCAACGTTAGCCCAAGAGTTAGGCAAGGTGCTCATCATCCACTGTCGCAACGCCCATGACGACATGCTCGAAATCCTCGGTGAGCTCAAGCTTACCATTCCAGTCGTCATCCACTTTTTTACCGGCTCGGGTGAGCTGGCGGGGAAATATCTCGACCTCGGTTGTTACCTCTCGTTCCCTGGACCCATTACCTACACGACCGACTACGACGACTCTATCCAAGCGTGTCCGACCGACCGCATGCTCTCTGAAACCGACTCGCCATTTGCGGCGCCAGTCCCTAACCGCGGTAAGCGCAACGAGCCTCTCTATATCCCACATATCGTCGCCAAGATCGCTGCCGTGAAAAGCCTTTCCGAGGAGGAGGTTGCCAAGGCGACGGTAGAAAACGCTACTCGCGTCTTTGGTGTGGCAGCTCATTAAGGCTCTGATTGCAAATATCTCTCACTGTGGTAAGGTGTGCCCATGACTGAAAAGTCGCATTCCGCACAAGCGGAGTTATCCCAAGCGAAGAGCCTGCCTACCGGACAGGCAGGTACGACCCCTGTTTTTGAAGCAGGGTTTCATCTCGTTCCTACCATCCCTGAGGATGGAGTAGCAGCAGTGTTTGAGAAGATCCGCGGCCTTATAAACGGCGCCGAGGTCATCTCCGAGCAGTTTCCTGTGCGCATGACGCTTGCCTACCAGGTGGAGCGCTCTGTGCAGGGTAAGCGCGAAAAGTACACTGAAAGCTATTTTGGCTTTATCAAGTTCGCCGCCGAGCGTGACACGATCCCTGCTTTTCAAGCAGCGCTTCGCGCAATGCCAGAGGTGCTGCGGTATCTCGTCATCAACACTGAGCGTGAGGATGTTTCGAACCCGCGCCGTGCTGTCTTTGCTTCAACACGTCTTGAGGGCGAAGTGATTCATAAGCCACAGACCGAGGTCCAGGTAAAGGCCGAGGTATCTGAGGAAGAGCTCGATAAGTCGATCGACGCTTTGGTTAACTAACGCTATATGTATATCAACAAGGTAATGCTCTTCGGCAACCTTACTCGCGACCCAGAGGTCCGAGCTTTGCCGTCGGGGAGTAACGTGTGTTCATTCTCAATCGCTACAAATCGCGTCTACCGCAAGCAGGATGGCTCGAAGCAAGAAGAGGTGCAATATCACAATATTGTGGTCTTTGGTAAGCAGGCTGACATCTGTGCGCAGTATCTCAAAAAAGGGAGTTCGGTCTACATCGAAGGGCGCCTGCAAACCCGCAGCTGGGACTCAGACAAGGGTAAGCAGTACCGCACTGAGGTGGTCTCTGATGTGGTCCAATTTGGCCCACGCGCTGCTGGAGGTGGCTCTGGCGCCGGAGGCTCCGAGCGAAGTGAGGGAGGGTATGAAGCTCCACAGAGCGCCCCTAAAGACGACGCGATAGACTATCCGCAAGAAGACATTAACCCTGACGATATACCGTTCTAGATGTGCCTAGGACACTTTAGTAGTAAATCTTATTAGTATGCCAAAAGATAATTACGTCCAGCTCCAACGCATCGACTACAAAGATGTTGAGACGCTGCGCAAATTCATCAATCCGCACGGCAAAATTTTGTCGCGCCGCCGCACCGGTCTCTCGGCCGCTAACCAGCGTGCTCTCGCAGAGGCCATTAAACGCGCTCGCTACATGGCGCTTTTGCCTTATATCATACGTTAACTCAAAGAGTGTATGAACCAAAAACCCCGCCACATGGCGGGGTTTTTGGTTCGGAGAGTTGCTATTTCTTATCGACTCTCTCGACGTAACTCCCGGTTTCGGTGTTGATGCGCACCAGGTCGCCTTCATTAATAAACAGGGGAGCGTTAACAGTAGCGCCTGTCTCGAGCACGATTTGTTTGGTGCCGCCTTGGGCGGTGTTGCCGCGCACTGCTGGAGGTGCCTCTTTTACGATGAGTTCTACCTTAATCGGCATTTTGACTGAAATGATTTTTTCATCAAATACGAGGGCTTCAATAACAGAATTTGGTTTGAGGAATTGGCCAGCGGTGCCAATGATTTCCTCAGCGAGCTCAAATCGATCTCCCGGGTTATTTGCCGCGCAGAACCAATACTCACCTTTGTTGTGATAGAGATACTTCACCTCACGGGTTGAGAGATCAGCTTCGTTAACTTTCTCCATCTGATGAAAAGCCTGCTCGGTCACTCTACCGGTGATAAGATGGCGCAGCTTCGTCTGATTCACCGGTTTGCGCATCTGTTTACGAAAGACGTGTGCGTCAAGCACTTCATACGGTTCTCCTTCCAAAAGGATGACCTTTTTGGGCAAAATTTCATTGTATTCCAACATGCTGGCCATTCTATGAAACTTTTGGCCATTTGACCAGTTCTAGAAGGCAACAGCGCGATGTTGTACAGTGTGACTATGAAGGAATACCTCACAGAGGAAGCTCCCCAAGAGTCTCTTTCGGACGAGGATATTTTGAGTGCCTCGGTCTCAACCCCGTCGTTCTTTGCCAAGTTGGTGCGCAAATATGAAGGACCCTTCTTGCGCAAGGCTATGAGTATTGTGCGCGATGAGAAGGAGGCTGAAGATATTGTGCAAGAGGCGTTTGTGAAGATATACATGAACGCGGCGAAGTTTAAAAAGCAGGAAGGCGCCCAGTTTTCTTCGTGGGGCTACCGTATTCTTATTAACACAGCACTAACCCATTACGCCAAGCGCAAACGCGAGGGTCTCCACTCGGCGCAGCTCGACGAAGAGATCTGGCAGCTCATCCCCGACAAGAATCTTCGCCAGTTCGAGAAGAGAGAGTTCCAGGACGAGGTCGCCTCAGTGCTCAGCCGCATGCCACCTCTGTTTGCAAGTGTGCTCACCGCTTTCTTTATTGAGGGGAGGCCACAAGAGGAGATAGCGAAAGAGGAGGGGGTGAGTGTTGGGGCGATAAAGACACGAGTGCACCGTGCAAAGCGAGAGTTTGAGAAGATCTATAAGATTATTAACAAGCCGCGTCCAAAGGACGATTACGCGGCATGATTTCGACTAAATCATATGACTAAGATTGAAGACAAAGTTATGGCAGGAGTTGCGGGAATCTACCTTGCACGCAAACTGCTATCGCGCACGGCGCTTGAGTGCTACGCACTGTTTGCAAGCGCGTTTAGTTTAACGATGTTCGTGTCACTTTCAAGTGTGGAGCGCAACTTTATTTCAGTTGCGGAGGGTGGTTTGGCAAATATATTCAACTTTTCCATCGTTGCCTTTGTGAACACAAGCCATGTGGTGCAGGGGACCGTACTCCTCGCGAGCGTCGCGCTCCTCTTCATGCTTGCGGACCTTGCTCGCGCCCTCCGCGTTGTCCCTCGCTTCGCCTAACTACTCTGCGTCGCGCTCGGGGGTTTTGCCAGCGATAGCCCCTTCGCTAAAGGCTTTGCGGATATCTTTAAGAAGCTCGCTCGCTATCTTCTTGTTCTCACGAAGGAAGGTGCGGGAGGCGTCGTAGCCGCGGCCGAGTGCCACTTTCTCACCATCCTTAGGTAGATAGCTGTAGGAGGCGCCGCTCTTGCTAACGAAACCAAATTTTTCGCCAAGCGCTAAGAGCTCGCCTTCGCTCGAGACGCCTTCATTGTAGAGGAGGTCGAACTCGGTGGTACGGAAGGGGGCAGCAACTTTGTTTTTTATTACCTTCACGCGGTGGCGGCCGCCCACAACCTCTTCACCTTTTTTAATTTGGGCGATGCGGCGTATATCAAGTCGAACAGAGGTATAAAATTTCAGCGCCTTGCCGCCTGGAGTTGTCTCTGGGTTGCCAAACATCACACCAATTTGCATGCGGATTTGGTTAATGAAGACAACGACCGTTTTTGATTTAGCGGTAATAGCAGTGAGCTTGCGCAGAGCTTGTGACATAAGGCGCGCTTGTTTGCCCACATGGCTTTGGCCCATGTCGCCCTCGATCTCATCTTTTGGAGTGAGCGCAGCCACCGAGTCGATGACAATAATATCTACTTTGCCACTGCGCACCAAGCTCTCAACGATCTCAAGTGCTTGCTCGCCGGTGTCTGGTTGGCTAATAAGGAGCTCATCGAGCTTTACCCCAATTTTGCGTGCGTATTCAGGGTCTAGAGCATGTTCAGCGTCGATAAATGCACACACGCCGCCCTTCTTTTGAGCTTCAGCTATTGCGTGGAGAGAGAGGGTCGTTTTTCCTGATGACTCAGGACCAAAAATTTCAATAATACGTCCTCGCGGATAGCCGCCGATACCGAGCGCCCAATCGAGTCCAATAGAACCTGAGGGTATAGCATCGACTGCCACTTTTGGAGTCTCACCCAATTTCATTATTGCTTCCTCGCCAAATTTTGTTTTGATCTCGCGGATTGCTGCGTCAATGGCCGAGGTGTCCTTCTTGGGAGCGGGGGCTGCACTTTTCGTATCTTTTTTTGCCATAGGTATGAAAATTAGCTGATAGGACAATAATTGTGCACCTGTATCTCGACCTCTTGCTGCGTGCGCCGACCAAAGCGGTCTACGGCAGCCACCGTGATTATAGTATATCCACTCGGCGGCGAAAGGGTGACCGAAAAATGGCCTGAAACATCAGTAAAAGCAGGCTTGTCATCAACGGTGAGAAAAGATACATCACGGGCGGTGCCTGAGACGACCAGTAGGGTTGTCGAAGTTGCTGAGCCTTGTAGGGGCGAGGTGACCTCGACCTCTGGCCCTAGTAGTAATCTACGTGCCTCAAAGCCCGCATACGTAAGCGCAGCAAGGGCCACAAGAGCTATGAGAATGCCCCTCATAGCTCTTCCGGAGAAGTTTCTGTCATACCGCCCGGTTTCTCAATCACCTCACGTGGTTTCGCGCCATCGCCTGGCCCAATAACTCCACGCTCTTCAAGAATATCGATAAGACGAGCGGCGCGAGCATACCCAACACGCAACTTTCGCTGCAGGTAAGAGGTAGATGCTTTTTGTGCTTCGATGACCGCTTGGCGCGCAGCTTCATACATATCATCATCAACCTCTTCCTCGTCGCCTCCACTGAAAGAAGATCCACCAAGCCCGGGGACTGAGTTTTGAGAGGCACCCATATCTATCGGCAACTCGGCCTCGTTGTGTTTGGAGATAAAGTCAGTCACCTTTTTAACCTCCGTCTCGCCGATGAATGCACTCTGCAAACGCACCGGCTTGCCCATTTCGCCGCCAAGATAGAGCATGTCGCCAGCACCCAAAAGTTTCTCTGCGCCACCTTGGTCAAGAATGGTGCGCGAGTCAATCTGTGAGGCGACTTGCAGTGCCAAGCGCGACGGGACATTTGCCTTGATGAGCCCAGTAATAACGTTGACGCTGGGGCGTTGTGTTGAGAGTAGAAGGTGTATACCAACAGCCCGACTCATTTGGGCGAGGCGCACAATAGCCGCTTCGAGCTCGCGGGGGAAGGTTTGCATAATATCTGCGAGCTCATCGATAACGACCACAATGTACGGCATAGCCTCAGGCACGCTACTTGCGGGCGAATCGTTCTCAGGCATATCTCCCGCACGTAGTTTTTCTAGGGCTGGGGCAAGTACGTTCTGATGGTATGACTCAATGTCGCGTACCCGCTCTTCTTCAAGGATGGTATAGCGTCGCTCCATTTCTTTGACCGCCCAGCGCAGCGAGGCAATAGCTTTTTTCGGGTCAGTAATAACCGGCGTGAGGAGGTGGGGCAGGCGGTTGTAGAGGGTAAGTTCGACACGTTTAGGGTCGATCATGAGGAACCGCAGCTGCTGAGGCCCACAGCGATACAAAAGACTATTAATAACGGCATGAATGGTGACTGACTTGCCCGAACCCGTAGCTCCTGCGATGAGTATGTGGGGCATCTTTGCTACGTTAGCGAAGTGGCTGCTGCCAGCAATGTCGCGCCCCAGAGCCACCAACAGTGGTTTGGATGAATTAGAAAATTCAGGGGCCTCCAAAAGTGTGCCCAAGCCCACCGTTACCTTGGCCGAGTTAGGTACCTCAATACCAACGAGCGACTTACCTGGGATGGGCGCCTCTATGCGCACTGGATGGGCAGCAAGAGCAAGCTCAAGATTGGTTTGGAGCGACACAATTTTTTGTAGGCGCACACCCTCGGCAGGTTTAATCGCGTAGCGAGTGACCGAAGGGCCAATGGAGATCTCATCGAGCTCTACGGTAATCCCAAAGTTTGCGAGTGTGCGCTTGATGATGTTTGCGTTGCCTTTTATATCGCCCACTCCCGGGCGACCCTTGTCGCGCTCAAGCAGTGAGAGTGGTGGGGGAGTGTATTGGCCCAAAAGGGCTTTGAGTGCCTCTGCAGAGCGTTTTGCCTGCGTCTCCTTCGCGCTTGCGATGGCGGGCGTGTGCAGTGGTGCTTCTCGGTGCTTAGGTTCCTCATCCTCGGCATTCTCGTCTTCAGAGGATTCCTCCTCATTATCACTCTCAGGTAGTCCGTGTACTGCCGGCTCTGTAGATTTCTCTGGATACCAACGACGCACAAGAGCACGCGGACCCGCAAGCACCGCGCGGCCTATGAGGCTAAAAAGCTCGAGAGAGATTTTACCCTCAAGAAGCACCAAAAGAGAGATAAGCGCGAGTCCACCCAAAAGCACCAGCGCTCCATATATATCAAAATAGTGTGCTGCAGGGTTAGCTATAAACCCACCCAAGAGACCTCCGCGGTTAGCTACCAAATCGACGTAGCCTAGTCCTGCGATAAAAAAAACAAGACTCGCCACGCCCTTGGTTACCGTAAAGCCCGAAGACTCTTCTTTAAGCGCACCCCCGGCCAGCACAAAAAAGAGTATGGGGAGCAAGAAATAGCCGATTCCTAAAAGGTAGTCAAATAAATGGTACGTGTCGCTCCCAGCAACGCCCGCGGCACCAAATGCAGCAAGGAGCAGAAAGACACCAACAATCGCAAGCGTGATAACAATAATCGCACGTTTTGTTTCCTGAGGGAGAGCAGGCTTACGATCCCTATCTTTTTTACCGTTTTTCTTGGCCATTTTTCTTTACAATCATATCAAAGATACTCCCAATGTGCAGGGTTGTTTTCCGAGTTAGTGTGGCATGGTACTCTATACGACATGAGTCTTAGACGTTTGTCGCATATAGTCTTTAAGACAGTCTAGGTCTCAAATAAGACAAACTACATGTCCGAAACTCCTGACAACTTCCATAATTTTGCTATCAAATCAAGTCTTTTTAAAGGACGTAGTGATTGGTATTTTTGCTTCCTTAAAGCAGAGCGCATAGCCCATGTGCTCGTGGTGCTCACCAAGCATGCTCCAGAAGATGTCAGTGATGACTTTTATACGTTGCGTGAACAAGCCGCAGTGTTGCCGGGCGTTATTGTGAATATGGTGGCAGATACCGCTACTATGCAGGAGGCGTTGGCGCTCGTTTTTTCCCTCATCACCCAAACAAGATTGCTCACAACTCGAAACGGCATAGCTCAGGATACTGGCTCGATACTCATTAACGAATATCAGCAGTTGGCGCAAAAGCTCGATGCTGGAGCACGGCTCTCACCGTTTGTGAGTGCAAGCGACTTCAGCATCCCGCTCTCCTCTGCTGAAACTCTTGCTCCTATGGCCAACG